>JAZQKV010000027.1:0-10078 GCA_045542335.1 Eubacteriales bacterium
TCCGTACATTTCGGCACGTGGGTGTGACCGTGAAGGAGGATATCTCCCATGCAAAGAGGAGGAAGGGTGGCTTCGTTATAATTGTGTCCGTGGGTGGCATAGATGGTTTTCCCGCCGAAATTCAGAAGGGCATAGTCCGCAAGAACGGGGAAGTCCAGCACCATCTGGTCAACCTCCGTGTCGCAGTTTCCCCTCACGCAAAGAAGCTCCTTCTTGAGAGGATTGAGCATGGAAATAACGCTCTTTGGTGCATAGTCACGGGGAAGATCGTTTCTCGGACCGTGATAAAGAATGTCTCCGAGAAGTATGAGCTTGTCAGCACCCTCTTTTTTATATGCTTCAAGCATTTTTCTGCAATAGTATTCCGAGCCGTGAATGTCGGACGCAATAAAGAATTTCATCTGTTTTTCTCCTTGTGATAATCTGTGTTCTGACCTTGGTGTGTGGGTTAAATCTTATTTTCATAAACCTTGCTTTCGCAAAGCTTGCCATTTTCCCACTTGAAATCAATAGTTTTGCCGCCCTTTGTGCGAAGACCTTTTAACGAGCCGTTTTTCCACGCATCGGGAAGTGCAGGGAGAAGCTTGAGGTTTCCGTCCTTGTCATAGCCTGCAAGCATTTCAAGTATTCCGCTGACAGTGCCGAAATTGCCGTCAATCTGGAAAGGTGGATGTGCGTCGAAAAGATTCGGGAATGTTCCGCCTGCAAAACGATAGTCTGTTCCTTTTTCGGGATCGACGTAATTAAGCTGCATATCGAGAAGCTTCAGGGCGTGGTTTCCGTCACATAGCCTTGCGAAAAAGTTGATTTTCCATGCAAGACTCCAGCCTGTACCTGCATCTCCTCTTTTTTCAAGTGTCTTGCGGCAGGCATCCGCAAGCTCGGAAGTGCCGTCGGGAGTTATGATGCGTGCAGGATGCAGAGCGTAAAGATGGGAAACATGACGGTGGGTTATATCGGTTTCTTCAAACTCTTCGTTCCATTCCATAAGTCTGCCGTCGGAGCCTATGGTTAAGGGCTTCATCTTTTCAAGGGCATTGTCAAGCTCACTTTCAAAGCCGTCGCAGGTTGAAAGATTGTGTTCTGAAATTACTTTTTTGCATATCGAAAAAACTTCATATGCAATTGCATCTGACATGGCGGTGTATTTTGCCACTGCAGATTTTACCGCCTCACCATTGCTGTCTGTGATAATAAACTTGTTTTCGGGAGAGGTTGCAGGCACAACGTGAAGTGCACCGTCACATTCCGTCAGCATATCAAGGTAAAACAATGCCGCTTTTTTAATAATGGGAAAGCAAACCTCTGTGAGATATTGCTCATCAAGCGTGTATTCGTAATACTCATAAAGATTGTGACAAAACCAACCCGAAGAACCGTTCCAGAAACCCCATTGTGCGTTGTTTGTAACAGCCGAGGTGTGCGCCCATATGTCGCTGTTGTGGTGCATGACAAAGCCACGGGCATGATAATAATGTTTTGCCGTGAACATTCCCGTGTCAGCTTCGCTTCTTGCTTTCATAAACTCAATAAGCGGCTCAAAGCAGCTTTCAAGTCCGCACATAAGCGTTGGCCAATAATTCATCTGGGTGTTTATGTTTACGGTATAATTTGAACGCCATGGGGGTGTCAGGCTGTTGTTCCAGATGCCCTGAAGATTGGTTGCCTGCGTGCCTTTCCGGGAGGAGGCAATTGTAAGATAACGCCCGAAGTCAAACATGAGCGTGTAAAGGCTTACGTCGGGATTCTCCACTCCATTTCTCTTGTCGGAATTGAAAAGCAACAACCTTTTGTCTGTTGGCATATCCTCTCTGCCACTTTTTCCGAGGTCAAGGATTATCTTGCCGTAGAGAGCCGAGTAATCGGAAATGTGACGACGGGTAAGCTCATCAAAGTTGAGAGTTTGCGCTTTGTCAAGGGTGTCCCTGCAGGCATTTTTATATTCTCTGCCGTCAAGATAGGGGTGTTTGTTGTAGCCGTTGAAGCTTGTCTTTGCCGCAAGCAAAAGAGTTGCAAAGCTTGCGTTTTCAACACTTATGCTGTCGCACTTCATGAAAGTCTGACCGTCGGTTATGATGCGAAGCCCGCTTCTGAATTGTATTCCGCGCATTTCCGGCTCTTGGGAGTATTCGTAAATCATGACATTCCTGGCATCATCGGCATGGGAGTAACCAGGACATTCACCGTCGAGATAAAGAGAGTCTGTGTCTGTGAGAGAAACGCATTTCAGCTGTGAATCAAACTTTGCCTTAAAGCTAAGCATGGAGCAATTGTTACCGGAAGCATCTTTGCAACAGATACTCATTGCCATAACATCATCGGGAAAAGAAACAAAACACCGGCGTGTGTAACCTGTGCCGCAAACTGTGTAACTTACTGTTGAAATGGCATTTTCAAGGTCAAGCACACGGGAATAGTTTTCGCAAGTTATGTCTTTTCCGGCGCATTGGGGATAAGAAAAATCAATTAACAGGTCGCCCAAAGGAAGATATGGCTCGGTGTTTGTTCCGAGAAAGTTTTCGCTTGCCTCATTGTGTGCGGTATAGTAGTCCCCATTCAGCGCAAGAGCCTTTACTTTTGAAAATGACTCATATGCCCCGTCTTTTGCAAGCTTTTTTGGAAGTCCCGACCAAAGAGTATCATGATTAAGACAAAGCTTTTCGCTTTCAATGCCGCCATGAAGCATTACACCGAGAGAGCCGTTGCCAAGTGGCATGGCTTCCGTCCAATAATTGGCAGGAGTTGTGTAAAAAGTTTTTGACATATCTTTTCTCCTCCTTTGGGATATTTGAACTTGTTTTCATTATATTATACATAAACAAAAGACGATTGTCAAGTGGTAAAAACCAAAAATGAGGATAAGAACGCAAAGTTCAAATCCTCATATCTGTCAATAAATCATAACCACAGGATAATCAGGTGAGTTTTTCCATTCCTTACCAAACATTTTTGCATAACGCGACGGTGTGACACCCGTTTTTTCCTTGAAAGTCCTTATAAAATGACTTTCGTTAAAGAAGCCGCAGGCAATCGAGGTTTCAAGCACGCTGACACCGCCGATGAGCATTCGTTTTGCATTGATAAGGCGCACTGTGACAATATATTTGTGAAGCGTTATGGAGGTCATCGCCTTGAAATCCATGTTTAGTTTTGCACTGCTGACATAAAACTGGTCTGCAAGACTGCCGGCGGTGAGCTGTTCACCGTAGTTTTCGGAAATGAACTTGATAACGTCCTCAATGTATGAGCTGTTGACGTTGTGTTCAATGGTCTTATCGGTGCCGACGTAGTCGGAAAGCTTGTTCAGAAAAGCTGCAAGGATAAGCGATTGACGAGAATGGTTTCCGTTTGCATCGAAAATAAGATTGAGAAAGGTCATAAGACCCGAAATATCGTCGTCGGAAAGCTCGGTAACGCTGAAATTTGAGTGGAAAAGCTCACGGATGTTGAGAAACTCCACGGGAAAATCAATCAGATAACTGTTATTGAAATAAATGTGGTATCTGTCATAGCTTGTTCCCTTTTCCGCAATTACAGAATGAAAAGTGTTGGGGCGGTGAAGAATAAGGCATGGCTTATCGGTCTTGACGGTGTCACCGTTATTGATTATGGTAAGCTTTCCGCTGAGCACAATTGAAATTTCAAAGTGGTTGTGAAAATGGAAGTATGACGGTGTGATTCCGTCGTCGCTGTTAAAGTCAAAAAATATGTTTTCCGGACAATCATAAAAAATGTTCTGTGTATCCAAAATTTCCCCTCCGATTCTGTCAGATACAGTTACATCTACAATAATACACCTAATTTGTGAAAAAAGCAATTATTCTTTGAAAATGAACTAAAAATTTGCAAAAATAATTTTTAAAACCTATTATTCAATATTCAAAATGAGGAAATTTCAAATTTTGCAAGAATTGATTTGAGTGAAATCTGTTTTTTGTGTCCACAACTAAAAAAGGTAAAAGTCGTCTGTGTGAGCTATGAGAAGTATCGGGGTTTTAGATAACAGAAATCCGGTTGAAAGTTATTAACTTGAAAAGACGCACATTTTTTCATTCACATTTGATTTACCAAACTAAAATGCAAACCAAAAAACAGTTTATTTATTGAAAAAGCACATTTTGAGGGGTGTAAATTATTGTTTTTGCAAATCAGCACTTGAATCTTTGTGGTATAATACAACATGAAGATATTATATGAGCAATTTTATGTTTAGGTTGCGCATATAATATTGTATCCGCAAAGTCGTGCCTTAAGCTCCAAAGGTGTAAGGGCTGTGCGGAAAACCGTTTTAAATTCTTATATTAAAAGGAGAAAACGACAATGAAAAGAATTGTAAGTATTGTTCTTAGCGTGCTTATGCTCGCAGCAATGGCATCCTTTGCAGTTGTAAATGCGGAAGACGCATACAAGATTCTCACAGTTGGTGAAGGTAAGTGCATACTTATCGACAATCCCGACACAAACGATCAGGCATCCGGTCATGCTCTCTGCTTCGCAGCAGCATACGGCACAGGCAGAACCACACAGGGCGACGTTGTTAAGTTTGAAAACGTTGACTTTGGAGCAGGCGTAACAGAAATCGCAGTTAAGTGCGGTTACAACCTCGGCGGCGACAAGGCCGGCACAGGTACAGAGTTCTGGGTTTACATCGACGACGAAAAGTGCGAAGGCGAACCCGTTGCTAAGGTTGCTGTAAACGACAGCGAAACAGCTTCCTCCCAGATCGTTGACCAGGTTTACAAGAACGTTGTTCTTGCTAACAAGATCGAAGGTATCCACAATGTATACGTTAAGGGCGAGACTGTTTACTCCGGTTCTTTCTCTCAGGTAGTTCTTACATACGCAGGCGGCAAGTTTGACGAAGCAGCAGTTAAGGCTCAGGCTGAAGCTGAAGTTGCTAAGGAAATTGCTCTCCTCGAAGTAGCTGCTAAGACAGAAGCAGGCGAAACAGATTACATCATCTTAACAGTTGGCGAAGGTAAGTGCACACTTATCGACAATCCCGACACAAACGACCAGGCTGCCGGCCACGCTCTTTGCTTTGCTGCTGCATACGGCACAGGCAGAACAACACAGGGCGACGTTGTTAAGTTTGAAAACGTTGACTTCGGCGAAGGCGGCGTTACAAACGTAGCAGTTAAGTGCGGTTACAACCTCGGCGGTGACAAGGCTGGTACAGCTACACAGTTCTGGGTATTCATCGATGATGAAAAGTGCGAAGGCGAACCTATCGCTAAGTTCGAAGTTTCTGACTCCGAAACAGCTTCCTCCCAGATCATTCACCAGGTATACAAGAATGCTGATATCGAGAAGCTCACAGGCGTACACAACGTATTCGTTAAGGGCGAAACAGAGTACTCCGGCTCCTTCTCTCAGGTAGTATTCACAAAGGCTGACAAGACATTCGACGAAGACTTCGTTGTAGCTCAGGCAGAAGCTGAAATCGCAATCGAACTTGCTAAGATCGAAGCTGAAGCTAAGGCAGCAGCTGAGGCTGAAGCAGCTAAGAAGGCTGAAGAAGAAGCAGCTAAGAAGGCTGAAGAAGAAGCAGCAGCTAAGGCTGAGGCAGAGGCAGAAGCTGAAGCAGAAGCAGAGGCTGAAGCTGAAACAGAAGCTCCCGCTGAAGAAGCAGAGGGCGGTATGCCTGTTGGCGCAATCGTTGCTATCATCGTTGTTGTTGTAGCAGTTGTTGTAATTGCAATCGTTGCTTCCAAGAAAAAGAAGAACTAATCTTTTTCTGAAACGACAGCTAAAAAAATAGGTTTTGACAGACCGCTAAAAGCGAACTGTTAGATTTGTTTACCCGCAGTTGGTGCATATTTATGCTATGGAGTCCGACTGCGGGTTTTTTATTTCAATTTCCATACAAATTGCATTTGCTTGAGATGTTGAAGCCACGCTTGAAAAATGCTTTTCCGATGAAAAATTTTATGAAGATATAACATGAGGGAGGGATTTCTTCTGAAATCCCTCCCCATTATAAAACTTATTTTCGCACATATTTTCCCGGCGACACACCCATTTCCCGTTTGAAGACGACACCAAAGTAATTGGCGTTGGAAAAACCCACCAGTTCGCTTGCCTCGCTGACTGATTTTCCGGATTTCATGAGTTCGATTGCTTTGTTGATTTTAAGACGAAGATAAAAAGAATGGATGCCGATGTCGGAGTATTTGCTGAATATTCGTTTGATATATGCGGGACTGTAACTGAGCTTTGTGGCGATTTGTTCAACGGTGATTCTGCCGCAGACATTTTCACGCAGAAGTTGCACAGTTTTTCTGTAAATTTCGGCACTTCCGGATGTGTGAGGCAGGGGGTGAGTATTTGTGGATTTTTCTGCGAGAATTTCGGAAAGAAAAAGCTCGAGCAGAGCTTTTATACGAAGCTCATGAAGTCCGTCAGGTTTCCAACCCTGAAAGTTGTCGGAAGAGTTGCCGCCATCAATGGAGCTGTCAAAGCCATTGGAGGAACGTGCTGAAAATTCGGAGATTATGCGTCCGAGATATTCCCGACAGCTTTGCGAAAGGCTCACAACAAGGTTTTCAAATTGCGGAGCAAGACAACCGCTAAGGTCAAAGGACATAATGAAAAGATGCGCTTTTTTTCCTTCTACTGACCATAAACGGTGAAATTCCATGGGCTTATGAAAGATGATGTCCCCCTGGCAAAGACTGTAAATTCTGTCGTCAGAGCTCACGCCAACCTTGTCGGACATGACATACACCATTTCCCAGAAATCGTGGTATTCGCCGCTGAAAAAATATTTTTCGTCGTGTAATACTTCAAATGCCGTGTAAAGTCCAGAAACTTCAAGACACGGATTGAATAGGTGCTTTTTAAAGCGTGCTGTCATTTTATCTGCCATTTGTTGTGCCTCCGGATTGTTGCCGAAATTATATAAAAATGGTCACAATTTTGTATGGAAATACATTTTTATATGTAATATAATGGTATCACAAAGGCGAAGCTTATTCAACTTGCAAAAGTAAATATTTGTGATTGAAACATACAAATTTGAGGACTTGTGCTGTTGCCAAAGAACAGAGAATACAAAGATTTGAGGTGTTATATATTGAATATTATAAACATTGATTCAGTTGTTGAACGAATGTATAATTCGGTGAAAGACCATTATGTTGGCGACGGAAAGTTTTGCCGCACAACGTTGGACGGAAAACGAAATCCAAATGCATATGGTTGCGCAGATGCCGCAAATATTCTTTACACACTCAACAAAATGCCGTTGGACAGCAAACAGCATGAACAAATCGTAAAAGGTATTCAGTCTTTTCAGAATCCCGAAAATGGTCTTTTTGAAGAGGGGACACACCATCCGGTGCACACAACGGCGCATTGCGTTGCCGCCCTTGAATTGTTTGATGCACGTCCTGTTTATCCTTTGTATGAGCTTGAAAAATACGAAAATTTTGAAAATGTAAAAAGCATTTTTAATGATGTTGATTGGCTTCATTGCGGAAAGGCGGCGCACCCCGGTGCAGGAGTTTATGCGGCACTTGTTATAACAGAGAGGGTTGGCGCAGATTGGAAAAGGAAGTATTTTGATTTTCTTGATGCAAACTGCGACAAAGAAACAGGTGTGTGGGTAAATCAGCCCACAGCAGAATATTTCACACGCTATTTTCAGATAGGCGATGCTTTTCATTATTACTTTAATTACGAGCATAACAGACACCCCATGCCGTACCCCGAGGCACTTATTGACACCTGTCTTTCTGCTTACCGTGACGGCGACATGGGCGAAATATTTGAGAAATGCCATGGATTTATTCAAATGGACTGGGTCTATTGCCTTAACCGGGCAACACGGCAGACAACGCACCGCTTTGATGAGGTTAAGCAAACGCTTTTTGAGTTTGCAAAGAAATACATTGCATTTCTTGAAACTGCAACTTCTGACATTGACAAATCCGGCGATGATCTGCATCTTGTTTTCGGAACGATTTGTTGCCTTGCCGAGCTTCAACAGGCTTTGCCGGGAAAGATATATTCGTCTGTTCCTTTGAGGCTTGTTCTTGACAGGCGTCCGTTTATATGATTGTGGAGTTTACGAAAAAACGTAACTCATAATAGGCGAAAAAAGAAAACCCCGCATATGATAAACATTTTTAAGTTTACCGTATGAGGGGTTTAATTATATTTTGTTTACTTTGATGTGAGCTTTACCGTGCGTGTTGTGCCGTCCCATTTAACGTCAACGTTAAAGCAATCTGAAACAAATCTCACCGGCACAAGAGTTCTGCCGCCTATGATTTTTGCCGGAACATCAAGAGGGATTTCCTGACCGTTCTTTGTTGCTGTGGTTTTGTCTATCGTCAGGGTGATTGTTATATCGTCCTTTTTTGCGGTTACGGTGCGGGTGTCGTTGTCCCAGAGGATTGAGGCACCAATCTTTTCAAATATCGCACGCACAGGAACAAGCGTCCTTCCGTTTTCGATTACGGGCAGCTGGTCAAAGCCGATTCTTTTGCCGTTGTAAAGCACGGATATAATTGTTGGCTTGAATTTCACTTTATAAACTGTGTCTTTATCATACAAATATGCAATTCCGTCGTTGTCAATGTGTGTCATGGTGCCGGGATACATATAAA
Source organism: Eubacteriales bacterium (assembly GCA_045542335.1). GTDB lineage: Bacteria > Bacillota > Clostridia > Oscillospirales > CAG-382 > CAKSUT01. The sequence continues at coordinate 8,613 of JAZQKV010000027.1, forward strand.
TTATGTTAGTGAATGGGTTATAGCAGCCATAATAAAGAACTTCTTTGTCAGGACTGTAAAACTGCATATATCCGTAGTTATAATAAATATTTGCTCTCAGATGCGCAATATCGGGACTTGGATATTGTTCAATAATACCCATATTCTTCAAAAATTTCAGGCTGTCGCTGTATTCAAAGTTAATGCCGTAAATCTGCTTTGCTGTGTAACCGTCGGTGTAAAGCTTGTTGTCCTTTACATAGTCGGGGACAATGTAGGCGGAGTGTTCGGTCATTACGCCTCTCATGCCTTCGCGCGGGACAACGTCCACACACGAAATCTTTGCTTCGCTTGCACTTATTTCCTTAACGACCTCAAAAAGCTCGTTGGTATATTCTTTCAGACGGACAATTTCAGGTGTTGGGATTTTTCCGTCGATAGAGGGAGCTTTTTCGGCGATGAAAAGCGGTGCAGGCTGTGAGGGAGCCGGTGAAATGGCAGATGGGTTTTCTGAAATGGTAGCTTCACGGGAATCGGCTGTTGCAGTTTGATTTGCAAACGCAATTGTTGTTGCAACAGAACTGAGCATAACAATTGCAAGCAATGCACTTGCCGCTTTTTTTAGAGTTTTCATTTAAAAGCCTTCTTTCTTTTTATATTAGCCGCCAAAGCGGAATAATGCATCAAAGGGGCATACGAGGAGAGCGTGCAACGATTGGCAAATTCAGTTAGTACGCATTTCTTCGTCAAAAAATTATTTATCACATAAAAAATTTTACCACTTTTTCATGAACAAATCAAGAGGATCATTGCATTATCAGGGGGCAAAAGCTTTTGAAAAGAGGCGGTTTAAAGTGTTTAGTGCAATGCGACTTGACAAACAGGCAGTAATGTGATATAATCGTTTTGCAAAAATCCGGTGGAGGTAACAAAGAAAATGGAAACAAGCAGATTCACAAAAAACGATGCAGGCTTTACCTGTGCAAACTGTGGTTTTGAGGTTTTGCCCCTTGAGGTGACAAGCCGCAACCATTGTCCGAAGTGTCTTTGCTCGCTTCACGTTGACGTGTTCCCCGGAGACAGAGCCGCAGATTGCGGCGGAATTTTATCGCCTGTTTCTTGCGAGCCTGACCCAAAAAAGGGCTATGTTATAATTCACAAATGTCGTAAATGCGGAGAAATCCGCAAGAACAAGGCGGCTCTCATGACAGCAAAATCAAAGCTCCCAAAAGAGCAATATGACAACGAAAAAATGCTCATAAAGCTCACCTCGATGCAGTATTGATATATAAACAGTTGGGACTTCGCTCCAAACGATCCCAGAAAAGCTTTATAATGCATAAAAAGAATTTGTTGGATGCTTTGGGTGGAGATTTAAGCGTTTAACATATTCAGATGCCTTTTGATAGTTTTAGCCGCCCGGTGTAAATACATCGGACGGCTTTTGTTGTAAAACTCATTCCAAGATTTTTTGCAATTCAATATTT
>JAZQKV010000028.1:0-18866 GCA_045542335.1 Eubacteriales bacterium
GGGTGTCAAAAAATCCTCTCCACAAAAGTATAAACAGAATTATCTGAATATACCTTTCATATTTGAAAAACCACACCATTGCCTTTTGCGGAAGAAGCACCGTCACAAGTCTTGAACCGTCAAGAGGCGGAATCGGAATGAGGTTAAAAATCGCAAGTCCCACATTTATGGAAACAAACAGCCAAAAGAACAAAACCGCCGCAGACATTACATACATGTTGTCTGCGCTTATAAATTTTCCGCAAAGCAAGTAAAAGAACATTCCGAAAAATGCAAGCACAAGGTTTGAAGCAGGTCCTGCAAGCGAAACAAGAACTATATCCCTTTTGGGCTTTCCAAAATACCTTGTGTTTATAGGCACAGGCTTTGCATAACCAAACCCGAAAAGAAGAAGCATAATTGCACCTATCGGGTCAAGATGCTTTATGGGATTAAGCGAAAGTCTGCCAAGGTTTCGTGCAGTGGGGTCGCCGAGCTTATATGCCGCCCAACCGTGGCTCACTTCATGAACTGTGAGCGAAATAAGAAGCGTGGGAATTAAAAGAAGAAGGTTGAAAAGTATCTCCGAGGGAGAACTTGAACCAAGCATTTGAAGAAGCATAAACTAAACCGTGTAAGTCCTTTCCATTGCCCTCTGACACATGGCTCATGCATCGAAGGCAACCGTCACATCTTAGCACGCACTCCGGGCGTGTAAGTCAAACACACATATTTATCTATCTGACAGAGATAACAGCTATATCTCTTTAGTCATCCTCGCCTGCAGGCTTTGCAAGCTCATAGCAAAGTGTCATAAGAGTGTCGCCGAGATGAATGTTTTCGATTTTCACATCATAATCCGGCAACGAAAGCTCCATGTTGGAAAAGTTCCAGAACCCCTTTATGCCCGCCGCTGCAAGGTACTCGGCAACAGACTGTGCCTCGCTTTTTGGGACAGTCAGAACCGCAATATCAATGTTTCCTGCACGGCAGAAATCTGCGCAATCATCCATGCTCATAACCTTAAGACCGCCATTCCATTCCTGACCGATAACGTGCTCGGAAATGTCGAAAAGTCCCTTGATAGCAACGCCTCTCTTTTCAAAAAGAGGATTATTGGCAAGCGCACTTCCAAGGTTACCCATGCCGACAATAACTGCCGTAAAGCCTCTGTCAACACCAAGGATACGGGATATTTCATTATAGAGATACTTTACGTTATAGCCATAACCCTGCTGACCAAAGCCTCCAAAGCAATTGAGGTCCTGGCGGATAAGGGAAGCTGTAACGTTCATTCTTTTTGCAAGTTCCTTGGAGCTTATACGCATAATATCGTTTCTTATAAGCTCACGCAGATACCTGTAATATCTGGGCAGTCTTTTTATGACCGCCTGGGAAATCTGTTTTTCTTCGCTCATGCTGTTCATCGTTAAAACGTCCTTTCCGAAACACGGATTATGTCCGCATTTGCACGGCGATATTGTGAAATCTTCCGGGATTCTGTTCGCCGTTTTAATTTATATTGAAGTTTAAAAACTGTTTATTTTCAAGAATTCAACCAAAGAAACAGTGCCTTGTTTACATAATCTTTTCCACACAATCCACAAAGTTTTCCACAGATTTTTGATTTCAAACTCTCTTTGCCTGTGGAAAAGTCACGCAGATTCGACATCCGGCGTGATTTTTTGCTCAGGTTTTCCACAACTTTTTCTACAATTTGTGGAAAACTCGCTCTGCTTTTCATGTTCACTACGGTTTACACTTTCTTATAATTATGTAAACTCACATATCATTTCCCACTTATAATTCGTGAGAATCAACATCCTTTGTTGCGCAAGCGTTAAGCTCAAGCTTGTTAAAATCCTCAGGTGAGCCGGCAAGATATTCGTAATACCCCTGTGCACCGGTCATAACACCATTGTCACCGCAAAGAGATTTTGGTGGAAGGTAAAGCTTAACTCCTTTTTGGACACACATTTTCTCAAGTGCATCCCTCAGGTGGTCATTTGCTGCAACTCCACCGGCTATAACAAGCTTTTTGGGCATATTCCTTTGCTTGTCGTCAAACAGAGAAGCAAGCCTTGACGAAAGAGCCTTGACAATTGCCTCTGTGAAAGAAGCGGCAAAATCTGCAACGGGAATTTTTTCTCCCTTTTGTTCTGCGTTGTGAATGGCGTTTACAGCCACCGTCTTCAAGCCTGAAAAAGAGAAGTCATATGGGCTGTCCTTGACCCTGGCATCAGGGAAAGAAAAAGCAGTCGGATCTCCTCCGTTTGCCGCTTTATCAAGCTTTGCTCCTCCGGGATAAGTGAAACCGAAAAGTCTTGCGACCTTATCAAAACATTCTCCCGCAGCGTCGTCCCTTGTTGCGCCGACAACCTCGAAATGCGTGTAGTCACTCACATGAATAAGCGATGTGTGCCCACCCGAAACAACCAGTGCAACAAACGGTGGCTCAAGCAAATCATTTCCGTCTTTTCCGTTATACACAGTGTATGCCGCCGCAATGTGCGCCCTTATATGGTGCACCGGGATAAGCGGGATTTTTCTTGCATAAGCAAGACTTTTTGCAAAGCTCACACCCACAAGCAATGCGCCGATGAGTCCGGGACAGCTTGTAACCGCAACTGCATCTATATCGTCAAGCGTCACACCCGCATCGGCAAGAGCCTTTTCGGTCACTCCCCATATCGCCTCCGAATGTGCCCTTGAAGCAATTTCGGGAACCACACCGCCGTAAAGGGCATGTGTTTCTATCTGGGAAGCAACTACGTTTGAAAGTGTATATCGCCCATCCTCCACAACTGCGGCACAGGTTTCATCGCAGGATGACTCTATTGCTAAAATTTTCATAAACACCTCTGATTTAATACTCACTTTACGAACTGCAAGACAGCTCAAAGCAAGTCACACAGCAGTTTCCTGCCGAAGTTACCATTCACTTACAGTTTTTCTTTTTGTTCCAAATTCAAATCATATAAAACCGCATCTTCCTTTGGAAGCTTATAATATCCTTTGCGCACCCCGACACTTATAAACCCTTCCGATTCATAAAGCGTTCTTGCCGGGATATTTGACTGTCTCACCTCAAGCGTGACAAGAGAAAGTCCCCTTTGGCGGCAAATATCGGCAAAAGAACGGATAATTCTTCTTCCATATCCTTTTCTGCGGTATTCCCCCTCCACCGCAACAGACAGAATATCTGCCGTGTCAAGCGACACATAAGCTGTTATATATCCAACAGGGGTGTCACCGCAGAATGCGGTGAAATACAGAGCTATATCGGATTTGAGCGTTTCAAGAAGGCTTTGCTCTGATTCAGGTACAGAGAAATTCTCTCTTTCAAGACGTGCCACAAAAGGAATATGTTCCCTTGTCATTGGAACAAGCTTAAATTCCATCATATTCTCCCTTTTCAAGGTTATCCAAAAGCTTATCCACGCCATTGGAAATGCTTTCAAGGCACGCTTTATAAACGGAAATATCACCGCCATATGGGTCGGGAATCTCCGTTGGAAATCTCATCACCTTATGTGCCGCTTTCGGAAAAGCACGCTTTATGTTTTCGGTGTGACTTGCGGTTATTCCGAAAATAAGATCAGCTTCATCGGCAAGCTTTTTTGTGAGCAGTTCGGACTTTTTACAAAAGCTTATTCCTTTGAGGCCCAGGGCAATCTGTGCGCTGTTGGACGTGTCATCGCCCATTGCATAAAGTCCGGCAGAGGCGAAAACAGCCTTTATTCCGCGCTGTTTTGCTTTAACCTGTGCCACCGCCTGCGCCATAGGGCTTCGGCAGGTATTTCCTGTACATACAAAAAGAATTTTTTTCATAGTTTTTCCTTAAAAATATCGGTTGTTACCGCATCAATCAATAGCCAAGTTTTCCGCCAAGGCTATCGTCGTCAGTTATCCAGTCTTCAGGATGATAAACGGTATATTTTTCGTCTGTGTTTCTTATGATGACCTTTTCGATGCCTGCATTTATAACAAGACGCTTGCACATCTGACAGCAGCAGGTATCACCCACAAGCTCACCTGTTTTGCCGTCAAGGCAGGAAAGGTAAAGCGTTGAGCCAAGCATCTGGTCACGGGAGGCGGAAATAATGGCATTTGCCTCAGCGTGTACAGAGCGACAAAGCTCATATCTTTCTCCACGGGGAATATTGAGCTTATCCCTCATGCAGTAATTCAAGTCCGAGCAGTTTTGTCTGCCACGGGGAGCACCATTGTAGCCTGTTGAGATAATAACGTCATTTTTAACTATTATTGCACCGAATTTTTTGCGCAGACACGTTGCTCTTGTTGCAACGGTTTTTGCAATGTCAAGGTAATAATTTTCCTTGCTGATTCTTTCTGCCGACATAGTGGAATCTCCTTTATTACAAAATTACCGGGGGTTTCCTGTGATTGGTGAAGCTATTAGAGTTTTGCCGCAATTTCAAGAATATATTTCTTAAACTCATCGCCGTATTCAGGATTTTTGAGTGCCGTTTCAACATTTGCTTTCAAAAAGCTGAGTTTGTTTCCAATGTCATAACGTGTACCCTCAAATTCAAGTGCCATCATTCCGCTTTTACGGCTTATGGTTTTCATGGCATCTGTAAGCTGAATTTCTCCGCCAGCTCCGGGAGGAGTGTTGTCAAGAACATCAAATATTTCGGGTGTGAGGATAACTCTGCCGAGAATTGAAAGGTTTGTGAAAATCTCCTCGGGTTTTGGCTTTTCAATCATATCCGAAACGAAGTACACGCCTTTATCTTCGCAAGGCTCAGCCTTGAGCGAACAATATTTGCTGACAAGCTCTGTGGGCACAGGCTTTACGCCTGCGGTGGGTTTCCCATATTTCTCATAAACATCACAAAGCTGTTTCACAACAGGTGTTTCGGAAACAATCAGGTCATCTCCGTACATAACGGCAAATGGCTCATCCTTTACAAAGCCGCTTGCGCGCATAACTGCGTGTCCGAGACCTTTTTGCTCATGCTGATATATAAAATATATATTTGCAAGCTCCGTTGGCTTTCTTATGAGAGCAAGTGCCTCAGTTTTTCCATCGGCAAGGAGCTTTCTTTCATACTCATGGGATATGGAAAAATGCTTTTCAATGGCTTCTTTTCCCATGGCTGTTATAATCAGTATATCTGTTATACCCGATGCTGCTGCTTCTTCAACAAGATATTGCAGTGCAGGCTTTGCATCAATCGGCAACATTTCCTTTGGAACGGATTTTGATATAGGAAGCATTCTTGTGCCAAGTCCTGCGGCAGGGATTACCGCCTTTGTTATTTTTGTCATTTCACATACCCCCATAAAATAAGAAATCGGGAATGAATCTCATTTGATAATCATTGTACCGTTGACGGTGTTATCTCCATCTGCGGCTTGCGAGGGAAAAATGCGGTCAGTTCGTGATTCTGTAAACCCGGTACCGTCTGCTGTAATAAATCCTGTGAGGTTTTCGGTAACAAACATTGGCTTTCCCTCACGGTAAATATAAAGCGAAATCTTTCGGTTACCTTTTGTGTCACTTCCCATATCCTTTGCATACACAAACTGCGAGAAGTCCGTTGTGAAAACGCAGGTGTCATCAGCAATAATATTGCTGTCAGTAAGCCTTGGCGTTCCGGCAGAACGCTTGAGGTATGCTTCGCTTCCCTTGGTGTAGAACAACATCTTTGAATCAGAGGAAGCCTTTATGAAAGCCGTATTCTCGGTCAGAAGCTCGGGGGCTGTGCCGTCAGCGGAATTTGTGGGAAGTGTGAAGTATCTGCCGCTTTGAGGGTCGCTCAGATAGAGTGTCTTTCCGTCGGGAGAAATATCGTAAAGCTCATATGAAAAATTAGTTGCAATGGTGCGTTTTGAATTTCTTCCTGATGAAAGCTTTCCGGTGTAAAGCGTGTCCCCGGCAATATAGGCAAGAACTCCGTTATCCGAAACAGCCGCATCCTCAATTGCCACATCAAGATATGGACTCTTTGAGCCGTTCTCAAGCACACGGTAAATTGTTCTTCCGGATGCATCATAATAGAAAAACGGGAAAAGGCCTCCCTCAAGCACGCTGAAATCCAAAGAAATATCATCTTGCTCCATGGAAACAGTCTGAGCATAGACATTTCTCTTATATCCGAAATCGGAGGTAGTGTCAAAATTAACGGTTCTGAACTGACTGTCGGAAGCGGATTTGAATATTGTGTAATCATCAAATCTCAACGCGAAGGAATGCATATCTGCCGAGAAAACAATCTCTCTTGCGGCACGGTCGGGGAGTGTCACTGTGATTTTATCATCGGCATTTCTGCAATATGAAAGGTTCATCTTGCCCTCGGCGTTGGCTTTGACATATGTGAAAAACTTTCCTTTGTTATCAACCGAAAGTGCTCTGGCATTTTTCACACCGGTTTCCTCGGAGTTCCTTTTTGAAACCCTGTATTTCACAAGCTCCGAGCCCTCGCTGTCGGCGGCACAATATATAAGGTATCTTCCGTTGGGAGAAACCGCCATATCCGTGGACGTAAGGTCCTCTGCAATAACCCTGCCGGTGCCTCGTCTGTGGGAATAATAGAGAGTGTATTCACCAAGCTGTGAAAGGGACATTACCGTTGCGGTAACTGATTGCTCCGGTGTTTCCTGCGGTTGTTCCCCGGGATCCACCTGTTCGGAATTGTCCGGGGCTTCACTTGCAGGAGTTTGTGATGAGATATTGGAATAGTATTCCATCGCATCAAGGATTTCTTTATCCACATCTTCATCGGAAGCATTTCCGTTTACACTCACTCCCGAACTTTCCGGAAGAATAAAATAAAGATGCTCGCAGTTTCCCCCTGTCAGATATGAAACCTTTCCCACATCGCCTTTTGCCACAATTTCAAGGTTTTTGCCGTTATCAATTCTCACGACGTAGTCGCCCTCTTGAGCAGAATCAACATCAGCAGTAATTCTTCCCGAAAAAAGTATATACATAATACTTCCATCCGCCGAGAAGTCAAACTTTTCAACGTCACCAATACCAAGCTCAACAGTTTTTCCGTCTTTGAAAAGGCAATGCGCTGTGCTTCCCGTGTAATAGATGACAGGGATTCCCGTTCTTTCGGGAGCAACATATTCATTTGCATCAAGAGTTGAAAGATTGACAGCCGCTGAAATAAACAGCACAAGAATAACTGCCATTATTGCAACCATTCCCAAAAGAAGCTGTTTCTGACGTGTGTTCGTGTGGCTGAGAAAATCAGAAATCTCATCCTTCACACCTGTTGCAAGTTCCCCAAGTCCTCTGAAAATTGCCGCAAACGGAATTTTCGGTGAAGACGACTGTGAAAGCAGATACCTTTTATTACAATGAGGACAGATGCCCTCTTTATTTGACCTGTGTTTGTTGCCGCAATATGGGCAGACAATTCTGAATGCAAACAGATTCATATATACTCCTTAAACATTAAGTTAAGTAAACTAACCACAAAGTACAAAATCAAATTTTTAAAATGTGATTAAACACACTACACCCATTGTAAGCATAACTATACTTATATATTGTACAACAAACGTCGCAATTTGTCAAGAGTTATTTTCCTTATTTATATAAAAGGGCAATTTTGCCCTGTAAAATTTGCAAAAAACAGTATTTTGGAATTTATAAACAAAAGAAGCACCGCCGCTTTACAAAGCAAGCAACGGTGCAAAAAACTATATAATTGTTTTTAAAAATTATTCGCCATCGGAATAAGTTTCAATAAGAGTTTTGAGCTTTTCTTCATAATTTGTTTTTGAAGACATCCAATGAGAAGCAAGGGTGTTTTGACCACTCTTTACAATGCCGTTGGGTGAAAATCCAATAGCCTGGTCCATAAAGCACGCAGAGTCTTTGATAATGGGAATCATCTGCTCGGATTCAACATCACGAGTACTCTTGATTGTAAGAACAATATCGAAATACTTGGGAAGAACAAGCTTGTTTGAATAATATGCCATTGTTTCAAGCGTTGCACCCACAAGTTCATATCTGTCAGGAGAAAGTGTGACGGGAATATATGTAAGGCATCCGATATTTGCAGATCTTGAATAATATTCCGTTTGTTCTTCATTAAGCTTGGGATATGGAACAAAGCCGAAATCATGTTCAACGTTGGAATACGCCTGGAGATGGTGGAAGAAGCCGTCAACAAAAAGAAGTCTGCCCTCTTTAAAGGAGTTTCTGTAGTTTGCGCCGGTCTTGCTCTCAATGGTTGCTCCACGGTTTGAGAACACATCAATCATTGCATCAATAACATTGTTCTGCTGTTCAGAATAGATGTTGAGAACGGGCAAATTGTTGTCGTCTTTTTTGAGAGTAACTCCGCCGTATCCGACATAAAGGGCGGGAAGCTGCTCATATTCCCAACCATTAAAGCCATAACGGTCTGTTTCCCAGTTCATCTGTCCGTCACCGTTGAGATCCTTGGTTGCTGCTTGAATATACGAAACAAACTTGTCGTGAGTCCATGTTCCGTCGTGTACAAACTGATAAGGATACTCAAGTTCAAGCTCGTCCATCATTGCCTTATTGAAAATAAGAAGTGCAGTGTTTGTGAATGTAGGAAGGTTATAGTCTCCGGTCATGCAGAAAATCTTGTTTCCAAAGGTTATGTCGCGAAGAGCATTTGAATACCACCAGGGCTTTTCAAGATTTATAACGGGGATTTCGTTCCAGTCAAGGAACATTCCCTCCTGGATAAGACCGGGCATTCCCGAATGTTGAACCTGAATAAATGCATCATATGTCGTGTCCCCGGCAAGAATGAGAGAGGAAATCTTATCTGTTTCCTGCTTCTGATCACCGCCGCTTGTGGTAAGAGTTGAGCCAACAAAGTTAAGATCTATGCCAAGCTCCTGCTTCACCGCTTCGTTTCTTTCATAATTTGCATCGATGAGAATATCTGTGCCGGTCAATTCTTCAACAATGTAGTCCTTGTTATTTGCAGAATGGGCAATATACATATTGAAAGTTTCGCCCTCAAGATTGAGGTTTTCCGGAAGCTCAAGCGCATTGGGATCGGTAACCTTTCCTCCATCGTCCTTTTTTTCGTCTTTTACAACATCGTTCTGAACATCATTTTCATTGTCTTTCACCGTTTCATCTCCGCAAGAAACAAACATCCCTGCCGCAAGCACAAGTGTCAGAAGCAACGAAACAATTCTAAGTTTTTTCATGGGCAAACATCCTTTCAAAATATTATCATTGCAAGTTGATTTTATCACAACATTTAATTTTTGTCAACAACAAACGTGAAACTTTCATACCTTGGACAAAATAATTATACGCCTTTTGTACAAATCACCCCACTATGTAAAAAACGCTCCCGCCGTCAATCGGTTTAAAAAGAACTCCCCGTTCCGGGGGGCGGAACGGGGAAAAAGGGGGATTAGTCAACGTACTGAAAAGGGGAAAACAGCACGCTCATCACAATAATCATATGTTCATAAAGGCAACCACCTCTGAACATTATATATGATACACCAAACAAAAAACAATTTCAAGCAAAAATTACATAATAGATTGTGTTTTTTAAGTTACGCAAATAAGTACATTTTAAAAAGCGTTCGTGAGAAGTTCTTCAAAATTAGACAAAATCCGTTTCACAATTGACGCCGTTCTGTTTACACCTGACAGCAAAGCTTCCTGTCCGAATGGAGGAACAGACAGGAAGCTCTTTTAAAACGTATAGCCAACGCATTTAAAGGGAGGAAAACTGCGTTAATCTGCATTAGAATCACATTATCTTGCAAGAATCATTCTGATTTTTCCGCCTCTGTCGGGCGCGTTGTCGTAGAACACTCTTATGGTTGAGTAATTTCCGTCAAGAATATCCTCGATTGTTGCCTCCTCGTAATCGGAGCCTACACCGGGGTCAACATAAACACTCGCCTTATCCCAGATGTCATAGGTCACATCGTTTATAATGCAAACCTCCTCGGAAAGATATTTTTTCGAGATGTTGGTTACCTTTATGTTCTCAATTTTGTTGACAGCATTTCCGTCGTACTTAACTGCTACTCCGCCCTCATCCTTGATGTTCACATAGTTTCCTCCGGACACGGATGTATATGCGCCATCCATGTAACCGTAATAGGTTGCGTTTGACACTTCAGCTGAACGAGAAGAACGGGTAATAAGATACATATACTTGTGCATATCACCTGTGAAATCATTGAGAATAAGGGTGTCAATATCGCCGTCATCATCTGTCTTGCAATAAAGAACATCCTTTGCAACAAGCTTTGCGCCATCAAGTCTTGAGGGATATATTCTCATCACGTTTGAATAATACACGTCATAAATCACAGAGCCCTCGGCAAATGCGCCTGCCGCAATAAGCTTATTTATGGCGTTTATGTCTTCATTTCCTACCTTGGAGGCTGTTTTTGTTATAACCGCCTTTCCGTTTTTAACCGTTATTCTGACAAAGTCGCCTGTGTCAAAACCATTGTCGCTGTGTTCATAGGTCACGGTTTTTCCGTTTGTAAGGACAACAGTAACGGTGTCGGCGGTGTAAGAGGTTCCGTTGCTTCGGGTGTATTGCTTTTCGCCAACGGCTGTAATAACTCCGTAAGCTTCACTTGTGGTTTCAGAACCGTCAACAACTGCAGCAATTCCGCCGGTTCTGCCAAGTATTACCGTAACAATGTCGCCAATCTTGAAAGAGCCGATATTTGAAAACGCAAGGACAACATCTGAGGTTTCAAGAGCATAATTTGTTCCGGCAACCGTTGCAGAGGTCGGGCTGATTCTTGAGGGAGCACAGGCTTCAAAGTTTCCTGTAACCTTTTCATCGAACACAAGCACAGTTTTAAGCGGTGCGCTGTAATAAACAACGCTGTATGCCGCAACCTCATCAGGACTTATCTGCTTATTATCCCTGTAAAGTGTAACGCCATCAGAATAAAGATCAAAGGGAATTTGTGACTTCCAGCTCTGCGTATCAGAAAGAACAACAATGGGGTCGCTGATCGTTGAGCTTAAAACATCAGCATAAGTTGCGCTGTCAGTTGTATATTTTGAAAAGTCGGAGGCATCCGCAGGTGTTGCAGTGATAACCTCTCCGTTTCTGCCAAGAGAAAGCGTGATAAAATCGTCCTTGCGGAACTGATTGTTATAAAAGCTTATTTTTACCGAATTTGAACCGAGAGTGTAAGTGGTTGTGCCAAGAACAAGTGCCGAGGGCATACCATTGTTATATACAATGGACTTGATTACGCCGGTTGCCGTATCTCTGTAAACGTAAACGGTGTTAAAAGGTACAGACCAATAGAGTATATCCCCGGGTTTCACCTGATCGGCATTTGAAATCCTGTCCTCTGTATTTCCGCCTGCAGCAAAGGTTGCCTTGGAAATATCAAGAGGAATCTTTTGCTTCCATGCATCAGTTCCGTCAACAACAACCGTTCCCTCAATTGTTGCTTCAATAATGCCGATAATATCGGTGTCGTCATCCGTGTCGTCAATAAAGGAAATGTCACCGATGACAATTTCTTCAACAACGTCGTCTTTTCCAAGGAACACGGTTACAAAATCATCCTTTGTAAAGTGTCTTCCGGTGGAGGAAACCTTATAGGAAACATCGTTGTTCCCTATGGAATAGGCAGTTCCATTTATCGAAAGGGTTGTTGGAGATGCCGCCGGAGCCACACCCGTAAGCATACCCGTGTCTGTCTTTCTGTAAAGATAAATACGCTTAAAAGGAATTGACCAATAAACAATGTCGTTTGCTTTTACATCGTTTTCTGTTATGGTCTTTTCGTCAAGATAGAGTGTTGCGCTTGCTGTGTCAAAAGGAACAAGTTCTTTCCAGCTTGCAAGGTCAGTTATGCGTTTTCCGCCTTCAAGAGTTGATTCAACTATATCAGAAAGCTTTGTGTCCTCATCGGCAAAACGGTTAATAAGTGCCTCGTCTGCGGCAAAAGCATCAAACACAGAGCCCTTTCTGTCAAAAATGAGCATAACAAGAGCATCTTCTGAAAATTCACCAAAATCAGAAAACTTAAATGCCGCATTTGTGCCTGAAACCGTGTATGAAGTTCCGCCAACAACGACCGCCGAAGGATTTGCGCCTGTTGTCACAACCTTGTCAACCATTCCGAAAGCTTTGTCGGAGTATGCACGGATTGTTCGGGTTGCATTATTGAAACGAACGTAGTCGTATTCGCAGATACTGTCTGCGGTGGTGGAAACATTATCCCTGTAAACACGAACATTTGCCGGAGCATAAGGGTCAAAGGTCATGCGGCTGTCATTAAGTGTTCCGGTGTAAACAAAATCACCATCTGTTTCGCTTTCAAGCAACGTGATATAGTCAATAATTCCCTCTGCGGTAACGGCATAGCCAAGGGACTCACAATAAATTGTGCCGTCCTTTTTGTCGGAGTTGAGCATATTATACACAAGGTACATACAATCACGGCGTGTTATATTGTCGCCCTGCTTTGCGCTTATTTTCGCAGAAAGGACAAGCTGATCATACATTGCCATCTGCGGCGCAGGATATGCGCCTTGCAAATCGTCTGCGGTGTAGCCAAGAAGTCTGAGAACAACAGTAACCGCTTCTTCAAGCTTTACAGGCTTATCGGGGCGGAATGTTCCGTCAAGATAACCCTTGACAAGCCCGTTGTCAGCCGCAGTCTGGACATATGCACTTGCCCAGTGACCTGCTCTTACATCAGGATAAGGAGAATTTGAAATCCCCTTGCTTGCGCTCTGCTTATAGACAGATGCGCTTATCATCATTTTTACAAACTGCGCACGGGTAACGCCTGCATCAAGATTAAGGTTTCCGTATTGGTCACCAACCATTATTTCAAGCATACCGACAACATCAATAATTTCGTTGTCAGAAACCCATGCCGCCGAGCCTTTTTTGCCCTTTACGGCAGACACACTCATGCAAAGTGACGAGGTCATCGTCAAAGCAAGCATTACAACCGCAAGAAAAATGCCTAAAAATTTTTTCATAGTTTATATCATTCCTTTTGTGTATGCAAATTGTTGTTTATTGCCATTTTAATATTATGCGACAACCTTATTCATTTCGCAGAGCGTCAATAGGGTTGAGCTTTGCCGCCTTGTTTGCAGGAAGAAATCCGAAAACAACGCCTATTCCAACGGATATACCAAAGGCAAGTCCAATCGCAGAAAGGGTGGGGGCAGACTCAATGTCAAGCGCAGTTCCTGCAAAGTCTGCAATGAGAATACCAAGTATTACGCCGATTATCCCGCCAATGGCACTTGTTGTTGCTGCCTCAATAACAAACTGACTTTTTATAAAAATCTGCTTTGCACCAAGGGCTTTTCTTATGCCTATTTCACGGGTTCTCTCGGTTACGGAAACAAGCATGATGTTCATAATGCCAATGCCGCCAACAAGCAGTGAAATTCCGGCAATTGCAGAAAGCACAAGAACAAAGGTGTCCATGATTTCCGAAAGGGAATCGAGAAGCTCGGACATATTGAGGATAATGTAATAATCATCAGAGCCGTAAATTTTGGTAAGCTCCGAATTTATGGCATTTTCCGCTTCATCAACGGTGTCATCGTTGAGTGCCACAAAGGTAAAGGAGGAAATATTGCGCATCCAGCTCATTTTGCTGGCATTGCTGTATGGAATATAAATAAAATTATCGGTTGAGCTGTCCTCATCGGCAGGATCGTCGCCGATTGCTTCAACCACGCCGACAATGGTATATTTGATTCCGTTTATTTTAATCATGCTTCCAATGGCATTTCCGTCAAAAACCGTTTCTGAGTTATAAAATGCGCCAACAACACAAACCGGCTTTCTGTAAGAAATATCAATATACTGAATCATTCTGCCGTAATCAAGCTTATAATTCTTGACGTCAAGATAATCCTCTCCAACGCCTGTGACCGTTGGGTAATACTCCTCGCCGTTCGCCTTTACTCTGCCACTTACAGTAACCGTTGGGCTGACGCAAAGAATACTTTCGGGGTTCTCTGCTGCTATTTCATACATATCATCAACCGTTGCAGTTCTTGTTGAACCTCGTCCCATAAGGGTAACCGAAAGGGTGTTTGACCCCATGCTTTCAAAGGAGTCTGTCATCATAACCTCCATGCCGTTTCCGAGGCTCATGATGATAATAACCGCCGCAACGCCGATAATAATGCCAAGCATTGTGAGAAACGCTCTCATCTTGCTTGTGGCAAGTCCCTTGAGGGCAAGCATAAAATTCATTCCTAAATTCATTCGCCCTCACCTCCAACGTTTTTTTGCGCCGCCTGTGCTTCGGCTTTTTTGCGTTTTAACTCTGCATCTTTTGCAAATGCTTCTTCACGCTTTTTCTTGAGAAGTGGGTCGTCATCAAACGAAACGTGCGCCTGAACAACGGCTCCGGGTGCATCAGATGGACCATCATAAACAATCTTTCCGTCATGCAGACGCACAATCCTTTTTGCTGTGACGGCAATTGAATTGTCATGAGTAATAAGAACAATGGTATTCCCCTCGCTGTGAAGCTTTGTGAGGAAATCCATAACCTCTCTGCCTGTTCTTGAGTCAAGCGCACCCGTGGGCTCGTCTGCAAGGATAACAGATGGATTTCCGGCAAGGGCGCGGGCAATGGAAACTCTCTGCTGCTGACCTCCGGAAAGCTGATTCGGATAGCTTTTATACTTATCCGCAATACCCACTCTTGCAAGAGCTGCAAGAGCACGTTCACGGCGTTCACTTCTGTCATAGCCTCCGTAAAGGAGAGGAAGCTCAACATTTTCTACAACCGTGAGCTTTGGAATAAGGTTGTATTGCTGAAAAATAAATCCAAGGGTCTTGTTGCGAAACTCGGCAAGCTCGTTGTCATTCATTGTGCCAACATCAATACCGTTTAGAAAGTAATTTCCCTCCGTGGGAGTGTCAAGACAGCCGATAATGTTCATGATTGTTGATTTGCCCGAACCCGACTGCCCGACAATTGCGACAAACTCACCTTTTTGAATGTGGAGATTTATGCCGTCTGCGGCTCTGACCTCGTTGTCACCCATATAGTAAATTTTGTATACGTCTTTAAGTGTAATCACGCCGCATACTCCTTATCTGCCGCCCATGCCGCCTGCAGGACGTGCGCCACCCATTCCGCCACCGGGCATACCGCCACCCATCATGCCGCCGCCCATCATGCCGCCGCCTGAAAAGCCGAACATACCGTTGCTTACAGTCTGGTTCTGGACAATAATAACATCGCCTACATCAAGTCCGCTTGTAACCTGCACGAAATCGTCGTCGCTGACACCAAGGGTCACACGGACAGCTTCTGATTGTGCCTCCGCTGAAATTGTTCCGTAAGAGCCCTGACCGTTTGCGTTGGCATTTGCGCCCGCATTGCCTCCAACGTTGCCGCCGGGGTAGGTCATTCCTCCCGGCATCTGACCGCCGGGTCTGCCCGAATGAGATTCTTCTGCGGGCAGTTCACTGTTTTCGGGAAGTTGTACGCTTTGGGAAGCGTTATCCTGATCCGGAATAAGAGGCTTATTATCTACGTTTTGAGTTTGCTCCGGAGCTCCTTTTTCCGTCTCCAAAACTTCGCCATTTGGTGCTTTTTGAATATTGTCTGCGGCTTTTTCTCCGTTGCTTTCAGCCATGGAATTATTTATTTGTCCGTTGTTATCTGTTTCAGGAATGTTCACGTCTTGCTTTTCGCCGTCGGGGGTTTCCGGATTCCCGGAAAGCTGTTCGTCTTCTGAAATTTGGACATTTTCAGGTTTTCTCATTTCGCCGTCTGCACCTACCGCAGGTCTTTGAGCACCTGCAAAATTGCCTGTCGGCATTGTCATTCCGCTATTCTTGAGTTCAAGACCATATTTTTCAACGTCCTCTGCCTTGATAACCGTTACCATGTTTCCTCTTGACACCGCTTCAACAGGAATTGCAACGACATTCTCAACTGTTTCAACAACAATTTCTGCATCGACATTCATGCCGGGAAGCAACTCTTCAAGGGCAAGGGGGTCTTCAATGGTGATGGTTACGGGATAGCTTGTAACGCCGTTCTGTGAAGTTCCCTGCTTGCTGATTTTGGATACATAGCCAACGTATTCGCTGCCCTCTCTTGCTTCGCAGGTGATTTTTACCGTTTGGTCTACGTTAATGCTTGTTATATCAAGCTCGTCAATATTCATATCAAATGTGTACTTTGACATATCGTAAATAACCGCAACAATGTTTCCCGATTGAGAGTCAATGGTTTCGCCAAGATTAAAATTCTTTTCGATAACCGTTCCTGCAATCGGCGCAGTTATCTTATAATCGTCAAGCTTTTCAAGGGCATTATTATAGCTTGTTCTTGCATTATCAAGGGAAATTGCAGCTCTTTCAAGCTGTTTGTCAAGGCTTTCTGAAGAAACCCTGATATACTCTATATCCTCTGTTATCATTCCACCCTCAGAAATACCCAGAGCCACAATTTCGCCGGAAACGCCTGCTGTTATATCAGCGTCCTCATTATAGGAAAATGTACCGCTTTCGGCGCTCACATTGCCTGCGATAGAAGCGGTTGCTGTAAAGTTCGGAGATATTGAGCCGGGATTATTGACGGCAATCGTGACGTTTCTTGTTACCGCACCATTGGAATTGACCACGGGAACAATATCAATTTCCGTAACCGTTCCGGGAATAGTTTCGTAATAATCAAGCACCGTTACCTCGGCACTTGTTCCCACCGAAACACCCGCCAGGTCGGAATCAAAAAATTTCACGTCAAGAAGCATTGTGGAATCATCACGGACATGACCAATTATCTGATTTGCAGAAACATTGTCACCGACCTCAACATCAAGCTTTGTAACCTTTCCTGTCCAATCGGAGGTCGCAAAAAGGTCCTCGTAGCCCTCAAGGACATCCTCATAGCTCATTTGTGCGGTGCGCAGACTGTTTCTTGCGTTTTTAATTGAGTTTTCTGCATCGGAAGAATCAATTTCGTAAAGTACATCGCCTTTTTGTACCTCTGAACCCTCGATTACGGGAGCATTTATAATATCGCCCTGCACAGTTGCGGCAACGTTATATGTATCCGCAGGCTGAACGGAGCCTGTGCCGCTTAAAACATTGGTAATAGTTCTTGTGCCGACAACATAAATATTCTGGGGTTGCTTTGTTTCTGCAACATTTTTGGCAAACCATTGCCACACAAGAAAAGCAACAACCGCAAGCACGATAAGAACAATTACGGCAGTTTTAATCATTTGCTTGCGCTTTTTCTTCTGGGCACGTCTGCGCTGTTCAGCTCTGAGTTGTCGCTCGCTGTCGGTAAGCTTGCTTTCTTCTTCTGCAAGCTTCTCCTTAAGGAGTTCTTTTTTTGATTTCTTCTTTTCCCTGGTAAATGCCATTATTATACTCCCTTTCAAATATTGCCATATCGGTTATCAATTAAATGATATTTCGCACATTGAGAAAAATTACCATTTGTATTTGAAACACTCCGGCATTGTATTTACTTTTTAACATTACGCCGTTTATTATAACAGAGCTTTGTGAAATGGGTTTGGGTTCTATGTGAAAAGCAGGTGTTTTTTGAAAATTATTTGTTGCTAAATTTGTGTTATTTTTTCGTCAAAATAAAAAAACTGAAACCAAACTCGTTCAGAGTTCGCATTTCAGGCAAGATAAAAATATCGGAGAGATAAGCTTAAATCTTTAAACCGAGATAAATCGGAATTGTCTAAATTCCGATTTTAATCAAATGTAAGGACTGAAACCGAACTCGTTCAGAGTTCGATTTTCAGTCAAGATAAAATCTTTTCGCAATCGCTTATAGCTTACAGTTCGAAACCCCTTACCGGGTACGGGGGATGTTCTTTCTGCTTGCACAGAAAGAACCAAAGATGCATTTAAGAACTACGTTCTTAAATATCTCCTTTTTGGTGCTGATTCTTTTGCAATACCGTCTGCTTGTGTGAAAGTCGCTACGCAGTTATCGAAAATGCTTTTTACAGACTGCTTCTTAAATTTGTTTTATTACCTCAAAACTGTGCTAATCTGCTTCGCTCCGTTTTCACAGGCAGAGGAAATGTTTGTATTACGGAGAAGCAAATTGTTGCAAAAGGGAGAAAGATGCACAAAAACCTTATCCACCATCAAAATGGAAGACAAGGCTTTCGCAGAAATAAGTTTGAAGTTTAAGCAGAGATAAATCGAGTTTGTTTAAAACTCGATTTCAATCAAACGCAAAGACCGAAATCGAACTCGTTCAGAGTTCACATTTCAGGCAAGATAAAAATCTCGGAGAGATAAGCTTAAATCTTTAAACCGAGATAAATCGGAATTGTCTAAATTCCGATTTTAATCAAATGTAAGGACTGAAATCGAACTCGTTCAGAGTTCACATTTCAGTCAAGATAAAAATATCGAAGAGATAAGCTTAGAATTTTAAACCGAGATAAATCGGAATTGTCTAAATTCCGATTTTAATCAAATGTAAGGACTGAAATCGAACTCGTTCAGAGTTCGCATTTCAGTCAAGATAAAAATGCATCTCCACATAAGCCGGGTTCTGTATTTGACAGTTATCTATCTTGGCTTTACGTCACCGCAAAGCTCTATGCCACCAGGGAGATTTCGCCGAGCACGCGCCGACATTGTTGTCGCTCTCCCAAAAGGTGTTGCTTCGGATAGGGTTTACAGCGCCCCTATGTTACCATAAGACCGGGTGAGCTCTTACCTCACCTTTCCACCCTTACCTGCACGAAACAGGCGGTATATCTCTGTTGCACTCTCCCGGAGGTTACCCTCGGCTGACGTTATCAGTTAACCTGCTCTGTGAAGCCCGGACTTTCCTCACGTTGACCCTTGCGGGATTCTCGGCGCAACTGTCTGTGGCGGTGCGAGTATATTATATCACGGGTGTGATAATAT
>JAZQKV010000029.1:0-6488 GCA_045542335.1 Eubacteriales bacterium
TGTCTTTAAGCTTTCGGCTCTCTGCCCATTTGGGCGGAGAGCCTTTTTATTATCGTAGAAATTACAGTATTCAGTTTGGCAAACAAGGGAATGTGAACAAGAATCAAAAGCAAAACAAAAGGCGACTCTTGATTTTCTCAAAAGTCACCTTAATTTTACGCACTATAAAAGTCATGAAACTATTCCCACGCTTCCCTTGAAAGCCTTTCAGAGAGCTTTTTCAGGCTTTTTTCGCATTGCAGGTAATCGGGACAATACTTTTCCACAAGGAGCCAGAATCTGTCGCTGTGGTTGTGCTCATAAATATGGCACAGCTCGTGAATCACAACGTATCTGACAGCCTGTTCGTCTGCCATGATAAGTCGCCACGAGAAGTTCAGCGTGTTTTTGCCGCTACAGCTCCCCCACCTCGTCACAGCGGAATTTATCCGCACCGCCGCCGGGGTCACTCCAACAATTGATGAAAGCTCACTAACAATTGGCTTTATATACTCGTGAGCAAGCTTTTTATACAGCTTTACAAGGCTTGGGACAATGCAGGAAATATCAATGCTCTGCGGCACAAGAAAGCTTTCACCGTCAAAAGCAACCGTGTTTTCCTCATGGGGTTTCACGATGTATTCCTCTCCCAAAAAGAGAATTTTGCTTCCGATGCCAACAGAAAAACTTGCTCTTTCGTAACTTTTTTGGCGTGATTTTTCCATGTGCTTCAAAATGAAAGAGGCATTTTTGCGAATCACACTTTCCATTTCGGAAATCGGCACTCTTTTTGGAGAATGGACAAAAACCTTTCCGTCACGGTCAATTCTTACGCCGATTGTCTTTCTTTTTGAATAGATAATCTCATATTCAATCCCCGTTTCTCTTTCAACAGGCATACTTTATGCCTCCGTGGTAAGGATTGTGGTGAAAAGCATGGAAGCAAAAAGCTCATGCATTTCTCTTGAGGGATGGTTTATAAAGTTGCAAAGCAGATTTGTGGTATTCGCACCGCAGTCGTAAAGATTTCTCCATGCACCATAGCTGTCGCAGACAGTTATTCCATACTTTGTCGCAAGCTCCTTTGCAAGTGAGAACATCTCATCCACCGGACCTCCTGTCTGAAGTCTTGCAAGAGTAGCAGCAAAGTCATTGTACTTGTCGCTTCCGAACTGCCTCTCTATCTGCTCGGTTTCGGCTTCGGTACACACCATATTTGGAGTAAGGAAGATAGCCTCGATACCTCTGCCCCTGATATCGGCAAAAATCTTTTCCAGATTTTCTATGTAGGTTTTACTGCCGTTTACTATGTCATTAAGTCCGAGGCACACTATAACAAGGTCGGGGTTGTATGCAAAAACATCCCTTTCAAGACGACCCACGCTGTTTGGTGTGTTTATTCCGCCAATTCCCGAATCTATCATGTTTATACGGAGATTCGGAAAAATGCAATTCAACTTTTTCTTTAATCTTGCGTGATAAACCGCCTCAAAATCCTTTTCCTCATCGCCTCTGAAACAGCCGTCGGTCACGCTGTCGCCGAGAGCCACAATTGTGTATTGAAGATTCTTTGCAGCGTTTTCAGCCATTTTTGTAAGCACATTTTTCATAAATTTATATCCCCTGTCATATCAAACACTTTTGGACGGTAACATTTTCGCCACCGCCCACAAGTTTCAATACTTATCTGTTTGCAAGAACGTCCTTTTCGTACTTCTTGATTTCGTCATACCACTTCATACCCGTGGGAACGCCTGCCTTTTCGCAATAGTAGTCCCAAACTGCGCTCATGGGATAGAACTTAATTTCCTCGCCAAGAGCAAGTCTTGTGGTATAGTCAAACTCAAGCTCTGCCTTCTTGATGATTGCAGACGGCTCAAGGAGTGCGGCAAGAAGTGCCTTTCTTGTGTTTCTCATGCCGATTGCCCATGCGGCGATACGGTTGATGGTAGCATCAAAGTAGTCAAGAGCGATGTTGATTCTGTCAACGTTTCCGCTTCTGATGATTTCCTGCGCAATTGCCTGAAGCTCATCATCATATGCAACAACGTGGTCACTGTCCCAACGGATAGGACGGGAAACGTGGAGAAGAACCTCATCAACAAAGGGAAGAACTGCGGAAAGCTTCTGAGAAATAACTTCTGTGGGGTGATAGTGACCGGCATCAAGGGTGAGCATAAGCTCCTTGTTTGCCATTGCATAACCCATGTAGAACTCATGAGAGCCAACTGTATGTGCTTCAACGCCAACGGCGAAAACCTTGGATTCAACGGCATCCTTGGTATATTTTTCGTCGAGCTTCTTTGCAATTATCTTATCAAGGGAGTCCTTGAGTCTTTCGCGGGGGCTGAACTTATCGTAGGGGTGGTCATGGAAGCCGTCGGGAATCCAGATGTTGTTGTTTGAACGGATGCCGACCTTCTTACCGATGTATTCGGAGATTTCACGGGAACGGATACCATGTTCAATCCAGAAGTTTCTGATGCCTTCATCGGGGTGAGAAAGTGTGAGTCCATCGGAAGCTTTGGGATGAGAGAAGAATGTGGGGTTAAAGTCAAGACCGATTCCCTCGGACTTTGCCCAGTCAATCCATGCATCAAAGCGGGATGCGGACATGGTATCTCTGTCCTCGCCTGCCTTAGGTGCGCCGTAAATTGCGTGGATATTTGCCTTGGAGGTGCCGGGAATAAGCTTAAGAGCAAAGCTCATGTCAGCTCTCAATTCATCGGCAGTTCTCGCCTTTCCGGGATAGTTGCCTGTAACGGCAAGTCCTCCGTCAAGAGCCGCATCGCTCTCAAAGCCCTGCACGTCGTCGCCCTGCCAGCAGTGCATGGAAAGAGAGATTTTGTCAAGTGCCGCAATGGCAGCATCTGTGTCAACGCCGATTTCAGCGTATTTTGCCTTAGCAATTTCATAAGCTTTTACTACATTGTCTGTCATGATTTTTCTCCTTATATTTATGTTTATTCATTATACAAAAGCTGAATATCAACCGAATGATTGATTCTTGCCGTCATATCGAGAGTTCTTCCGTCCTTTGCTTCGGAATGGAAATAAAGTTCGGTTTTATCGTTTGAAAGGCTGTTCATAACATCTCTGTTAAAGCCGTCTTTCTGAACCTTATTGGCATATGCGGTTGCCGCCGCAGGACTTATATCCTCAAGCTCAAGAATAAGCTCACCACCGTTATCCGTTGCACAAGAAACATAATATGTGAAATTCGGTTCAGGAAGATGCTTAGCGGAATCAAGCACAATTTTATTTCCGCCATGCTGCGTTATCTGACCGTCGGGAGATGTGACCTTTATAACGCCTTCCGAAACTGTTTCCACGGAATATCCTTTTGAGGCATACTCCCCGGAAAGCTTTTCTATAAGCTCGGCTCTTGCCTGCTTTACTTTTTCGGTGGGTTCTGTCCCCTGGAAAAATTCTGGGGGTGAGTCGGCATTGTCCGAAATTTCAGAGCTATCGGAGTTTTCCTTGTCCGGCTCAACCTGAGGCTTGTCAGAAATTTCCTGTTGAGTGGCATTCTGCGTATCTTCACTTTGCTCAACGTCCTTTTGTGTGTCCGCCAAGCATGAGCATAAAAGACTCACCGCAAGGAACATCGCAACGGCAAGTGCCGCAATTTTTTTATTAAGCATATTGTTACCTTTCACGCTTTCAATTATTTTAAATTAGTTTTGTCCGGCAACAAGCTTCTTATACTTTTCGTATCCCTCGTCCCACATATCTGCATCCGCAGTTTTCGGCTCACAGGTGTAAATGTCGAAGGAATCGGCGATAACCTGACGTGCTTCTGCAACATTTTTAAGCTCCCCTGCTGCTATTGCCTGAACAGCGATATTTCCGAGGACTGTCGCCTCAACAGGACCCGCACAAACAGGTCTGCCGCAAGCATCGGCGCAAAGCTGGCTGAGAGGAACTTCCTTTGTGCCGCCGCCGACGATGTTGATAAACGGAGCGCGCTTACCGGTTACGTCATCAATCTGATTTACTGTATCACGATAGCAAAGTGCAAGGCTGTCAAAAATACAACGGATAATTTCGCCCTTGTTTTCGGGAACGTGCTGACCGGTCTTTTTGCAGTATTCTGCAATACGCTTTGGCATATTTCCGGGTGTCTGGAAAGAAATATCGTTGGGGTCGATGATGCACTGAAGCGGCTTTGAAGCCATTGCCATGTTTGAAAGCTCATCAAAGGAAAGCTTTTCGCCCTCTCTTATCCATTGACGGCGGGACTCCTGTTCAAGCCACAGACCCATGATGTTCTTGAGGAAGCGAATCTTTCTCTCTGCTCCGCCCTCATTTGTGAAGTTATAGCCGTATGCCTTTGAGTTTGTGCAGGGGTCGGAAAGCTCGCTACCCATGAGCGACCATGTGCCGCTTGATATGTAAACAAAGCCCTCCTCTTTTGCAGGAACGGAAACAACAGCGGAGGCTGTGTCGTGAGAAGCGGTGCTAATAACATCTGCATCAATGTCGCCGACTTCTTCACGGATATGCTTTGAAAGCTTGCCGCAGAATGTACCGGGAGGGGTGATTTCTCCGAAAATTCTTTCGGGAAGTCCAAGGCGGTTTATAATGCTCTTATCCCAATTTCTCGTGTTTGCATCAAGAAGCTGAGAAGTTGAAGCAATGGTATATTCGGTCTGCTTTACACCGGTGAGGAAATACTTGAGAAGGTCGGGGATAAACAAAAGGTCGGTTGCGTTGTCAAAGGCATGGGGACGCTCTTTGAGAACGGAATAAAGCTGGAAAATTGTGTTGAAGTTTATAAACTGAGAGCCGGTTATTGCATAAAGCTCTTCCTTGGGAATTACCTTATAAACCTCCTCCATGATACCGCCGACAGTTCTTGTGTCACGGTAACAATAGGGATTTTCAATAAGCTTTCCGTCCTTGTCAAGAAGACCATAGTCAACACCCCATGTGTCAATTGCAATGCTCTTTATATCCTTGTTATCGGAAAGCGCACACTCACGGATTGCCTGTTTTATCTGCTGAAAAAGGTTGAGAGTGTCCCAATAAAGGCTTCCGCCGAGGTTTACAACGTCGTTTGAAAAACGGTGAATCTCCTCAAGCGCAATTTTCTTTCCGTCAAAGCTTCCCACAATTCCTCTGCCGCTTGATGCGCCAAGGTCAATTGCAAGCATTTTAAGTTTTGCCATTTTCTTTTCCTCCGTATTGTAAATTTAATCCGGGATTATCAAATCAACTTTATGAAGCGGTGCATATTTTTACACCAATTAAACACGCTATTTAAGCTGAACAACCGCGACTCCGCTGTCGCCCTCTCCGTATGCACCCATGCGGTATGACGAAACTCGCTTGTCACGTCTGAGGCTCTCGGTAATCATGCTTCGGAGCGCACCCGTTCCCTTTCCGTGAATAATCGTGACCTGCATAAGACCTGCCATAACTGCCTCATCGAGGTACTTATCAACACGCATCCATGCATCGTCGCTGAGCATTCCGCGCACGTCAATTTCTGCTCTGATTGTTGAAGCACCGGAAGAAGATGCGGTTGCGTAGCTCTTTTGCTTTTTGGGTTTCTCCTTCTTTTCGGGGAAATCGTCAAGCAAGCGAAGCTCTTTCAGCTTTGTTTTAGTCTTTATAATGCCTGCCTGAACGGTTACGTTTTCACCGTCTATGGCAAGGATTGTTGCGTTTTTGTTTATACCGGCAATAAGCACCTCATCGCCGACCTTAAAGGGGCGTGGCGGCTTATAGGCTTCTTCTTCAAGTCTTACAGACTTTGCACCAATTGCTTTATTTGCGTTTCTGAGACCCGATGTTACATTCGCCTTTGCATCTTCAAGCTGCTTTGCGAAATCCGCCTGTTCCTTTGCACGCTTTGCCTTGTCAAGCTCGGCAAAAATATATTCTGCTGAGGCTCTTGCGGAATCCACCATTTTTTGCGCCTCACGAACCGCTTTCTGCTCGGTTTCTTCAAGGCGTTTATTCAGGCGTTCACGCTGTTCCCTCGCCTG
Organism: Eubacteriales bacterium; assembly: GCA_045542335.1. GTDB lineage: Bacteria > Bacillota > Clostridia > Oscillospirales > CAG-382 > CAKSUT01. The sequence goes on from JAZQKV010000029.1 coordinate 5,973, forward strand.
TCTTCGGCTTTCTTCAAGCTCTGTGCGAAGCCTCTTTACAGCCGCTTTTTCGTCTTCAAGGACGCTTCTTGTGTCCTCAAGCTCGGAAAGAATCTGTTCAAAACGTCTTGACTCGCCTGAAATGTAGCCTTGGGCATCGCCTATTATGTCGCCGGGGATACCAAGTCTTTCGGCAATTGCAAAGGCATTTGAACGACCGGGAAGTCCGATTGTCAACTTATATGTTGGTCTTAAAGTTTCAAGGCTGAATTCGCAAGAAGCGTTTGAAACTCCCTCTGTGTCAAGAGCATAGGCTTTAAGCTCGGCATAGTGGGTTGTTGCTCCGCAAAGACAGCCGATTTTTCTGATTTTTTCAAGTATTGCTTCTGCAAGTGCCGCACCCTCAATAGGGTCTGTTCCTGCGCCAAGCTCATCGAAAAGAACAAGTGCATTTGGCGAAACTCTCATCATTATGTCAACAATATTGACCATGTGGGAAGAGAAAGTTGAAAGCGACTGCTCGATTGACTGTTCATC
>JAZQKV010000030.1:0-14890 GCA_045542335.1 Eubacteriales bacterium
CGAGGCCTGTGCAATTTTCGAATGCAGAATCACCTATACTCGTTACGCTATCGGGAATGTTTATGCTTGTAAGGCTTTCGCAACCATAGAATGCTTCTTCGCCTATACTCGTTACGCTGTCGCCAATGGTTACTTCTGCGAGGCCTGTGCAATTTTCGAATGCAGAATCACCTATACTCGTTACGCTATCGGGAATGTTTATGCTTGTAAGGCTGTTGCAAAATCCGAATGCATAACTTCCTATGCTTGTTACGCTGTCGGGAATGTTTATGCTTGTAAGGCTGTTGCAAAATCCGAATGCATAACTTCCTATGCTTGTTACGCTGTTGCCTATGGTTGCCTCTGTAAGGCTTTCGCATTCATAGAATGCAGAACCGCCAATGCTTGTTACGCTGTCGGGAATGTTTATGCTTGTAAGGCTTGTACAATTATAGAATGCATCATATTCTATATTTGTCACGCTGTCGGGAATGTTTATACTTGTGAGGTTTGTGCATTCTTCGAATGCACCACAGCCAATACTTGTCACGCCATCCTCGATAAAAGCAGTCTTAATATAACTTCTATATGAATACCAAGGTACATGTGAAAAATAAGAAGAATTTTCCATCTCCCCCTCCCCACTAATAGTAAGCACCCTTGTTTCCGTATCAAGCGACCATGTAACATTATCGTCTTCCGTTGCCCCACAATCCCCCGAATAAACCTCAGCACTTGCAAAAAGCCCCATTGAAAGTACAACAGCCAGCAAAACAGCAAACCCAATCGAAGCAAAAATTCTTTTCATAAAAAATCCCTCCTGAATAATATAAAAAAGTGCGCAACCATGATTGCAAGCAACCCGTCACGCACGAAAAACGCACGACTCAGAATTGCTACCACACAAAACTTCCTTACTGTCATTCGACCATGCGGAAAAGAGCCTGCATTTTTACCGAAGTAAAAAGCACGCCGAATGACTTCTTGTTAAGTTTTGTGTGGTAGCATTATTATAACACATAAGGGAGAATTTGTCAATACCAAAAAACCACGGCAGTCCCATCAACAGAACTGCCGTAATTTTTTCAATATGATTATACTTTAAGCACGCCGATACCCTCAAGTACAGAGAACACAAGAATACCAACGATAAACACGGGAGCAATATACTTTATAATAATGGTAAACAAAGTCTTGCTCTTGAATTTTTCGGTAAGCTCAACTTCCTCGATAAGAGCTTTGGGTTTGATAACGTAGCCCACAAAGATGCAGGTGATAAGCGCAACGATGGGCATGATAACGCTGTTGCTGATGAAATCAAAGAAATCAAGAAATGCCATGCCGCCGATTGTCACAGAGCTGAGTGTTCCATAACCAAGAGCCGAAAGTGTTCCGAGAATAATGCTGATGATAAGAACAATCAGGCAGGACATCTTTCTTCCAACCTTAAATTTGTCAGATACAATTGACACGATTGTTTCCATAAGGGAAATGGACGATGTAAGTGCCGCAAAGAACACAAGCACAAAGAATATTGCTCCAACAATATTTCCGCCGGGGAAGCTTTCAAATACCTTGGGAAGCGTTACAAACATAAGTCCCGGACCCTTGTTGAGCGCATTGAGGTCTCCGCCGGAAAACGCGTAAACCGCAGGAACAATCATAAGTCCTGCAAGGAATGCGATACCTGTATCGAAAATCTCGATATTGCGGGCGGAGGATTCAACGCTCACGTCCTTTTTCATGTATGAGCCGTATGTAACCATAATACCCATGGCAAGTGACATGGAATAAAACATCTGTCCCATAGCCGCAAGCACCGTTGTAAAGGAGAAGTGGCTGAAATCGGGCTTGAAGTAGTAAACAACGCCATCCATTGCACCGGGCAGGAACATGGAATAAATCGCAATACCAATTGAAAGCACAACAAGTATCGGCATCATTATCTTGCTCATGCGCTCAATTCCCTTGTCTACGCCGAGAAGTACAATTATTGCCGTTGCCGCAAGAAAAATAAAGAACCAAAGAAGTGTTTCGTTGCTTGTGACAAAGCTGTCGAAATAGGTCACGTTTGTACCGTAGTTCTCAACAGTCTGTGCACTGCCGCCTGTTGCAAATACATACAGATACTTTGTTACCCAACCGCCGATTACACAATAGTAAGGGAGAATAATAACAGGAACTATTGTTGCAAGATATCCGAGGAAAGAAAACCTCTTATCAAGCTTTTTGTATGCACCTATTACGCTAAGACCTGTCTTTCTTCCAAGGGAGATTTCGGCAGTCATAAGAGCAAAACCGAATGTAACAACAAGAACAAGGTAAACAAGAAGGAAAATTCCGCCACCATGTTTTGCGGCAAGATATGGAAATCTCCATATATTTCCAAGTCCGACCGCTGAGCCTGCCGCTGCAAGGACAAAGCCTATTTTGCCGGAAAAGCTGCTTCGTTTCTGATTATCCATTTTTCAAATCCTCCATTTTTTATTGTGCCGTGGAACAAAAAGTATTAAAGTCAAATCAGCCGGAAACATCGTTTTTTCAAAGTTTCCGACATCAAGACCATATGCCGAGATGTATTTTAACACACATTTCGCCATATTTCAAACATAACCTAAAAATTTACTGTGAATTTTTACAATTTAAACAAAATTTTAACACTAAAATTCGACCTCAACTGCCTGATTTTCCTCGCAGGCATCATCAAGCACCCTTTTAAGCTTTGCAGCATAATCGGACATTTCTTTTGGGATAAGATCAAAACCGCAAATTTTAATTATTGTTGGAGTGCAAATTGAAGTCAATGCATCAAAAAGCGCATCGAGGTTTTCGCCATCGTAGTCTACACCTGCGTTTTTGAAAGTGCGGTGAACTCTGTCATAAGAGGTAAACTGCGTACAATCTATCGTAACGGTTGTTTTCATGTGTACACTTCCTGTCTTTTATTCTTCGCCGTAAACAAGTGTAAAGCTGTCATAGTGGTTATCGGTGTAGTATATAAGTCCGTCATTTGAAAAAACTATGCGCTTTGCTCCCCGTGAATCCTTGCCAAGGGTGTCTATATCACATTCTGTGTATTCTCTGCCGTCCTCTTCGGGCAAAAGTCCCTCATAATTTCCGAATTTGTCGCCGCCGATGCATTTCCCGGGAGCGTAATCCTCAAGTCCGCCACCATTCCAGCCAAGCTTTCTTGCCTCTTTTTTGGTGATGAAATTATCGGGAAGCCTGCCGTAAGTGTGAATATAGAGTGCAACGTCGTCTTTGGTTGTATAAACTCCGTCTTCCGGAATGGCATCTTTTGTTTCTTCTGCAACTTCCTCGGTTTGCACTTCAGCAACGTTTTCATCAGCATAACCATTATCAGCTTCAGCATTATCGTCCGTTTTATCAACGGCATCATCATTGTGAATGTCCGAAGAACCATTTTCGCTCGTTGTTTTATCATCCGGGGCATCAATGGTGGCATCCGTTTTTTCCAATGCTTCCACATATGAATTTTCATATCGCTCTATGCCCTTTGATATGTAGCTTTCAACTTCGCCTGCAATAAATCTGTCTATTTCGTTGCCTATTTCAGCACCAATTTCGTCGGCAATATCATTGGCAACCTCGCTGCATCCCGTGAACGACATCAGGGAAGCAAGCATCATCAGAACCGCAAGTAAAACCGATGTGAGCTTTACCGCTTTGCGCATCAAATCAAATCCTTTCAAGTGTGTTTAAACGGCAACGCAAGAACACGGCAAGCGTTTTCGTTAATATAAAAGCTTTTTCAACCCTTGATTTTCTTCCAATAGTCCGCCGCCGCAGATTCGGTCTTGTTTTCTCCGAATGTATAATACTGCTTCCCGACAAGCTCCTTGGGAAGATAATCCTGCTTCACATAGTGATTTGGATAATCGTGAGGATAAATGTAACCCTTGTTGTGATCTGCCGAGGGCTGCATTGAGTCACGCAGATAGTCCGGCACTCTCACACCAAGTCCTTTTTTCACATCCTCTGCCGCCGCCGCATATGCCATATAGGCAGAATTTGATTTCGGCAATGTTGCAAGATAAATCGCCGCCTCTGCAAGGGGGATTCTTGCCTCCGGAAGTCCAAGCTGCATGGCACTGTCTATACAGGATTTCACAACACTCACCGCCTGGGGATGAGCAAGACCAATATCCTCGCTCGCCATAACAAGAAGTCGTCTGCAAGGCGAAAGAAGATCTCCACCCTCAAGAAGTCTTGCAAGATAGAAAATTGCGGCATCAGGGTCTGAACCGCGAACCGACTTCTGGAGCGCAGACAGCAAATCATAATGCTCATTGCCGTCCTTATCCATTTTCAGGGCAAAATCCGACAGACATTGTGCCGCACATTCCGGTGGCATTTCACCGCCTGTACCAAGGAAACACATTTCAAGCGTACCCATGGCACGTCTTACATCTCCGCTTACCGCACCGCTTATTATCCTGATTGTTTCTGCCGCAGTTTCGGATTTTTCGCATTTATATTCCTCGCACAAAATCCCATATGCTCTTTCAAGGGCTTTTTGAATTTCGGAAGCCTCAACCGGCTTGAACTCAAACACGCCTGAACGGGAAAGAAGCGCAGAATAAATTGCAAAATACGGATTTTCGGTGGTTGAACAAATGAGAGTTATTCTGCCGTCCTCCATATATTCAAGGAGTGACTGCTGTTGCTTTTTATTAAAATACTGTATCTCATCAAGATAGAGAAGAATTGCGCCTCCGCCAAATACAGAGCCTGTTTCGGCGCAAATTTCCTTGACATCCGAAAGACTGCAGGTTGTTGCATTAAGACGGCGAAGTGTCATACCCGACGAAGCGGCTATGATGTCGGCAACAGTTGTTTTTCCCGTTCCCGATGGCCCATAAAACACCATGTTGGGTATTCTTCCGCTTTGTATAACACGTCTGAACAATGCGCCCTCTCCGAGCAGATGCTTCTGACCGACAACCTCATCAAGGCTCTTTGGGCGTACTTTTTCTGCAAGTGAAACATTCATATTATTATATTACACCTTAAAATTCAATATGTATAAAAGCTTGTGTGGTTAAAAATTGTCCGAATCAAGGCAAAGACCACCGCAGTCGGTAAGACTTGCAATAAGTTCTATATCTTCTTTTGAAAGCTCTGTTCCGTCAACCTTGATATTTTCGGCAATTCTTGAGGGAGTAACTGACTTCGGCAAAGGCAGATAACCGTTTGCAAGGCTCCATGACACACAAATCTGCGCAATTGTCATTCCGTATTTTTCGGAAAGAGCAATCATTTCCGGCTTTTTGAAAATGTCACCCGAGGAAAGAGGACTCCATGCTTCAACAACAAGCCCCTTGCTAATCGAATAATCAGCAACACTCTTCTGGGTAAAACCGGGGTGAATCTCAATCTGATTCACCATTGGAGCAACGCTTGCAACGGAAAGAACATGGTCAAGGTGATGCTCCTTAAAATTACTGAGTCCTATTGCTCTGACCTTGCCGTCGTTATAAAGCTTTTCAAAGGCACGCCATGTTTCAGCGATTGTTTCCTTCCACACAGTGCTTTTACCGGGGCGGGGCCAATGGATAAGAAGCAGGTCGAAATAATCAAAACCTGCGGTTAAAAGGCTCTGCTCATAAGCATCAATTGCACTTTGATAGCCCTGTTTTGAATTATCAAGCTTTGTTGTCACAAAAATCTTATCTCTTGCAATGCCACTTTGTCTTACGGCTTTTCCAACGATTTCCTCATTGTGATAGCCCTGGGCAGTATCAATATGGGTATATCCACATTCAAGTGCGCATTTTACAGCATTTTCGCCAACCTCGTCGTTGGGAGTTCTCCATGTGCCAAATCCGATGCAGGGTATTTCAACGCCATTCAAAAGCTTGTATGTTTTCATAACAAAAATCCTCTCTGAATTTTATTTATCAAAAAATCTCGCTTCAAGAGCCGCACAAATTTCATGGTAGATAGGGAGATGATATTCCTGAATCTTAAATGTTTCGGTTTCGGGAGCTTTTATAACAACATCACAAACCTCGTCCATTTTACACTCTCTTGCACCGCAAAGACCAACAGTTTTAAGTCCCATTGCCTTGGCACATTTAAGTGCATTTATAACGTTACCCGAATTGCCGGAGGTTGAAATTCCGACAACAACGTCATTCTTTTTTCCGAGCGCGAAAGTCATCTGCGCATAAATCATATCGGGGTCAACATCGTTGGCGAAAGCCGTTAGTGCGCCTGTCTGACTATGTAGTGCCACAGCGGGAATACCCTGTTGAAGCGTTTTTTCAAACCTTTCCGCCTGCTCTCCAAGCGCATTTTCAAAGCTACATTTCTGCTGTTCTGTCATGGGGCGCATTTTCAGGAAGCCTTTTAAAAGTTCGCCGACAATATGGTCGCAATCTGCGCAACTTCCGCCATTTCCGCACAGCAATATTTTTCCTCCGTCGGTATATGCTTTTGCCATAATATCAACTGTTTTCTCAATTGCCTCTTTGCAGGGAGCAAGCTCCGGGTATCTTCCATAGAGTGCGTTATTCATTGCTATTGCCTTTCTTGTGTGTCGGTCAAAAATGACCACAAAATCCCATTTTTTGTTTTATTATAGCATACCCCGGGGGAAAAGTCAAGGGGAAGTTTGGTGCATATAAAAAGAATCCGTCTTTTGAAGACGGATTCTTTTGATTTAAATGCTTTCCAATATTTTATGAAGCAATTTGCGCAAATGCAAAAACATCATTTTCGCCGTTCATATATGTCAAAGTTGAAATCGCAAATAAATTTCATTCACTTTAAAGCAAAACGAATAAACAATGCCTGCATCAATCATCACTTCAACGCCCGGTACAAGAATGTCACAATTTGTCCTCTTGTGCAAGTTGCAGCAGGTGAAAATGTTGTTGCTGATGTGCCGCTTGTAACCTTTTTATCCAACGCCCACATTACCGCATTTTCACAAATTGTACCCGCTTTGACATCGGTAAAGTTCATTCCCTGGATATTTACCGCAGGTGATCCCGCATTTTTCCAGAGATATACGACTGTATCTTCTCTTGTACACGGAGAATTTCCGCCAAATGTTGTGCCGGATACCATTCCCTTTTCATGCGCCCAGACCGCCGCATTGTAATAATAATCAGTTGTCTTTACATCGGTAAACGGATTGGGCTTTGAAGCTACGGGCGAACCCACTGCACGCCACATAAATGTGAGTATCTGTGCTCTTGTGCAAGTTTTGTTTGGTGAGAATGTGGTTGCGGTTGTGCCGGTGGTTATAGCCTCCCGGACAGCCCAATCGACAGGCTGTGCATAATATGCATCCGCACTTACATCGGTGAAAGCGGGTTTGTTTGCCGCGGTTGGCATATCCTTGGGAACCGTCAGATATTCGGGCCCTGTCTTTGCTGTAGTGGCAGGTGTTATCTGAATTGCATTGGAGTTGGAATAACCGTCAAGGCGTGCCACAAACTCTGTATCCAAATCAAGGTTAATGATATTGCCTGCCCACATAGAGCCATCGGTACGCTCGATAAGTATGGTCTTCTTGCTGTCGAACGCCCAGCTTGCAACAGAGGGAAGAAGCATTTTTGCATCCTTTCCTTCATAGGAGAATGCCCTGTAGGAAGATGTACCTCTGTGCAAAGCTCCGAGATCGGCATGAAGATTTCTGTCTGCATATATACGCATATCTTTTTCAATGGCGATACCGTCCGAATCAAGGGAGTATACAACTCCGTTTGTCCCCTGGAAGCCGCCTCGTGTTACGGCTCTGAATTGGGGATACTCACCCGATATACCGTCATAAACTTGTGCCAGCCTGTATGTGTTTTTGTCACAGTATCTGCACATGATGGCATAGGGAGTGGGATTTCCCTCCACAAGGATGCCTATAAAGTTCCCCTCATAATCAGTCTCATGCATTGGGAAGATCCTCTCCACCATTCCGAGCTTTGAGGCAAGCATCTCATCATGCCACAGAGAATATCCGTAAAAACCCCCGTTACTTGTGACTGCAAAGGATGTCAGTCTCTGCTTGTATATTTCCGACCCCGGATACGCATCCACCTTGGAAAGAAGATCATCCGTGAATACTCTCACAACATCTGTGCAGACCATCTCAAGCTTTAAAACGTACGAATCATGCGTCACGAACTGTCCCATAGACCAGGCATTCTCATCCATACCGCCCTTGATGGTATCCTCACGCCAGCGGTAGAGCCTATTTTTCGAATCTATTATTGCATCGGGAAGTATCATCTTGACATTTTCCTTGAGCTTCTGAAGTCCCTGTGCGTAGGAGTCCGCATCGCCTCTGTAGGAATGTCCGAGCCAGAAAGAATTGTCGTTTTTAAGCACGCCGACGACAGTATCTATAAAGGATTCTTCAAAGTCACGGCAGTCCGTCGCAATGACCTTACCGGTGGCTATTTCAACAACTTTTCCGTCATTTGTAAGGTAATGATACCTTGCGCCTTTCTTTATGTTTGTTGCAACAACCTTATATTCACCGTCCGATGCAACAGCGTGGAGAGTTCCGTCGGAAGTGAGTATGTTACGGAAGCTCTTGGTTCCCTCGGAGTAACGGTATGCTGTATAATCCGTTACATTTTCAAGCTTAACCTCGACTTCGGGATCAATATCCTTGCCCGAACCGACAAAATAATAGGTATTGCCGGGAGTAATAAATTCCTTGTCGCTGATAATATTGTTTGTGTTGTATTGAGGTGTTCCGGTAAGCTCAGGCTGCTGAATGAACTTATACTTTTCTTCCTGCGAAGCAAGCTTTCCGCTATTCAAAAGTCCTTTTACCACATCAAGGTCTTCAAGCATTGTGTACTTGTTGGTAAAGCTCACATACTTGTCAGTTTTGTTCTTTGTAATATCTTCTTCAAGCTTGTAAATAGCATCGTTGTAGGTAAAGAGATAAGATCCTGTATAACGGTTATTCTTTATTGAATAAGTCAGGAATTCCCCGTCCTCATTTGTAGAGAAGATTATATTTGCAGGGGTGAGAGTACAAACAAGCTTTTTATTTTTGTCATACAAATCGAGTGCCACAATTATCGTATTCTTTGTTATTGTATAAGGCACTTCGTATGTTGAAGAACGTTCACGGTCATTTATAATCTCATCATATTCCGTTTTATTGCATATACCAAGATAATTCAGCACAAGGTTTTTGTCAACCTCGGCAAATCTTCCAACATATCTTACCTTGATAAAGCCGTCCTTATACACGGAACGCTTTTCGTAATCGTAATTGGGATGATCCGCATTTTTATCAGCACTGTAATATTGCGTGTAGGGCAAAAGAGAGATGGTCTTGCCTTCTTTACAGTCATACAAGAATACATCAATTGCACCGTAGACCTGCGATGTGGGGATAAATCTGTCAAACAGCGACATCGCTTGGTCTTGCGTATCAGGAACAGTCTCTGCAGTATCATTTGGAGTATCCCCGGGATCAACCTCGGGAACAATTTCCGGAACTACCGGCGTTTCGGGTTGAGATACCGCTTTTTCTTTCTTTACAAATGCGGGAAGTCCTGATGATACTATCATACGGGGACGATATTTTCCGTCAAAAAACAACATGGCTTCAAAGGAAACCGGCATGAACGAAGTATATCCATCCGTCGTCTTAAGAGTAAGTATTACATCCTTTATTTCTTCGGGAGTAAATTCTCTTTCGGTGGTGCTTACAGTACAGCTCTTAATATCTTTTCTGTCAATAAACAGCTGTACCCAGCAATTACCTGCCGAAGAATAACCCACACCTATATACCCATGTTCATCATTAAGAATGTTTGCACGGTGTCCGGGGCTGTTCATCCAACCTTTAACAACCATCTCCGGATCAGTCTGTCCCTTTGCAATATTTTCCGATGCAATCTTCCACGGAAGCTCTCCCGGCAACACGCTCTCACATTTCGAGCCATCAGGTCTTGTATGAGAATACAAAACTTCAAGTTCCTTTTCACGAATATCGCAAGCATCCTGAAGTGCGGGAAGTACCAACAATGACGGCAAACCTTCCTTTGCACGTTCAATATTACAAAGTCTTACAACTTCCCATTCAAACATACTTATTGACATATCCTCAAACGCAATATCACCCGTCTGAGGTTTTGTGTTTGCGGCAGAAGTGCCGGCTGTGCTGTTCTGACTTGTGCCCGGTGTTTTGAACGTGTAGGATAACACCGCCTGCCTTTTGTCGGACGAGAAATCGGAAATATTTGCTACCTGTCCGTTTACCTTAATGGTGGACGCTTTTACAACCTTGATAGTTTTGTCAATGCCGTCCTTGACTCTCACAGTGGCATAAACGGTATAGTTTTTGCCTGCCATAAATTTACCGTCGGCATCAAATTCGCCCTCCCATCTGACTTGGGTGACATATGTGCTTGCAGTTGCCGGAAGTGATGCGGTATACGACGGCTTTTCGCCGACAACAGGGGCCGTTACGGTAAGATTGAATATGTTTACAATTGTCGCCGCCCCGACTGTAACTGTCAGCGTACAAACAAGCATACAAAGGCATAGGATTGTGCTTACTGCTCTTTTCATTTCATCTGCTCCTTTTTATACTATTTACATTGGAATACATAAACCGCCTCGACAAAATCAAGGCATTCAGCCACGGATTTTGTCCCATACAAAAACGCTAAACTTGCAAAAGATTTTGTAGATGACTTTACAATGTTGTAAAACCCCTCGACAAAATCAAGGCGTTTAGCCGCAGATTTTGTCCCACATAAAAGTTCTGAACTTGCAAAAGCTTTTGTAGATGACTTTACAATGTTGTAAAACCCCTCGACAAAATCAAGGCGTTCAGCCGCAGATTTTGTCCCACATAAAGGTTTTACTCCGCCGCTTTGAGAGCGTTGTCTACATCTGCAATGAGGTCGTCAATGTTTTCAAGTCCAACAGAAAGACGAATGAGGTCTGCACCAACGCCTGCCGCTTCAAGAGCCGCATCGTCAAGCTGACGATGAGTCGTTCCTGCAGGGTGAAGCACACAAGTCTTTGCGTCCGCAACATGAGTAGCAATGGAAGCAAGCTCAAGACTGTCCATGAACTTGATTGCCGCATTTCTTCCACCCTTGATGCCAAAAGAAATTACTCCGCTTGCACCATTCGGCAAATACTTCTGCGTCAGGTCATAATACTTGTTAGACTCAAGTCCGGGATAGTTTACCCAAGTCACCATTGGATGATTTTCAAGATGCTTTGCCATGGCAAGCGCATTCTCGCAATGACGTGCCATACGCAAAGGAAGCGACTCAAGACCAAGTCCGAGAATAAACGCATTCTGAGGCGACTGAATCGAGCCGAGGTCACGCATGAGCTGTGCAGTTGCCTTTGTAATAAATGCAGCCTTTCCGAAATCCTTTGCGTAAATAACGCCGTGGTAAGAATCGTCAGGCTTGTTGAAATCGGGGTATCTTTCGGGATACTTTGACCAGTCAAAATTACCGCTGTCAACAATAACTCCGCCAACGCCGGAAGCATGACCGTCCATGTATTTTGTTGTGGAGTGCATAACTATATCCGCACCAAATTCAAAGGGACGGCAAAGAACAGGGGTGGCAAAAGTGTTATCCACAATAAGCGGAACACCATTTTTGTGCGCAACATTCGCAAATCTTTCAATATCGAATACAGAAAGTGCAGGATTTGCAATTGTTTCGCCGAAAACAAGCTTTGTGTTTTGCGTAAACGCCGCCTGGATTTCCTCATCAGTAGCATCCGGAGAAACAAATGTGGTTGAAATGCCAAGTCTTCTGAGTGTCACATCAAAAAGGTTGAATGTTCCGCCGTAAATTGCCGAGGAAGACACCACATGGTCTCCTGCCGAGCAAAGATTGAGAATACAGAAAAGCGATGCCGCCTGACCTGAAGATGTCAACATTCCTGCAACGCCGCCCTCAAGCTCTGCGATTCTTGCGGCTACCGCATCGTTTGTGGGATTAGCAAGACGCGTATAAAAATATCCGCTTTCGCTGAGGTCAAAAAGCCTTGCCATCTGCTCACTTGACTCATATCTGAATGTCGTGCTCTGCACAATCGGAATAGCTCTTGGTTCTCCGTTTCCGGGCTTGTAGCCTGCGTGCAGGCATTTTGTTTCGAGTTGGTAATTTTTCATTTATCGGTTCTTTCCTTTCCGAAGAAATCGTGTTGCTTTCGCATCCGATTTCAGAATTTTGCATTTATCTTTCATTATTACTATATACTACTATGTTTTTATTACTCTGTATAAAGATTTTTTTATCTTTTTGGTGAATTTTAAATCTTGCAGCCTGCGATAAATGCTCTGTAAGATTGTTGCAGTTATTGTTGCATTTGCGGAGCACCCATTTCTGCGGAAACTCCATGCGTCAAATCTTAAAATTCCGCTCAAACACATTGTTTAAAAATCCCCCCTTGACAAATTCCGACAAATAGGGTATAATGTACTGAATATAAGATGTAAAATGTGTAAGTGTTTCCATTAAGCGCATTGTGCATATAATAAATGTGTACACTAACGAAAGGACGGTCAGCAAATATGTCAGAAAAGGTGTGCGTGCCGAAGATATTCGGTGAGCTGGTTTTCAACGACGAAGTCATGAGGGAAAGACTCCCAAAGGATACATATAAATCTCTGAAAAAAACCATCGAAGAGGACAGAGACCTTGATCTCGGAGTTGCAAACGTCGTGGCAAACGCCATGAAAGACTGGGCAATTGAAAAGGGAGCAACCCATTTCACCCATTGGTTTCAACCCCTCACAGGCATAACCGCCGAAAAGCACGACAGCTTTATCAATCCTCAGCCTGACGGAAGCGTAATCATGGAGTTTTCCGGAAAAGAGCTTATAAAAGGCGAATCCGATGCCTCAAGCTTCCCCTCCGGCGGTCTTCGCACCACCTTTGAGGCAAGAGGTTACACCGCCTGGGACCCCACCTCCTTTGCTTTCATAAAGGACGGCACACTTTGTATTCCAACAGCTTTTTGTTCTTACGGCGGCGAAGTTCTCGACAAAAAGACTCCCCTTCTCCGCTCAGTTGAACTTATAAATACAAGGGCAACACGCCTTCTCAATCTTTTTGGCATGACCGATGTCAAAATGGTTTCCGTAACCATAGGTCCCGAACAGGAATATTTCCTTGTTGATAAAAAATACTTCGACAGCAGAAAAGACCTCATTTTCACCGGAAGAACTCTTTTCGGAGCAATGCCTCCCAAGGGTCAGGAAATGGACGACCATTACTTCGGAACAATCAAACCCCGTGTTGCCGAATTTATGAAAGACCTCGACAACGAGCTCTGGAAACTTGGTGTTCTTGCCAAAACCAAGCACAATGAAGCGGCTCCTGCACAGCATGAACTTGCCCCAATTTTTGCCTCTGCAAACACCTCAAATGACCACAATCAGCTCACCATGGAGCTTATGAAAAAGCTTGCGCTCAAGCACGGTATGGTGTGTTTGCTCCACGAAAAACCTTTCGCCGGCGTAAACGGAAGCCGCAAACACAACAACTGGTCACTTTCCACAAACACAGGTCTTAATATTTTCAAGCCCGGAAAGAATCCCCGTGAAAATAAGGTATTCCTGCTGTTCCTTGCGGCAGTAATAAAAGCGGTTGATGAGCATCAGGACCTTCTCAGAATTTCCGTTGCAAGTGCAGGAAACGACCACCGTCTTGGCGCAAACGAAGCTCCGCCTGCCATTGTTTCAATGTTCTTGGGTGATGAGCTGAGTTCCATTATTGAATCCATTGTTTCCGGAGAGAACAACTCTCCAAACGCATCAAATGCATCCGCAAGTGCCCTTGAAACAGGCGTGCACGTTCTTCCCAATATCAAAAAGGACACCACCGACAGAAACCGAACTTCTCCGTTTGCTTTCACGGGCAATAAGTTTGAATTCAGAATGCTCGGCTCTGCGTTCTCTGTTGCTGACACCAACATTGTTCTTAACACAATTGTTGCAGATGTCCTTGAAGAATTTGCAGACAAACTCGAAGGTGTGGAAGATTTCAGCGCAGCAGTTGATGCCCTCATCAAAGAAACCATCACCGCCCACAGGCGCATCATTTTCCACGGCAACAACTATTCCGACGAATGGGTCATGGAAGCCGAGCGCCGCGGACTTCTCAACTACAAGAGTGCCGCTGAGGCAATCCCACATTTTTCCGACGACAAGAATATTCGTCTTTTCACAAAGCACAAAATTTTCTCCGAGCAAGAAGCTCGTTCCAGAACAGAAATTCTCCTTGAAAACTACTGCAAAGTCCTGCGCATAGAAGCTCTCACAACAGTTGACATGGCAAAAAAGGAGATTCTTCCCGCTGTGTTCAAATACACAGGCGACCTTGCCGCAGGCGTTGCTGCAAAGAGGTCAATTGGCATTGAAGACTCTGCCGCAACAATGGTTATAGGCAAGGCAACAGAGCTTTGTGCTCAGATGTCGTCAAGGCTTGACACTCTCGAATCGCTTTTAAGCGAAGCCGAAACAGTTGAAAACCATGCAAAACAGGCAGCGTTCTACCGCGACCATGTGTTTGCCACAATGCAGGAAATAAGAGCTTTCGCAGACGAACTTGAAACAATTGTGGGCAAAGATTATTGGCCTTTCCCGACCTACGCAGAATTGCTTTTCGGTGTGTAAAATCCAAATAGATTACAGGTCGCACAGTTTTTGTGGTGCGACCTGCTTATATTTTTTGTATCAGAAAGCACAAAAAGTATCGTTTATGTCATTTACAAACCAAACTGTGTGTGCTATAATATTACATCGCTTGTTTGCGGAGGTTAGCTTACAATGAAAATATCAAAATCAACAAAAACACTGTTGCTTGCGCTTGTCGCCATGGCTATGTTCGGCTCTCTTTTCCCGACAGTAAAAATCGGCTACAAGGCATTTGAA
>JAZQKV010000031.1:0-36783 GCA_045542335.1 Eubacteriales bacterium
TGCACCTTTGGGGGTGGTTAATTCTCGTATTATTCGCACCTTTATTGTTATATGTTTCGTATATACGCAATTTTGCTATAAACAAATTATTTTTTGCCACCCACTTTTTTAACTCCTGCCATTGCAGAAATGATTTTTCTATGATAAAATGACATCGTAAAAATGGTAAGCAGTTAAGCAGGTATTGGCGTATGCCTTTTCTCAGGATAGGTGTGTGCATTTATGCCTACTTTTTATCTTTTTTGCAGGAAAACAAAACGATTATTGGAGTACTGGTTGCATATTAACTTGCCAACACACATCATCTAAAAATATTTTCTAAAAAATACCCCTAAATTTTTCTCCTGGTCTTGTTTTGAGAAAAAAGATATGATAAACTATGTGTGTAAAAATGGTAAGCAGTTAAGACGGTAAGCAGTTAAGCAGGTATTGGCGTATGCCTTTTCTTAGGATAGGTATGTGCATTTATACTTGCTTTTTCTCATTTTTTACGGAAAACAAACTTTTTTGCAGAACAAAAAAATTTATACCTTCAATTTTAGCTCCACCGCTACCAATCAGGATTTATATATGCTAAAATAGCATTGTAAAAATGGTAAGCAGTTTGGTTCGAACGGTCTTTGACCTAATAGAATTGGTAAGCAGTTTAGATGGTTTTTAAGGGTAACAAATATTACTCACAAAGCCGTCGGGGTTTTTGTGAAACCTTGTATTGAAACGAGGGTACACAGAAGCTTTTTCGATGGGAGAACTATGCCCAAATGCCTTTTTTAAGGTGTTCGGCACAACAAATTATTAGAAGTTATAACAAACAATTTTGCACAACAAAAGATATTTTTGAAATTTAAGTTTTAATTTAGCGCCACCTCTACCAAAGAGGATTTACATATGCTATAATAGCATTGTAAAAATGGTAAGCAGTTAAAACGGTAAGCAGTTAAAGTGTTTTTAAGGGTAACAAATATTACTCGGAAACGTCGGGATTTTGTGTTGTCTTGCAGAAAGTCAAGGTGGATCAATCTTTTCGACGGATGAATTATAAGAGATGCTTTTCTGAGCACTCGGCAAACAAACGGTATGACTGATTTATTTCACTCTGGGAAGATAAAACTACGGGATATTTATGCCCTGAAGTTCTATCTTAAAATCTAATATTACGGGAACAAAAAGAATGTAGATTTAGCTTAAAAGGCTTTTTTCTGCATTCTTTTTTTATCTAAATATTGAATGGAAACCAAAACTTTTGAAGCGTTCTATCGGCACATCCCGTCCTGCTCGGCAGGAATGTGTACGGACAAAATTTACGGAACAACAAAACGAAATGTGCAAGCTTTTAACGGTTTTCCTTGCACAGACAAAGCAAGTATTCGGTTGCTTTGTTACCTAAAAATCCAGGATGTGAGCAGACATCCGGACACAGTAGCGGCTGTGTAAATATATTCATATGTCACCGCTTATGGCATATTTCAGCATCGGCACATATTGCACCTGAGTTTAGCAGGTTGATGCTACCGCAGGACTTTTATGGTCCAAATCGAATAATTGCGGTAATATTACTAACCGGGTAATAAACCTCATACTTTATGGAGACAGAGATTAGAAAAGCACTCGAAAGTGCCGTAAATACTCGGTTTCCCATAAAGTCAAACAAGGAAATACAGAGGTAACAGATACAAAAGCTCAGTACTATAGCTATGCCTTTGCAAGAGAAAGGATCAAAATGAAAACAAACATATACAAAAATTTAGAAGTGCAGTATAACAAGTTGTTCCGTCACCTGAAGATTGGAAGTTTCAAGACGAGAGAGCGTTACGGAAAAGCATTCAAACGTTTTATGGTATTTCTTGCACGAGAGTACCATTTGCAAAAGCTTTGCAATATTTCAGAAAAGCATATATTAGCATACGTTTCGTATATGCAAAGCAAGGGCTTGTCGGCTTCAACAATTAAGACCGAGCTTGCCGCCATTCGATTCTTCCACGACAATATGCCGTATACAAGAAGCACATTGCCGAGTAATGAGGACTTAGACCTCAAAAAGCGAACCTTCGGTGGTGTAGATAGAACCTGGACTACTCCGGAATTTAACCATATGCTCATTGCCGCAATTGATAACAAGGATTATCAGGCGATTCTGTGTCTTGCGAGATATGCAGGTCTTCGCTTGGAGGAATGCTTCCGCATTGACACCAACGACGCAAAAAATGCCCTTGATACAGGCAAACTGCTTGTCAAGGGCAAGGGCGGACTTTGGAGATATGTACCTATCAACGAGTCTATCAGAATTACATTCCGTGATATGTTAAAGATAACTCCCATTGGAGAAAAACTGTTTGTGCGACCTTACGATAAGACGCATCTTGCAATGAAGCGATTACAGTGTTTTATTGCATATCACAGAAAAAGATTTACCGAGAACACCATAACCTTCCACGGACTCAGACACTCCTTTGCACACGAACAGTACAACAAGTTTATTGAACAAGGTTGTTCTGACTTTGTCGCTCGTAAAAAGGTGTCGGAGCTACTTGGGCATCACCGTGATGATGTAACGAGAATCTATCTGTCGGGCGGTGATGATGTATGACCAAGAAGAAAAACATTAAACCCGAAAATAATAACAACCCGAATGTAAACATCAAGCGAAAGATTGGCTCAACTACATATATGGTGACAGCTCACTTCAATGATAGGCACAAAGACGATATTGCCACTAAAATCAAAAAACTGATCACAAAAGAATAACGTTTACTCTTATGTGATTGAATTTGACGGTCGGGTATGATATAATGTATACACTACAATATTTATCATATCCGGCTGTCGGAAAGGAGAAGTTATTAAATGATAAGACAGTCAAATGATGATAAAATAACTGCCCTATATTGCCGATTGTCTCAGGACGATGGGCGTGAGGGCGAAAGTAACAGTATAACAAATCAAAAAGCAATTCTTGAAAAGTATGCAAAAGACAATAAGCTTACTCCGTACAGGATTTACGTGGATGACGGCGTAAGCGGAACCACCTTTGAGCGTGACGGATTTAAGGAAATGCTGTCGGATGTTGACGAAGGGCTTGTTTCAAGCGACTTTGTGAAAAGGCTTGTAGACAAATCCGCAAAGGATAAGAAAAAGGAAATCGCTTTACGAAGAAAGAAGCTCGAAGCAAACAAGACAAGAATATCTGAACTTGACGGAATCTTCAAAAGGATTTACGAGGACAATATCAGCGGCAAATTAAGCGATGAACGATTCTCAAAGCTGTCGGTAGATTATGAAAGAGAACAAAAGCAACTCATTGAAGACACAGTGGCACTTGAGAGCGAACTCAATCAGGAAGCCGAACAGGTCGACAATGTGGAGTCTTTTCTAAGTATTGTCCGTCAGTACACAGAAATCAAGGAGCTTTCTGCAAGAGTGGTAAATGATTTGATTGACAAAATCAAAGTTCACACAGTAGATAAGTCAAGCGGGCAGAGAGTACAGAAGATTGACATTTACTACACAGCTGTCGGTCTTATTGATGTGTCACAGCATATACAGGAATTGGCTTAATTTATTCAATAAACAATGAGGCGATACAACGAGCAAAAAGCCCATTGTATCGCCATTCTTTATATCTTCCTTATGTTCATTTAACAGAAGCCACGCACCGAAAAATGCATAAGCTCCGATTGCTACCACACAAACCGTTCACTACTATTACAAGTATGCGAAAATGAGCCTGCATTTTTACCAAAATAAAAAAGCACGCCTGCAATAATAGCGATATTCAGTTTGTGTGGTGACCTCATTATAACACAATTTCCCATAAATGTCAATACCAAAATATACATAAATTACTCTCACAAAAAAAGACACCGTCTCGGACTTCTTTTCCGATACGGTGTCTGAAAATACGAGGTATCCTCGTTGCACCGCCTGAAATCGAGTTTGTCTAGAACTCGTATTTCAGGCAAGATAAAAATTTAAACCAAGTTACTTTGAGTTTGTTTAAAACTCAAAGTTAATCCTCGTTGCATCTGCCTGAAATCGAGTTTGTCTAGAACTCGT
The DNA here is from genome assembly GCA_045542335.1 of Eubacteriales bacterium. GTDB lineage: Bacteria > Bacillota > Clostridia > Oscillospirales > CAG-382 > CAKSUT01. Next base: position 4,054 of record JAZQKV010000031.1, read on the forward strand.
ATTTCAGGCAAGATAAAAATTACCAGCCAAGAGTCTTAAGATAATCTCTGCTCATCTTTGCACATTCAAGGGCAGGAGTGTCATACCACTGGTCCTGCTCAACAACAACGTACTTTGCACCTGCATCAACAGCTGCCGCAAGAATTGCAGGGAAATCCTGCTTACCGTGACCAACAGGGCGGAACTTAAAGGTGTTCTTAACAACCTCTTTCTTCTCGCTCTTGATGCCGATAAGCTCATACATATTCTCGGACTTTGAGCCCTCGAAATCCTTGAGGTGAACAACGGGTGCTCTGCCTGTGTACTTTCTTACATATTCAGCAGGATTCTCGCCGCCAACGTTTACCCAACAGGTGTCAAGCTCTGTCTGGAGATACTCTGCAGAAACTGTGTCATACATATAATCAAGACCATACTTTCCGTCGGGCATCTTCTTGAACTCAAAATCATGGTTGTGGTAAAGAAGTGTCATGCCTCTTTCAGCAGCAGCCTTGCCCACAATTGCCATCTTGTCAAGAATCTTATCAAAGCCCTCATCTCCGGGACGGCTTCCCTCGCCAAGATAAGGAACTACAACATACTTTGCACCGATAACAACATACTTGTCAAGAACTTCCTCGTAGTTGTCGCCGAGAAGATCGGAAACGTGTGCAGAATAGCAGGGAAGCTCAAGCTTATCGAGAATCTCTCTGATTTTGGCGGGCTCAAGATCATAAAGACCTGCAAGCTCAACAAAATCATAGCCAAGCTCCTTAACCTTTTTCATTGTACCTTCAAAATCCTTTGCTGCTTCCTCTCTGAGAGAGTAAACCTGGATTCCAACAGGAAGTGTTTTCATGGTAATTACCTCCGATTTATCAAAATTATTTACATATTAAATACAAGCTCTGTGGCAGAAAACCCCACCACATCCTTGCTACAAAACCATTATACCACATTTTTCCGGGATTGCAATACCTTTTTACAATTTTTCACCAAAGCTTTACGAAATTGACAGCATTACAACCGTTATTTATACCACTGCGCCCGAAATGTATTTGCAAACATTCCCCGCATTTCTGTCATCGGCATATTCTGCAACCGCAAATTTCACGCCGGGAAACATTGAGAAAAAGTCTTTCCATTCGCCAAGCCCAAAACCTGTGCCGGCATTTGCTCCTGCATGGGTGAAAAACCTTGCATCAGGACAACGCTCCTTGACATATAGAAGTCTTGTCCTGCCTGCAAGCTCCTCAAATGCCCCGGCTTCATATTCGTCAACTTCGCAAAAACTGAATGGGCAAAGAACAAGTCCGAAAACATCTTTTGTTCCCGACATTTGTTCAATCCTGTCAAAGAAACTTATGTACTTCTTGCCGTCACCGTGTAACAGTTCCTTTTCATCTGCACTCTCACAAGCTGCGTTTGAAATCGGGTCAGCATCACACGGTTCAATTGCAAGTGTCAAGCCTCTTTTCGCTGCTTCCATTGCGGCAAAGCAAAACGCTCTTTCAAGCTTTCGCACATCGCCCTCGCCATAGCTTTTTCTGCTCACAACACTTCCTCTTATGGGACGTGATGAAATTGAGAAGCCAAGCTCCATGGAAATTGTGTCAACACCTGCCGCAAGCGCAAGCTCCAAATATTCCGCGAAGCTTTTTCTTGCAAGACGTTCCGCTTCTTCACCACCGCACCAAAGATTCGGACAGATTCCAAGCGACGCAATCTCAAGTCCGGAGTTTCTGTAACAATCGCAGATTTTCAGAAAATCCTCAACCTGTGGACAAGCCGTATTTCCTGCGCAATTGTAGTGCCAGAAAGGTGCATCGCTTTGACACAAACAAAGCTCAACAGCCTCATAGCCATATTCGCTTATCTTTTGCGCCGCCTGTGCTGAGGGAATCCCACCAAAACATTTTGTGCTTATCCCAAGCTTCATAATCAATGCTCCTTTCGCAGAAATAAAAACAAGTATTTAAATATGCACAGATTATTGTGTCACTGCAAGTTCTTCGGGCATTCCCACGCCTGCCTCCCGGTTAACCTCGCATTTTTCATCCAATGCAAGCTCCAGCAATTCGGGGTTCTTCAAATACCTCTTCATGATGTTAAAAAACAGGGCGTATTGCGCTCCCGTTGCAATTCTCTCGTCAATAACGATGCCCACGGGATAACATGATTCAGTCACCGCTTCTCCTCGGGCAGAAATTTTCAGTCTTCTCTGCTTTTTTCCGATACCCATGAAAGCGGAGGTTGTTCCGAAATTGTAAATATGGTGGTAAATTGCATCCATTCCAATGGAAGCCATATTGCTTACAAAAAGGCTTGAGTGAAACGGCGAAAGATTGATAACAGGTTTAGGAAGGAGACCGTATCTGTCAAGAAACATACAGGTAAGAACGCCTGCGTTTGTCAGAAACGAAAGCGAAAGCAATCCACTTACAAGCTTATCAATAGAGCTTTTGTTTGTAACCGGTTTGTTCTCATTTATTGCATCGGTGATTTTCTTATTTATTTGTGAAAGTGTTTCGCCGGGCTCAAAAAACAGCTTGACGGTCGTTTCCTCTGAATTTTCCTTTGTATTGCTTTTTAAAATTGTAAAAGCAATGGCTATTTCATTTCTGTCATAAATCTGCTTGTTGACAACAAAACGGTTCATCACGGGAAGCTCTGCAAGCGTTCTCACATACGCCGCAATGAGAATTGTCATGGCGGAAAGCGTTGTGCCGTTCCTTCTCACTTCGCCTATATACTTATCAATAGGTGCGGAATTTACAAAAATCTTGTAAAAAACCTGGGAATCGTTTCTTCTTCTCATAATAAAAGGGACAAGCTTGATGGTTGGGTCAATCTGACCGTTAACGACCTTTCCGTCGGGTCTGAATCCAAACATATTTCCTCCATCGGGCAATCACTCATTTAAACCTGTCATAGCTTCACAAGTTTCTTAAGCTCTGCCCATTTTTAAAATTTGCCAAAAGACAAAACAAGCCGGAAACGACCCGTTTATTGTGCGGGGTTCCGGCTCGTAAAAATCCATATTATGAGTTTTTTCTTTTATCTGCGATAACCTCTGCCGTAATTCTTTCTTCCGGTATAAATGGGAGTGAGAGGATTTTCGGGCGTTCCGAGAGCAATAACAACTTTTCTGTCATTGTCGGAGCCAACGGAATATGTATAAACTCCCTCAACATTCTGAAGCTCGGAATGAATAACACGTCTTTCATAAGCAAGCATGGGCTCAAGAACAACATTTCTGTGTGTGTTCAAAGCCTGCTGAGCCTTGCGGCGTGCAAGCTGCTTGAGTGTGTCCTCACGCTTTACTCTGTAATCCTCGATGTCAAGGCAAATTCTGATGTGCTCTTTCTTTTCGGGGTTTGCTTTCTGAACTCTGCCTGCGGCAATGTTTGCGAGATACTGAAGTGCATCAAGAACATCTCCGTGTCTGCCAATGAGAGTTCCAAGTCCCTCACCGTTAATTTCAACGTAAACGTCTTTCTGAACGTTTGTCTTTCCCTCGGGAAGATTTTCTTCAACATTTGTTATCTGTGCCTTTGCATCAATTCCAAGGTCGCAGATAAGTGAGTTGAGGAATGTCACCGCTGCATCTTCAGGACTCTGTCCGTCCTCGACATAAGAATCAAACTTGCTATGATAAGGCTCATAGTCTTCATCTTCTTCGTAATAGTCATCTTCATCTGCTTCGTCGTCTGCATCCTCGTCAGAAACTGTGTCCTCTTGCTCCTCTTCGTCGGAAGCAGGTTCTTCATGATGAAGCTCCTCGTCATAGTCGCCGATAACTCCGTCTGCAAATGCAAAGCCTGCGGAAGCATCGTTCTCCTCGACATAAACTCTCACCTTTGCGTCAACCGCACCAAGACCGAGAAAACCTTTTTTGGGTTCTTCAAGAACCTCATACTTAACGTCGGAAACATTCTTTCCAAGTGCCGCTGCACCTGTCTTAACGGCGTCGTCAACAGTTTTTGCCGTGACAATTTTTTCTATCAATGCCATTTTATGCTGTCTGAAATGCAAACTTTTAACAAGTCTGTTTTCAGACCCTCCTTTCTCATTTGTGTTTTGAAAACATCAAACTTTTATATTTTGTGAGCTATAAAGCACACCACTATGCTACATTCAAATCTTCTTTTTCGCCATGGGTACTCTGCCGTTTTCTCTCACTTTTTTGAGAATTGATGCTCTTATATGAGCTTTCTGATTCTTCACAACTTTCTTGCCGCCTGAGCTCTTAACCGGAGCTTTCTTCTTCGGTTCTTCCGCAACACCCTCGATAACAGGTTTTGCTTTCTTATGCTTATCTGTTTTGCCTTTAAGCGCAAGCTCTGCCGCCCTCATTTCCTCCTCTGTATAGTGAGGGATCGGGAACATATAATAAAGAGCAAACTGCTGAACCGAGCCAAGAACATTCTGCATCATCCAGTAAATACCAATAACTGCCGGATACATAAACGAGAACCATGTTGACATAACGGGCATCATAAGGTCCATAATCTTCATGGAAGAAGCCGTTGCGGCATCCTGCTGTGCGCTTCCGGTAGATGGCTGATAGGTAAATTTTCTTGTGAGCTTCATGCTTCCGTAAACAAGCACGAATGTAAGAATGGGGACAACCCAAAGAACACCCGGCTCATTCCATATGGGTTTTTCAAGAAGGTTGATTCCCGTATTGAAGAAATAGAAGTTATCATAAAACTTCTGAAGATCCGCAAAAACAACATCTGAAATTTTTGAAAAATATTCAGGAACCAAAGCGTTATCGCCGTTTTCAATGATTGTCTTTATCCAGTTTATCTGAAGAACGTCAATTCTTCCTCCGGCGCTTTCTGCAAGCTTTGTTGCAAGCTCGGTAAGAACTGCGACACTCTCCTTGCTGATTCTGAGAATGTAGGTAAGCGGCTCTGTTACAACTCTGAACACCGCAAGAAGAATGGGAAGCTGAATAAGCATGGGGAGGCATCCGCTTGCCGGGTTAAAGCCCTCCTCCTGATACATTGCCATGAGCTCTTCCTGCATCTTTGTCTGGGTTGCCTTATCTGTTCTGCCGGCATACTTCTTTCTTATTGCATTTTCCTTGGGGCGAAGTCTTGCCTGCTTTTGTGAATTCTTCTGTTGCTTAATGCTAAGAGGGAATAGAATGAGTTTAACAATCACCGCAAAAATGAGCAGTGCGCCGAGATAGTTTCCCACAAGATCGTATATAATCTTTATAAGATAACCGAGGGGAATGTAAAGTATATCCATAATTCCGGACATTTCTGATACCTATAACCTTTCTGTTGTCTTAATGTTGTTTAAATTCCATCAAATATATATGTAAATCACAATTATTTTCAAATTTCAAAGTTTGTCAAAGTCTTTGTACAGTTATTTTTTACCGAAACTGATTCTCGGAAACTTTCCCTGTTCCGGCACTTTATCAATGCCGCCCTTACAAAACGGATTACAGCGAAGTATACGCCATACCGTAAGCATTGTCCCCCAAAAAAAGCCATGCCTTTCATAAGATGTGACAGCATATTCCGAGCAACACGGCACAAATCTGCAGGTTGGCTTTGCCTTCAACGGAGAGATATATTTTTGGTATAAGCGAATGAGAAAAATACAGACTTTCTTCATAATCTAAACGCAACTGCACTGCGGACACATAATCCGGGCACAGCTTGCCTCACAAGCTCTCTGATATTTGTTTAATCCAAACTTTCACTATTACGGAAAACACCGTCACCGCTTGTCTTTCGGATGCGGCTTTTGAGGGCGGTTACCGGACAGCTTTTTTCTGCCATCTGTGCCTTTAAAGGTCTGACCGTTGAAAAGTCCGAGATTATTGAAAGAGGTTTGCATAAGTTCTTTCACACGGTCGCACTTTATGTCACTTGCAAACATCGCCGCCCTTGCGGAAACAACGATGATTCTGCCCTCCTGAATATTTTCGGCACACTCCATATATGCTCGTCTGAAAAGCCTTTTGATGCGGTTTCTCTGAACTGCTTTGCCAAGCTTTCTATTGACCGTGATACCAAATGTCGTCGCCACAGGACAGCCGTTTTTATCACGTTTATAATTCTTCAGCGCATACACGGCAAACAGCTTGTTGACATCTGTCGCTCCTCCCGAATATGCCTTGGAATACATATGGTTTTCCGTCAAGGGAACAATTTTTTTCATAGTTTTCTTCATCAATGCCGCAACGCCGCAAATGCCGCTTTTGCGGTTATTTGTTGTTGGTGTTCGGAAAAAAGCTTGCGTATTAACGCAACAAGAGGGCGGCGCAAGCAGCACCTAACGCCCTCTTGAATCGCTTTTTAACAAAAATTACCCGACGCAAACCGTCATTGAAATTCAAAGACCCGTCTTCCGGTAAGGTTACCCATCCCTCACCGCAAAACCGCAGTCCAATTTCCTTGCGGTTTAATTCGGCAAGACCTCCCATAAGTCCTGCTTACAATGCGTCGTCAGAATCAATAGGTGAGTCTTGCTCTACCCTTTGCGCGTCTTCTCTTCAATACCTTTCTGCCGTTAGCAGTCTTCATGCGCTTTCTGAAACCGTGTTCCATCTTTCTCTGACGCTTTTTAGGCTGATATGTTCTAAGCATTGACAAGCACCTCGCTTTCATTATTGCAATTTTTGCCGATATACAAATATTATATACCAAACTCGCTTTAAAATCAAGTGTTTTTTACTCGTTTTAACAGAAATTTATTAAATTTTCTGTTAATTCATTTGTCTTTGCGCAGTTTTGTAGTTCAAAAATGAAAATTTTCCGGCAATTAACTGTAAGCTACAGTCTTGCCGGAAATTTTCATCATATTTTCGTTTAGTCTTGCTTCGTGCTTCAAAGTATCTCCGGAAAGCTACTCATTTGCTGCAAAACCGAATCATGCAACTGCGTTTTCCGCAACCGGAGTTACCACTGTGTCACCGCTGTTTTCAACAGGAGGAGCTGTGACCGGTTCAGCCGTCTCAGGAGCTGCCGCAACACCTGTTTCGGTGGGTTCGGGAGTGACAACAGGAGTTGTTGGCTCAGCCACATTCACAGGGGGATTTTCGGGAGTCACAGTTGTTTCGGGCGTGGGTGCTGCAGGAGTTTGGTCTGTTACTTCTCCGTCTTTCATTTCACCCTCAACAGCCTCTCCCTCGGGAGCTTGTTCAATTCCCTCAAAGCCGCTGTTATGAAGTACGCAATAAGCATTTGCAGGAATTTCAACGCCGGATGTTCCGGCAAAAGTACCGTCAAGTGTGTTCTGATAAATCGGCACATTTGAATCTTCGGGATATTCGTAATCCTCGGGAAGCTCTCTGTAAGTGTATTGTGCATCGGTTATAACAATCTGCTCCGTAAAGCTTCTCTCGGTTTCTTTTACAAGTGCAACCGTGACAACCGATTCTGTGGGACAACCCGGTCCCGAAATACAGCCCGAGGTTACGCACCAGCTTACAGGAACGTGCTTATCACACTGTTCAGACGGCTCTGCGCCCTTGGCATACCAGCCTGTTGCAATTCTTCCGCCTCTTGGGTCAAGCGAGCAATAAGGTCCGGGCGCCATTCCCGAATCCATGCAATAGCTTGCCTGAACAATTTCGCTTGTGTCAAAGCTTCTCAGCTGCTCTCCGGAATCGACAATCCTCTTGTGAATCTTGCTCATAACCTTGCACCAGGCAACCATCGCCTGATTTGTTCCGAATTTTGTCACGGAACGGTTTACGTCATATCCGAACCACGCCGCACCAACGTAATATGGGGTATAACCTGCAAAATAAACGTCGTAATCGTCATTTGTTGATCCGGTTTTTCCCGCAACCGGAATTTTATTTGCATATTCAAAAAGTGTCTTTACTTTTGCGCCTGTTCCGAGATTTATAACATTCTGCATCATCTTTGTCATAATCTGAGCCGTGGAAGCCTTAACGGCTTTGGTCTTACCGGTACTCTCACGGTTTTCAAGAAGAATTTTACCGTTGCTGTCAAACACATGAGTATAAAGACGGGGTTTGCAGAAAGTTCCGTTGTTGGGGAAAATCGAATATGCGCCGGCAACCTCCTCAACTGTAAATCCATAGGTGAGACCGCCCATTGCAAGCTGTGCAAGTCCCACATCGCTTTCAACAAGTGTTGAAATCCCGAGCTTATTCTTAAGAAAATCATAAGAATACTGCGGCGTTATCATCTGAAGCACCTTAACAGCGGTGGTATTTTTGGATTTGAGTACTGCATAGTTGGTCGAAACCATGCCCTCATATCTTTCAGGGGCATTTTTGGGCCAATATCTGCCCATGGATTTCATATACTGAACGGGAGAATCATCAAGAGCCGTGCCATAGTCGATGTAACCCATGTCAATTGCCGGAGCATAGACGCTGATGGGCTTGATTGACGAGCCAATCTGACGGCGTGTCATGGTGGCTCTGTTCCATGCACGGTTGAGAGTCTTTTCACCTCTGCCGCCGACCATGCCGAGAATATCTCCGGTGTATGGATCCATAACAACCATTGCAGATTCCGGCTGAAGACCGTCATCAATTTTTGCAAAGGTTTTCGGGTCTTTATAAACCTCTTCCATCGCTTCCTGGATATATGGGTCAACGGTTACATAAATATCAAGGCCGCCGGAGGTTATGAGAGAAAACGCCTTTTCCTTGGTGTAGCCATATTGTTCCATGAGGTCATCTCTCACCTGATTGATAACAGCATCGGTGAAATAGGAATTGGTGTTGATGATACCCTGGGTTGCATTGAGACTGAGCACAAGCTCTGTGTTTTTGGCTTGTTCGTATTCCTCATCGCTGATATGCCCAAGCTCGTTCATTTTCATAAGAACGACATTTCGTCTTTCCTTATTATTTTCGCGATTTCTCACGGGGTCATACTTTGTCGGAGACTTGGGGATAGCGGCAAGTGCCGCACACTCAACAAGGCTGAGTTCGGAAACGTCCTTGTCGAAATAGTAATTTGCCGCAGCCTGAACACCATAGCAACCTCTTGAAAGAGAGATTGTGTTGAGGTACATTTCAAGCACCTCATCCTTGGTCTTTTTCTCTGTGAGGGTTATTGCACGGAAAATCTCTGTGATTTTACGCTGAATGGTCGTGTCACGATCACCCGTAACATTTTTTATAAGCTGTTGGGTAATTGTTGAGCCGCCATAGCTTCCGTCGCCGAGCACAAGCTCCTGAACTGCGCCGAGAGTTCTCTTTATATCAATGCCGTTATGCTCATAAAAACGCTGGTCTTCGATGTCAATAAATGCGTTTTTAAGGTTTGCGGGCATAAGCTGAATGGATGCCCAGAAGCGGTTTTCCGTGTTATAAATACGCTGATCCTCAAGCTCAACATATCTCACAAACTCTTTTCTCGACACATCCGAATACTCGGGATAATAGAAAGAGGTTGTCTGATCAAGGGTATATTGGAGGTCCGTAATATCAAAATCCTCGTCGATAAGATTGTCCTTGATATACACCGCAAACACTCCGCCAACGGTTATGCCGATAATAAGGCACATGAGCACAATTGTGAGAGCCGCCGAAAGAATAAAGCTGACAATTGCCTTTATTGCATTAAGTATAAACCCGAAAACCTTGCCGATAACAGCAATAATTTTCATAATCGTTGCCTTTGCACTCTTTTCTCCGTTTTTGTTCTTATTGTTTTTGCGGGAAGCTGTCACAATTGAATCATCCGTATCAAAGCTTCTTGTTTCGCCTTTATTGTTATCATTCTTCATTTTATGTTTTCTGAAATGCGAGATTTCTCGATTTCAGTTCCTCCTTCCCATTTTATCTGTTTTATGACGTTTTCTTCTGTTGATATTTAACTGTCCGGCTGTCAGTTGTAACTCACAGTCGTCGATTGTCAATATGTTTCTCACGGAAAATATAAAAATCAAAAACAAAACACTCTCCCGTATAATTCATATTATAACCGACGATAATAACATTAATAAGAATAATATTTGACGGGGATGAAAAAAATGCTTAAAAAAGAAAAGAATTTTGATGATTTTGAGAAAAATTGCCAGTCTGTTAACAAAACCACTCATTTCAATGGGTGCGAAAACAATTCCGACGAACTTCCGTACATCAAAAGCGAAGTCAACGAAAAGACAGCCGAATTTATCCGTCCTGCAAAAAAGCTTGCCGAATCGTCTGCCCAAAAAGCTCAAAGAGCCAAGCTCGCTCACCACGGCACAACTTTAAAGGACAGTGCCTCCGCAATTATCACACTTGCAAGTGTCGCGGTATTTTCTGCGGCGTGCATATTTCTTCCACACATTGTCAGCTACAATGTTGTGGACACCGGCGAAATTTCCGCCGACAGCAACCAGGACGGGGTTTCGGCAGATACAGCAACTCCCAATGCCATTCTGAGCGAAATCCGGATTTTTCGGGAATACAATGGCAAAGTCGGGGTGTTCTTTGCCGACGGAACTCTTGATTTTATAATTGACACGCCTTTTGAAAGTCTTCCCGAATACGACAGAAAGCTTCTTGAAAACGGAATAATTGCGCAGGGGCAGGAGGAAATAGCTTTTCTTGCCGAGGGACTTGAAGAATAAACCGCACTCTTTGCAAAACCATCCTGATTATTTCTTCACACTTTTCCGTGCTTATGCGTCTCACGCATTGCATCCTTTGGCGATACGCCGTATTTTTTCTTGAACTGTTTTGAAAAATACAGAGCATCCTTATAGCCGCAGGACTCAGAAATCTGGGAAACAACGCAAAAGCCCTCATTTATAAGTGCCTTTGCGTATTCAAGGCGGAGCGATGTTATGTATGCAGAGAGGCATATTCCGACGGTTTTCTTAAATCGTTCGCTGATATAGTTTGCATTATATCCACACGCATTGCAAACAACCGCCAACGAAAGATTGGGGTCACGGAAATTGTCGTCAATGTACTTTTTGATTTCAACAATTGTGTCACGGTTCTTTTTCACATCTGTATCATTCCCCAAGCGGGCAATTATATGGGAAAACGTGTAGTAAAGCACGCTTTGTGCAACAAGGTCAATGTTACGCTGAACTGCCCTGTCAAGAGAATTCTGCCAGAAAGCAATGTGCTCCTCAAAGCCTTGTACAACAGGTGTCGTTTCACTTATGCCAAATCTTTCATACAGGCTGTTTACCTTTGCGCCGGTAAAGGTTATATAAATAAATTCAAGGTCGCCATCGTTAAAAAGAGTGTATTCCTTTGCCTGAAAAGTGAAAAACAAGCTTCCTCTTTCAAGGTCAACACTTGTTTTTTCGTTTTCAAATCTGCCGGTTCCGTTTGTGACAATGCACATTGAATATGCGGCGGTCATTTTAACAATACTTTTCGGCGTTTGCTTTTCGTAAACAAAATTCAGCGTGACAACATCCCTGTCTGCCCTTGCAGTTGGGATAAACTTGCATATATTGTCCATAACGTTTCATTTTCTCCTGCTTAATAGCTTTTATTTATTTTATCACAAATGCTCTTGCAAATCAACGGCTATATGAAAATAATGCATAAATATATGAATTATTTCCATTCCATTTTGCTTTGAGTGTGGTATAATATAAAAAAGCTTTTAAGAAAGGAAGAGAACATATGGAAAAGATAAAAGTTGGAGTTGTTGGTGTTGGCAGAGGAACTGCGATGATTGGCTACTGCAACAAAGCAGGAAACGCTGAACTTATTTCAATTTGCGACAAGTGGGAAAAAGGACTTATGCGTGCGAAGAATGACATTGGCAACGATGCAATAACATATTACACAGATTATGACGAATTTCTCAAGGAAAATGTCGGAAAAATTGACGTTGTTGTTCTTGCAAATTATGCAAACGAGCACGCTCCTTTTGCAATAAAGGCAATGGAAATGGGTTACAATGTTATTTCCGAGGTTTTGCCGTGCCAGACAATGAAAGAAGCGGTTGAGCTTGTTGAATGCATTGAACGCACAGGCAAAATATATATGTATGGTGAAAACTATTGCTATATGCCGGGGCCATCGGAAATCAAGAAGCTGTATAATGATGGAGCAATCGGCGAAATTGAATACGCCGAGGGCGAATATGTACATAACTGCGAATCCATCTGGCCTCAGATTGCTTACGGCGACAAGGATCATTGGAGAAACAATATGTATGCGACATTCTATTGCACTCACTCCCTTGGTCCCATGATTCATGTAACGGGACTTCGCCCGGTAAAGGTCACAGGCTTTGAGCTTAAGAGAAATGCTGCCAAGGAACGCATGGGTTCAAAATCCGGAACTGCCGGCATCGAGATGGTTACTCTTGAAAACGGTGCCATTCTTAAATCCCTTCATGGCGGTCTTAACCAGGGCAATGTATGGTATAGCTTCTATGGAACAAAGGGACGCCTTGAAACCGCCCGTGAAGCTATTCGTCAGGGTGACGTGAGTATGCTTTATGCCAATTTACTTGAAAAAGAAGGAGATTACGACAGAGTTATCGAAAAGTCTTATCGCCCTGAAAACGAACATACTGAAGCTGCAAAGGGCTTCGGCCATGGAGGCAGTGATTATTTCATGATGTGGAACTGCATGGAATATTTGCTCGGGAACCAAAAAGCGGATGTAATTGATATTTTTGAGGCTCTTGATATGTTTTTACCGGGAATGTTTGCATATCGCTCGGCACTTGCAGGAGGTATCTCAATGGACGTTCCGAATCTCAGAAACAAGGACGAACGTGAAAAATGGAGAAACGACACAACCTGCACAGACCCGAAAGTTGCAGGAGATATGCTCATTCCGGCTTATTCCAAAGGGTTTGTTGAAGTTCCCGACGAGGTATATGAAGAACAAAAAAGGCTTTGGAATCTCCGTGGCGACAGAATGGCAACCGCCGTTAAGGTTAAATAAAACATAGATATACACGCAAACAGAGGACAGGAATTCATCCTGCCCTCTGCTTGCTTTTATTTGAAAATCAGACTATTAAAAAATAGAGCAAAACGGCAATTCCAAGGACAATCCTGTAAACACCAAATACCCTGAAATCGTTCTTTTTAATATATCCCATGAGGAATTTTATAACGGCAACCGAAACTGCAAAAGCCGTTACCATTCCAACAGCAAGAACAATTATTTCCGCAAGCTCAAAGGCGAATCCGAATTTCAAAAGCTTTATTGCACTGAGTCCAAACATAACCGGAACTGCAAGAAAAAACGTAAATTCCGCCGCCGCAACACGGGAAACGCCGATTATAAGTGCGCCGATAATTGTTGAGCCGCTTCGGGATGTACCGGGAATTATGGAAAGAACCTGAAAAAGTCCGATAAGTATAGCAGTTTTAAAAGTTATGTCGGAAAGACTTTCCACCTTTGCAGGACAAGCTGCCTTTTTATTTCGGGTTTCAACAATAATAAAAGCAATTCCGTAAATTATGAGTGTCGCCGCAATCACGGTTGGAGTGTGGAGATGTGCTTCGATATAATCGTCAAACAAAAGCGTCACAACAGCCCCGGGTACACACGCCACCGCAACCTTGAACCACATCATAAATATGTCTTTTTTGACTGTTATCTTTTTTTGAGTGTCGTCAAATCCAAACGGGAACATTTTTCCCCAGAACAAAAGCAAAACTGCAAGAATCGCTCCAAGCTGAATGACAACAAAGAACATTTCCTTGAATTCTTCGCTTGCATTGAGTTTGAGAAACTCATCAACAAGGAGCATATGACCCGTGCTGCTTATTGGCAACCACTCGGTTATTCCCTCAACAATTCCGAGGAAAATAACTTTCAGTATTTCAAAAATATTCACCATTTTTCTTAAAACCTTTCAATGAAATTATATCTCCCAACTATAATATGTGATACTTGGGAGATATATTTCGTATTATTTATTTTTTGCGTTAAACTTTGCTCTGTTAACGTTGTTGAGAATTGACTTACGAAGTCTTATGGACTTGGGTGTCACTTCAATAAGCTCATCATCGTTGATATACTCAATTGCTTCCTCAAGGCTGAAGAACTTGGGTGTAACAAGGCGCAATGCTTCATCTGCTCCGGTTGAGCGAACAGCTGTCATGTGCTTCTTTTTGCACACGTTGACAACTATGTCATCGGTCTTGGGAGATTCACCGACAATCTGTCCCTCATAAACATCCTGAGATGCTTCAATGAACATCTGACCTCTGTCCTGGGCATTGAAAATTCCGTAAGCAGTTGTTTTGCCCGTTTCGTATGCAATAAGAGAGCCGGTTGTACGCTTGGGAATATCACCCTTGAATGGCGTATAATCATGGAAAATTGAGCTTATAAGTCCCTCACCTCTTGTGTCGGTGAGAAATTCATTTCTGTATCCAAAAAGTCCTCTTGTGGGAATAAGGAAGTTGAGCTTCATTCTTTCCTCGCCGTGAGGCTGCATATCGGTGAGTTCTGCCTTTCTTGCGCCGAGCTTTTCCATAACTGCGCCGACATAATCGTTGGGGACCTCGCAGGTAAGCTCTTCAAGAGGCTCCATAAGTCCTTCGTCGGTTTCCTTGAAAAGAACCTTGGGTGCGCTGACCTGGAACTCATATCCCTCTCTCCTCATGGTTTCAATGAGAATGGAAAGGTGCATTTCGCCTCTGCCGGAAACACGGAAGCTTTCGGTTGAATCGGTGTCGCTGACCCTAAGGGAAACGTCCTTGAGAAGTTCTCTGTAAAGGCGTTCTCTGAGATGACGTGAAGTGCAATACTTGCCCTCGGTGCCTGCAAAGGGAGAGTCGTTGACAGAGAAAGTCATTTCAAGGGTGGGCTCGGAAATCTTCACAAAGGGAAGTGCTTCAACCAAATCATTGTCGCAGATTGTGTCACCGATTGTAATGCCCTCAATACCGGAAAGGCAAACAATATCTCCGGCTGTCACCTGCTCAACAGGCACTCTTTTAAGTCCCTCAATGGTAAACATCGAAGCAATCTTTGATTTATAATCGTCGTGTGCACCGTTGAAATTGGTAACAGTGACCTCTTCATTTTTCTTGATAACACCACGTTCAACTCTGCCAAGGGCAATTCTTCCGACATATTCGTTGTAGTCAATGGAGGAAACAAGCATCTGTGCAGGTGCATCCATGTCAACCTCGGGAGCTGGAATGTGATTTACAATCGTTTCAAACAGTGCACGCAAGTCGCTGTCCTGACTGTCGGGGGAAAGGGAAGCAGTTCCGTTTCTTCCGGAGCAGAAAACAACGGGGCTGTCAATCTGGTCATCATTTGCGTCAAGAGCGATGAACAGCTCAAGCACCTCATCAACAACCTCATAGACTCTTGCGCCGGGTCTGTCCACCTTGTTGACACAGATAATAACCTTATGTCCCATTTCAAGAGCCTTTTGAAGAACAAATCTTGTCTGCGGCATTGTTCCCTCAAAGGCATCAACAAGAAGAATAACTCCGTTAACCATTTTGAGGATACGCTCAACCTCGCCTCCGAAATCGGCGTGTCCGGGGGTATCGACAACATTTATTTTAATATCCTTATAAACAAGCGAGGTGTTTTTCGCAAGGATTGTAATTCCTCTTTCACGTTCAAGGTCATTGTTATCCATGACCCTGTCCTCGACCACCTGATTTTCACGGAATGTGCCGCTTTGCTTAAGCATTTCATCAACAAGGGTTGTCTTGCCGTGGTCAACGTGTGCAACAATGGCGATATTTCTTAAATCGTTTCTTACCATTAACTTTTCTGTCCTTTCATTTCATGAACCATGTCATGAGGAGGTTTTCTCAATATTTTTTCCAAAAATTTATTATATCACAACAATGCTTGCTCGTCAAAGGGTATTGGCTCAAATTTACAACAAAATCACCTTTGTGCAACAATTTAATGTATTTTTCGGGAGAATTTGCCCGAAGTCAAAGCCAAAAAAATGCAAAAACAGGCTTTTAAATCAGTTTTGAAAGTGTTTTGACAAAATTTCCCGATGTTTTTTCAATGTCAAAAGTCCGAATTTATTCGCCGGATTTGCAAATCAACCGTCAACCCAATCCGCAAGCAATACACTCTCATTTACAGTTCCTATTCCCTTTGCCGGCAGGTACACCTTACCTCCCAAAGCACCGGAACGAAGAATAAGTCCACAGTCAACGCCCTCATCAAAAGCTTTCAAAGCCGCTTTTTCCGGCACTCCGAGCCTTTGGCAAAGTTCCTCCGTAACGCTTTCGGAATAGATGCCCGATTTTTCTCTCACAGCAACCGTCGGACACTCTATATCTGCACAAACGTCAATGCAAACGGCAATCTCCGGACGCACCCCGGAAAGAACAGATTCCATGCCACGGCTATTCAACTGCCCCTGAACGCAAAATGCCACATAGACATCCGTTTCGGGGACAGAGAGTGTGTTGGCAAGGTCAACAGCAAGAGCCGCCTTGAATATTGCCGCCGCACCGTAACCGCATATTTCGCCCTCGGGCGAAATTTTAATTGCACCAGTTGAATTGCGGTCAGGCAACACTGTTTCGCCCTGTGACACAATTTTCAGCGCACCTTGCTTGTCGTCTGCACCGATGTCAATATAAATCCCGTCAAAGCTTTCAGGCTTTTCGGAATGGTCAATTGCTCTGACAACTCCCTTTGCGCCGTTCTCAAAAACAACCTTGCCGTAACGCCATGCGCCGACATCCGTTGTGCCAAGCTTCTGTACACGGATTTTGCCGTCATTGTCAATGTGTGTTGCAATAAGGCAGGGACAGTCAACACTCACCGCTACAACAAGCTTTTTCAAGGCAGTCTGCGATTTCCTTACGGCAATAAGATTGCCCATTCCGTCAAAATACGTTTCAACATCATCGCAAAACTCTTTTCTGATTGTCAGAAGAAGCTCCTTTTCATTTGTGCAAGCACCACGGCTCACCGTCAACCGTCTGCAAATCTCAGTTATTCTGTTTTTCTTGTCCATAGTGCCGCCTCCTCAAATTGTGTCCGTGACATCAAACTCGCCGAGCTTGTCTGCAAGGGCAAAAATCAGTTTTTGCATACCTGCAATATCACGGGTATCACCAACGCCTGCCGCCGTGTGAATATATCTGCAAGCAAGCGCAACACCGATAACACGGCAACCGCCGGCTGTTCTCTGAATTGTTCTTGCATCTGTTCCGCCGGCAATTTTGCTTTTTGTCTGGGTTTTTATTCCGTTTTTGCCTGCAACTTCAAGGGCAAATTTGCGAAGTTCTCTGTCATACGCCGTGCCTCCGTCCATAAAAGGAAGAACAACTCCTTCACCAAGTCTGCAAACGGCATCTGCACCGTCACAGCCGGGAATGTCTGATGCCGTTGTCGATTCAACAACCACTGCAACTTCCGGTTTTACTGCACTTGCAACGGCAAATGCACCTCGTGTTCCAAGTTCTTCGCCTGTTGTAAACGCAAAGAAAGTGTCATATTCAAGCTCACGCCTTACAAGAGCACACAATGCGGCACAGCCTATACGGTCATCAAGTGCCTTTGCCTTTATACGGTTTTCGGAAAGATGACGGATTTTGCTGTCGTAAAGCACAACATCACCCGTTGAAACAATCTCTTGTGCCTGTTCACGACTCCGTGCGCCCACATCAATAAAAAGAGCATCTTCAGTTATGCCTTTTTTTCTGTCCTCTGCCGAAAGAAGATGGACAGGCTTTGAGCCTATAATTCCCGGCACACACTTTTTTCCGACAAAAACCTTCTGACAGGGTTGTGAAGAAGCCGAAACGCCTATGCTGTCAAAAAGCAAAGTTCCGTCGGCGCAGATATGCTTTACCATAAAACCGACTTCATCCATATGTGCGGCAAAAAGTATCCGTTTCTTTGGTGTTTTTCTTCCTTTTTTGAAGGCAATTATGTTGCCGGAATTATCAAAATATGCAGAGTCAACATATGGCTTTATGAGCTCTGCAATTGTGTCTGCGACCGAGGGAACAGTTTTGCCATCGTCAGAGCAAAGTTCAACGTCCTCAAAACCCGAAACTCCCGAAGTCAGGCAAAGTGTTTCCAAAAGCTGTATAAATTCCTCCTGCGAAGTGCAAGAGCCAAAATTCATTGTTGTATCCATACATATAATCCTTTCGCACCGTGACTTACGCCTTTATAATTCTGCGTGTCATCGTCATTCCGTCACAAAGCGCCGCATCAACTGTTTTGCAAAGCACAGCCGCATCAAAAAGTGAAGCCGTTTCAACAGGCGTGTGCATATATGAAACGGGAATAGAGGCAATGGCGCAAGGTGTTCCGAGATTCATACAACCAAGGCGTGTGGCGTTTGTACCCGTATCGGTAACTTCAATTATTTTTGTATAGGGAAGTGCGTTTTTGACAAGCAGGTCTTCGAGATGGCTTGTAAGCTTCATGCTTGTTCCTGCACTGAAAGAGATGCTGATACCCTTTCCGATTGGTGCGCTTATAAAATCCTGAACTCCGCTGTCACGGGCAAAATTGACATCGAGCACCAATGCCGAGTCAAAACTTTTCCTTGAAGCAAACGCCGCACCCGAGCCATTGGATTCCTCACCCGAAGAAAGTACAAGGCAGGCATTGCAGGCAAGCGACTTTTTATCTATTTCCGAAAAAGCGCAGATTGCCGCCGCCGCACAAAGCTTGTCATCAAGATATGGTCCGCAGACAATATCCCCCGAAAGACGGCTCGGCTCGGCAACAAAGCTGACGGGAGAACCGATTTTCACTTTTTTTCCGAGAGTTTCATCATCAAGTCCTGTATCGACAAAAATATCAGACAGCTTTGGAGCTTCGTTCTTGGGATGAAGATGCGGTGGAACAGACGTGAAAATGCCCGTAACAGAGCTTCCGTCATTGCAAAAAACCGTCACCTCCGACGAGGGCAATATGCGTGCATCAATTCCTCCGCAATTTGTAACTGAAACAAATCCACCCGGAAGAATTTTATTAACTGTCATTCCAACCGTGTCAATATGTGCATCAACAGCAAATGTCCGGGGATTGTAAACGCCCTCACACTTTGCCGTGAAAACAACACTTCCGTGAGAAGAAACTTCAACGCTGTCAAAAATCTCCCCTGTGTATTTTTTTACGGTTTCAACAACTGCTTTGGCATTGCGTGCACAATAGCCGCTTACCGTCATAATCTTCACAAGATCGCAATAGATGTTGTATATTTTTTCTTTCAATGGTATCGTCCTTTCGGATAGCAATGTGGTTTAATACTATTACTTTTCGTTTGTCCCGCAAAGTCCTTCTACTTTCTTTTCCTTGCCGCATCAAACGCATCAAGTCCATATGACAGCGCAAGTGTTGCAAGCTCACGTTTTGCGGGATCTTCGCCCAAGAGCATCGGTTTTAAACGGCGGTAAAACTCTCCACGTATTCCACGGTCTTTCTCAAGCTCGGAAACATCAACAAAGGGAGTGGTTTTGTCAACAATCTCACAAAGCTTTGCCTTTTGCGAATATTGTTTTAGCTGTTCAACGTCTGTGTGCAGGGCAATTGAGGAGTGCTTTGTACCTGTCAGAGTAATTCGCAGATTAACATCATCATCAAAGTCTTTGCAGACATTTGTCACCGCTTCGCCAAGAGAAGAAATATCACGCATCAAAGAAATGTCAAGCTCTGCCGTTTCAAAATGGCGATGACAAAGCCGACGGAACAGACAGTTGACAGACATCCTGCCTTCCTGCAAGGTTATTTCCCCAAAAACTGCGCCCTTTACACCACATTCGCCAAAGTCCCTGCCCTCAAGGCAACCGCTATAACAAACGACGGTCTTTCCGACTCTGCCGACGCCGCCATGCTTGTGGATATGTCCGAGTGCCACATAATCAAGTCCCGACGAGCAAATCTGTTCACGGGTGAGGCAGGCATACGGCGACAAAACCTCATCCACAACGGAATGGGAAATAAGAATATGTGCCGCAACTTCCCCGGCACCGTCAAAGCTTTTTACGTCAAAGCCGTCAAGCGGATAATACGACGGATTTTCGCAATTATAGGCATGACCGTAAATGCGCACCTTGCCGCTGTGAAGCTCCACATCCTCAAAAGAAATTTCGCTTTGAGTGAAAACTTTAACGTTTTGCGGCATTTCAACAAGAGTATATGGTGAGCCATGATGATAAGGGTCGTGATTTCCCGGAGTTATAAACACAGGTTTCCCGAAGCGTTCAAGCTCTCCTGCGGCGAAAAGCATTGTGTCCTTGGTCACATAATCCTCTTCAAAAAGGTCGCCGGCAATAAAAAGCATATCTGCACCATAAAGCTTGGCTTCCATCACAAGCGATGAAAAAGTGCTTTTGACAGATAGTCTTAGTCTTTCGCCCTCGCCATGCTTTGAAAGTCCAAAGGGTGAATCCAGATGTATATCTGCACAATGAACGAATTTTATGACCAGCACCTGCCTTTCGGATAAAACACATTTAATTTATTTTTCCTTATATTTTATCATATATGTAAGAAAAAGTCAATGACGAACTCGAAAAGGTTTCTTTTCAAAATTTGAAATAACGCTTTTTCACGGATACTCCTCAAAAAAACAGTTTTATAATCCGGATTAAAACTGATTGCAGGAATATACAAATATTTTTGACGGCTTTCACCAACTGTAAAAGCCGTCACTTTATCTTAAATCATTTTTCAACTGTATTCTTGTAGGGAGTGCCGATGAAACCAACCTGCTTGAAGTCCTGATAGTTGTGTCTTATGATATAGTCAATATAGGAAACAACCATCTTTGCAGTGAGGTAATAACCCGTGGGAGCCATGTGACCGCCAAGGAAGAAACGCTTTCTGAATTCACCGTCATAAACGGGTGCGTACTTTCTGAAGTCAAGGACATAGGCATTGTCAAAGTAATCTGCCATTTCATAAAGCGCTCTTGAATGGTCATCATGCTTGACGTGGACACTATTTTTATTGCTCGAGGGAATGGTCATAAAGAAAAACTTTGCATCAGGCTGAATTTCCTTAAGACGCTGAACAATCTGTGCATAATAACCGGTAAAGGTGGGCGAATTCTTTTTATAGTCCTCTGCGCAAATATCGGCAACGGAGCCAACGGGAAGTGTGCTTCTGTCGTTGAGGTCGTTAACGCCAAGGGCAATTATGTATGCATTGCAGGCAAGCTCGGGATTCCAGAAGCCTTTGCTTTCGGCAAAGCTCTCCATATATGCCTTTGCGGTCATGCCGCCTTTTGAAAAGTTGTGGACAGTGATACCCGCCATTCTCGCCATAAACTGTCCCCAAGAATAGTCAAACATATCGTGATAGCTTTTTCCGCCCTCTGCATTTGTGCCCTCAAATTCTCCGGAAGAAAGGCTGTCGCCAACGCATCCTATTGAACGGAGTATTGAACAGAAGCCGCCGTCGCTCACGATGTTATCAAGGGGTTTTTCATTGGGGTCAAGATTCATGTATTCAAGTATATTCATTTTGTTTCTTCCTTTCAGGGCGAATATTATCTTAATTAAAACGCCTTCTCCCAATTGTATCATGTTTTGTTTCAAAAGTCAATGCTTTTTGAAGTTTTTAAAGCAATATAAATCCAAATTCATTAACCGACTTCAAAATTCTCTTTTTCGCATTTTCAATTATCATTTTTTAAAAAAACATTTTCCCAAAGCAGGCAACCTCTGTCAATCGGACAAATCTGCTCAATTATATCCAAATTCAGCGTAACATCTTGTTTTGGTTAAAGAAGTTTTCTCTCCTTTTCCTGCAAGGCAATTGGAAGCATTTTTCTTGACAGGACACTCATTCCGCTTCTTCCATAAGCTTTCATTGCAAAATGTTTCCCAAAGTTGTATAATATACTCACAGCAGAAAAGAAAGGAGGAATTACCCCCAAATGTATGCACCGCCAAAGGGACACACCTGCGGGGATAATAAACAAAAAAGGAAGCGAAAACACACCGTCGCCACAATTAACGGCGGCAAACAGAAAGGCAAGGTATAATAATGAAAGGCTTTAATAAAAAGAACACAAAAAAGATATTGTCCGTTATCACAGCACTCGGATTGTGCATAGCTCCCCTCTCGGCAAATGCCGCAAGCTCCTGCACCGCAAAGCAGGCTATTGAAAATATGCTTAAATCAAGAGAGATTCCTGCTATTTCCGAGCTCATCAACTGTTCGGATTTAAGCTCCTGCGACATTTCCGGACTTACGCAAAATATGCGCTCAATCGCAGAAAAGCTCGGCGATTACATAAATTGCGGCAACACCGCAGGAATTGGCGAATGTATAAAGCAACTCATAAACTCCGGAAGTGGCGAAAGCACTCCGACAGACGATTGCGACAAAGGAAGCTGCGATGCCCCTTACGACGATTGCACCGACGAAAACTGCGGTGAAGCCGAAATTCCGGATGAAAAAGACGAGCCACAAACTCCCTCTGCTCCCGAAGCAACCCCTGACCAAACTCCTGACAATTCTCAAAGCGAACAAGGCTCCGCAAGCGGCGGCTCGACCGAAAACTCCGGCGAGAACGGCACACAAACGCCTTCCGGGGATTCCTCCACGGAAAATTCCGTCCCAGAAGCTGACAACAGTGAAATGCCGGGCGGTTATGCTTATGAGGTTATTTCCCTTGTAAATGCACACCGCACCGCCGCAGGCCTTGAACCCTTGAGCTACACTAATCCTGCGCTCATGGCAGCGGCACAAAAACGTGCCGAAGAACAGCAGCAGGTTTATTCCCACACACGCCCGGATGGTTCTTCCTGCTTTACGGTACTTGACGAATACGGCATTTCTTACCGGGGAGCCGGCGAGAACATTGCCATGGGTCAGAGAACGCCCGAAGAAGTTGTTGAAGACTGGATGAATTCCGAGGGCCACAGAAAAAATATCATGAACCCCTCATTCACTCAAATCGGCGTTGGCGTTCATGAAGCAGGTGGAAGATACTATTGGAGTCAGATGTTTATTGCATAACTCTCTCCGGCAGCAAAATCTGCATTTTTACCTCCCATGCAGATTGATTTTGCTGTCCAAAACATAAGACCATATCAAAGCAACAGGTAAAGAAAAAAGCAGCTGTAAAAAGCCGGGCTTGCCTTCTGTCCTAAAGCTTTGATACGGTCTTTTTTATATTCAAAATGGTTGAAAATGCTTGACAAACATGGCGAAATGTGCTATAATGTGCGACGTCACAGGAAAGGACCTTGACACTCACAAAAGATTTGCTTCGGAGGTAATCCCTACATGACGGCACAAAGTGAAAAGAAGCTCAAAGCAGGGCAGGTTTTTCTCCTGTTTGCTTTTACATATTTTATAAGCTACGTTACACGAATAAATTACGGCACAATTGTGTCCGAAATGGTTACAGCAACGGGGCTTGCAAAAAGTGAGCTTTCTCATGCGTTGACAGGCTGCGCCATAACCTATGGTGTCGGTCAGCTCATAAGCGGATATTTCGGCGACAAAATCCGTCCGAAGCTTCTCATTTCCCTTGGACTTTCCGTTACAATTGCAATGAACATACTCATTCCCGTGTGCCTTTATCCATGGCAGATGGTTGTGGTGTGGTGCATAAACGGTTTTGCTCAGGCGTTCATGTGGCCGCCGATGGTAAAGCTCATGACGGCGCTTCTGACTGCCGAGGAATATGCGCTTGGCTCAGTGCGTGTTTCGTGGGGAAGCTCTTTCGGCACGATGTTCATGTATCTTGCCGCACCGCTTATAATAATGCTCGGAGGCTGGAAATACGTTTTTATTGTCAGCGCTGTGATGGGAATTGCGGGTCTTGTAATATGGAACAAGCTTTGCCCCGACGTTGAAGTTATCAATCAGAAGAAAAAAGAAGCAAAAGATGCCTCGAAAAATAAATTCTCTTTTCCGATTATACTCGTTTTCGTTATGGCAGGAATTGCACTTCAGGGAATCCTGCGCGACGGAGTTCAGACATGGATGCCGTCATACATTTCCGAGACCTTTTCCCTCGGAAATGAGATTGCCATCCTCACAGGCTTTGTTCTTCCAATTTTCAGCATACTTTGTCATCAGAGTGCATCAATTCTATACAGGAAAGTATTCCCCAATCCGATGACCTGCAGTGCAGTAATTTTCGGCGTATCCACACTTTCAGCTTTTGCTCTCTGGCTTTTTCCTGACACAAATCCGGCAATTTCGGTTGCACTTTCGGCAGTTCTTACGGGTTGTATGCATGGGGTAAACCTCATTCTTATCTGCATGGTTCCGGCGTATTTTGCCAACACAGGACGGGTAGCAATGATTTCGGGTACGCTCAATGCCTGCACATACATCGGAAGCGCAGTTTCCAACTATCTTTTCCCCGTCATTTCCGAAAATTACGGATGGTCGGCAACAGTTCTTCTGTGGGTTGTTGTTGCGGCAGGCGGCACAGCAATTTGTGCGTTTTGCGCTCCTGCATGGAAAAGAAAATTTTAAAACCGGAAAATCGCAAATATTTACATAAGAACATCATAAAAAACCAAGTGGGGCATATCCGTCGATATGTCCCACTTAACTTTTATTTCTTTATTTCAAAAACAACTGCGCTGTTGGGCTTCATTGTGATTCTCACTCCGTTGACACCGGGAGCTTTCTCCACAACGGCATCCTGATTTTTGAGTTCACGCTCAAACGCATAGTCGCCCAGGCACATATTTACAACGCTTTCACGAGGTACACAGTTTACTGCGACAACAAGACGGGTTTCTTCATCAACAATGTGCTCTGTTATTGCAACATAAGGATTATCTTTTACTACAACCTTTTCGGGATTTTTAAGTGCGGTCATAGCCTCGTAAATCTTATAGTATGCCTTTGTAGCCGGAGTGCCGCTTATAACACCAGCCTTGCCGCCTGCAATTTCTTCAAGGGGATATGTGAGATAATAAACAGTTCCCTTGCCATACTTGTTTTCAGACATAACGGGAACTCTGTCCTGATCGGTGGCAAGCACCTTTGCGGTGGTGGCTTCATAGGGAATCTTGAAGGTGGGGTTGAATGTGTAGGTTTCGCCGCACATTTCAACGGTATCCGCCTTTACAGGATTGTAATGGCAAAGGGGAGTGAACCCGAAATAAGGCTCAAAGGGGGTGATCATGCCGTTTCCACTCATGGAAACATAAAGAGCCGCACCGTTTTCAACACGCTTCATAAGCTCGGAAAGAAAACGTCCTTTGAGATGAGGATGTGCAACAGAGGGGAGAATATATGCTCTTGCCTCGGGAATTGCATCATCACAATGACAGAACTCAATATCAAGACCTGCCTGCTTTGCAAGAATAAATGCGCCGTAGGTGCTGAGCCATGAATCGTTTTCTGCGGAAACAATGCAAACTGCATCAACAAGTCTTTGCGGAAGCTTTTTATACTCAAAATTATCAATGAAGTTTGCGAAATCCGTCATTTTCTTGACAACAGGTTTTGGCGAGAAATCTGCGTTGAAAAGTCCAAGCTCACGCTCAACCGCATTCCAGTCATAGGGAGCATGAGTGAGATGATTCTGTTCAAAACCGCACCACCACATGAATCCGAGGCAATCGTGCGCCCAAAGCAGATGAAGAATTGTGTTTGCGTAATCTGCAGCGTTTTCTTTGCTTGCAATCATCGGACCAAGTGTGCCGACCTCCTCCGCAAAGGCGGGCTTTCCGCTGAGACCTCTGTACATAACAGTTTCGGCAACGGAATGCATCACGGACTTCTGCTCGGTGATGGCATCGGTCATACAATGGGGCGTGAAAAGAGGATAAGGATGAGTGCAAAGAACATCAAGAATCTCTCCAAGGTCAGAGGGCTTGAATTTTGTTTCGGGGAAGGTGCTGTGCATACCTGAAATAACAGGCTTTTGGTTATCCTCGGTTTTAATTGCCATGGTAATTGCGCTTGCCCAGAGATATGCTCCGTCGGCATCTTCTGCATCTCCCATGCAGTTACACTCATTTCCAAGATCCCATGCAACAATTGCAGGCTTATCCTTAAAGTGTTTAACCATATACTTGACAAATTTTATCTGCCATTTTATAGCTCTTGCATCACGGATAACATTTACTCCCTCGAAAAGCTCGGGAACATAAAGTCTGCCACTCATCCAACCGGTCACAAGACCAACAACAAGCTTGAGCCCATATTTTTCCGCAAGGTCACAAAAAACGCCAAAGCGTTCAAGCATAACTTCGTCAAGGCCTGCTCTGCCGGCTTCAGTGTGCGGCAGAAAATTCTCGCCCATGGAGATTTCCTTTTCAACTCCCCGACATTCCCTCAACATTTTTATAGGCTGAAAATCAGGCCACAGAGGGAAAATTCTAAGGTACTTGATATTTGCCTCTGCAAGCTTTTTAAAATCGCTTTCAACCACCTTTGCGTCCCATTCATGCCACATATTTGTGCCTGCATGAGATGCCCAATAATTACATCCGACGAAAAATTCGCCACTCTTGAACAGCTTATTATCCATATCTTTTCTTCCTTTCAAGGAGGATATCGTTATTATTTCGCAGAGCGAAAAGATTCCACTGTGAATTAATTATAACATGATAGTTTTCATTTGTCAAGAGAAAGTTAGAAATATCGGATATTTTAAAGCTCCCCTTTTTTACGCCAAACTCACTGTAACAAGTTATGTTTTCGTAGAATAAAAATCCCTGCAAAAACATTTTCAACAATAATGTTGACAATTCCGCAAATAGGGTGTATAATATATGATGAAAATTTGTGTTTCAAAAGAAAGGGGTCCGACATTTGAGAGCTTACACACCAAACGATATGAGAAACGGCGATGCTTTCGCCATAAACACCCTCGGAATGTCGGGTTACTCCCTCATGCAGAACGCCGCCGAAAGCGTTTATGGAGAGATTTGTAAACTCCGGGAATTGAAAAACGGCGTATGGGGAAAAAGCTTTGTCATCCTCTGTGGCAAGGGAAATAACGGTGGAGACGGATATGCCGTGGGAAAGCTTGCCTGCGCAGATGGGGCAAAGGTGGTCTGCATAGATGTTTTTGGGTGTGAGCCGGGTTCGGATGAAGCAAAACGCAACAGGCAGGAATTTCTTTCTGCCGGCGGCTCGATTGTGAGCGTGTGCGAATCGGATTCCGATGCTAACGGCAAAGAATACGTCGCAAAAAAGCAGGCAGAGCAACTGCTTTTGGGGGCAGACGTTATAATTGAAGCTATTTTCGGCACAGGCTTTGACGGCGATATTAAACGCCAAAGCCCTGCGGGAATGTGCATTGAAGCGGCAAACAGCGCAAATGGAATAAAGGTTGCAATAGATTGTCCGTCAGGCGTAAACTCACTCACCGGTAGAATTTCTGAGGTCACCTTCAAGGCGCATCTGACCGTTACCCTTTCAAGAGCAAAGCCCGGACTTTTCAGTTATCCTGCAAAAGACTTTTGCGGAAGAATCGTCGTTACAGATATAAGAATTCCTCAAGCCGCTTATCCCAACCGCCCGGAATTTGAAATTTCAGATTGGGATTTTGCCGCAAACATAATAAAACCACGACAGCAAAATTCTCATAAGGGAACTTTCGGACGTCTTTTGTGCCTTTGCGGAAGCAAGGATATGACAGGGGCGGCGGCTCTGTGCATTTCAGGTGCGCTTCGATGCGGAGTGGGACTTGTGAATGCGGTGGCTCCGGAAGATGTTCTTGACATTCTTAAAATCAAGCTCAACGAGCCGATTTTCACAAATTCAGAAAACAGCATAGCCCTTGAGGCAGCTCTTGAAAAAGCCGATGCCGTTGTTATTGGTTGCGGTCTTTCAAGAAGTCCTGTGACTGACGGACTTGTCTACGACATAATCAAATCATTCAAAAAGCAAATAATTCTCGACGCTGACGGAATAAATGCCGTTTCGGATAATATAAATGTATTGGAGAAGGCAGCTGTGCCTCCCATACTCACTCCGCATCCTCTTGAATTTTCGAGGCTGACGGATCTTTCCGTTGACCGCATTTCGTCGGACAGAATAAGCGCAGCAAAAAGCTTTGCACATGAACACAACTGTGTGGTTGTTTTAAAAGGAGCTGCAAGCATCATAAGCGACGGAAGCTTCACGGTAATCAACACAACCGGAAATTCCGCCCTTGCAAAAGGTGGAAGCGGCGATGTCCTTGCAGGCATAATCGGCGCACTTGCGGCTCAAGGGTATTCTGCAATACAAGCCGCCGCCGTTGGAGCATATGTCCACGGTCTTGCAGCGCAAAGGTTGTCGGAAAAGTATTCTGAATTCGGAGTTATCCCATCGGATTTACCCTGTGAAGCGGGGAAAATTCTCGGGGAGCTTGCAGTGCAATAAAGTGAGTAAGGTATTCGGGCAACAGCGCAATCCGCTTCTTCGGAAAGGAATATTTGCTTGTTCCATAAGCATTTTAAAAGAAGAATTGCATTTTTTCATCGTCCGCTTTGTACACTTCTCGCCCTTGTTTTAACATTATCTTTCCCGGTTTCCTGCGGAATTGCAGGCAAGGAAGCAAAGGAGCTTGGACAACTCTCGGACAATATGCTGTCGGAATACTCGGCGCAGTTTGACTATGTTGTTACAACAGCCGACCAAACGGGGGAAGTAACAAATGAAATTTCCGGAAGCGCACTTATCAGCCGTTCCGGTGGAAAAATCACTCTCTCAATTCTCTCCCCATCGCCATATGGGGGTATCTGCGCCACATATACTGCCTCGTCCTTGCCCGATTCAATTCAAATTGCGTATGAGGGAATAAACCTTGAAATGCCCAAAGATGCATTTGACAAAATCAACACTGCAATGGCAATTTTCACCGATGATTTTGCTCTTACCCTAAGAACACAGCCATCGGAAAGCGTCAAGGACAACGCCGAAAGTGAGCTTCGCACAGCACAACTCACATATAACGGCTCATCTGTCAGCATAAGATACTCCCCCGATGAATGTATGCCCGTTTCCTTTACCGTTGTGCGAGATGGAATAACGCTCAATGCGGCGGCAACAAAAATGATGAAATACGAATAAATTTCCAGGGAAATCTCTTTATAAAAACACAGCTCGGCGTAACCTCAATGACAAACGCCCGAAAGGAAGTAAAATATGTATCGAAATTACGGCTATTCGGAAGAAAAAAAAGCCAACGCCGTTGTAAATCTTTCGGCAATTGAACATAATTTCAATTATTTCAAATCAAAGCTTAACAACAAAAGTCGCCTGATGGCAGTTGTCAAAGCCGATGCCTATGGTCACGGAAGTATCGACACAGCCAAAGCTCTTGAAAAGGCAGGAGCAGATGCTTTTGCTGTTGCAAACATCGACGAAGCAGTTGAGTTAAGAAAAAGCGGTGTTGCGGGTCTTATCCTTGTGCTTGGTTACACGCTTCCCGAGCTTTTCGGTCAGCTTTGCAGATATGATATTTCGCAAACCTGCGCTTCATATGACTATCTTGCTCAAATGGATGAATATTGCAGCATGACAGGAAACACCTTAAAGCTCCATCTCAAGCTCAACACCGGCATGAACCGCACAGGCTTTTTCACCGAGGGCATCTTCACCGATGAACTTGAAAAAGCCGCACAGCTTCTCAAAAGCAGCAAACTTATAGAAAAAGAAGGCGTTTTTTCACACTTTGCCGATTCCGACGAGCCTGACAGCACCTTCACAAGGCTCCAGGCGGAAAGATTTATTGAATGTGTAAACGAACTTGAAAACCGTGGAATCAGTTTCAGGTATAAGCACATCTGCAACACAATGGGTGTCGTGAATTTTCCCGAATACCACTTTGACATGGTCAGGGTTGGAATCGGTCTTCACGGTTACACAACGCATCGTATCCCCGAGCTTATCCCCTCAATGGAGTACAGTGCCTCTGTCATCGCTGTAAACAAAATTGCAAAAGGCAGTTTTGTAAGCTATGGTCTTGACTACATCGCCCCTGACGACAGAACAATTGCCGTTGTGTGTTGCGGATATGCAGACGGACTTAAAAGAGGCCTTTCAAACAAAGGTTTTTTCCTGTGCCACGGCGAAAAATGCCCGATTGTGGGAAAGGTTTGCATGGATATGACAATGATTGATGTAAGCGCAATTGCAGATAAAGTCAAGGTAGGCGATATGGTGAAGCTTTTCGGGCATCAAGGCGACAGCTTTGTCGGTGCCGACGAGGTTGCCGAGCTTGCGGACACAATTACTTATGAAATTCTCTGCGGTGTAGGAAACAGATTCAAAAGAGTTTATGTGAGGTAGCACAAATTTATAAAAGCTACAGCATTACATCAAACACACGAAAATAAGGATGGCTCAACAATGATAAGCACCTCCAATTGTCAGACACTTTTGGAGGTGCTTATCACGAGAGTCGAAATGCCGTTCACAAAACATTTACAATAAAAATTTCGCAAAACTCTTGACTAATTACAATATTTGTGTTATTATAATTTTGTAATCAATACAAATTTGATTTCACAACAAAAGAGTTTAAGAAAACAGACCTAAAAACAAAGCAAAGAGAGGTGAACGGATGAATTACAGGAGCATTCTCGACGAAAAGAATTTAAGACCGTCTATTATAAGAATGAAAGTTCTTGAATATCTTGACAGAAACAGAGTGCATCCGACTGTGGACGAGATATACGAAGGATTGAGCGATGATATACCAACGCTTTCCAAAACCTCAGTATACAACACGTTGAAGCTGCTTCGGGACAGCGGAATAATACACGAGCTGACCATCGAAGAGAGCCGGGCACACTATGATTTCTGCACGGCATTTCACGGGCATTTATTATGCGACTGCTGCAAGAGGGTTGTCGACGTGCCTGTTGAAAGTCTTGAAAACCCAAATCTTAACGGACACAACGTCCGTTCGACACAAGTTTATTACTTAGGCATTTGCAAAGACTGCTTAAGTGTTAATAAAAACTAAAGAATAATTATTTTTAAAGGAGAAATTTATTATGAAGAAGTTTGTATGTCCTGTATGCGGTTATGTTCACGAAGGAGACAGCGCACCCGAGAAGTGCCCTGTATGTAAGGTTCCCGGCGAAAAGTTCACAGTTATGGAAGAGGGTGCGGCTCTTGCGGCTGAGCACGAATATGGTGTATATGCAAAGACCGTAAAGAACAACCCCGACATCAGCGAAGAAGACAAGAAGTACATATTTGAGCAGCTCATGGCTAACTTCAACGGCGAGTGTGCCGAGGTTGGTATGTATCTCTGCATGGCAAGAATTGCACACAGAGAAGGCTATCCCGAAATCGGTCTTTATTGGGAAAAGGCAGCATACGAGGAAGCAGAGCACGCAGCAAAGTTTGCAGAACTTCTCGGCGAGGATCTTGAGCCCAACATGAAGGCTACAACAAAGGACAACCTCAAGTGGAGAGTTGACTGCGAATACGGCGCAACAAAGGGCAAGTTTGACCTTGCATCCTGCGCAAAGAAGAACGGTCTTGATGCTATTCACGACACAGTTCACGAAATGGCAAGAGACGAAGCTCGGCACGGTCGTGGCTTAGAGGGTCTCTTAAACCGCTATTTTAAATAAGATTAGATACAAATAAATACGAATTGATACGGAGGTTGAGGATTCTCAACCTCCGTTTTTATGCGGTTTTATGATGAGAATGTTTCGTGTACTTACTGGTCATGAAACTAAGGTGAATTTTAGCACAGAAAAATGATGATTTAAGGGTAAATAAGGGATAGACAAGGGAAAGAAAATTTTGCGATGGATTTTCTTATGTCTTCCCTTATTTTGCTTTCAAATATAGATATATCAAGGACTTTAAGCCTTCTGTATAATTTAAATAAGGGAAACCTTAATACATTACAGGAGGATTTATTATGAAAGGAAGTATCAGAAGAAAGGGAAAAACATGGTCGTATAGGGTGTATGTAAGCACAGTTGACGGTCAGAACAAGCAAATTGAAAAAGGCGGTTTCAAAACCAAAAAGGATGCGGAACTTGCACTCACAAAGTTTGTAAATGACTATGAAGAAACGGGCGTTTATCCCGAAAACAAGAAAATAACCTTTAACGAGGTTTATGATGAATTTATTGAACTTGAGGGCAAACTGACAAGAGCTTATGCAACACTTAAAAAGTATGATTCTATGTATCGGAATCATTTCAAACCTGCTTTTGGGGATATGTATGTGTATTCCGTTACACAAAAGGCTCTTGAAAGATTCGTAAATGAAAAGAGCGAAAAATATAGCGAGGAATTTGTAAAAGGTCTGTTCAAAACATTAAAGTGTATTTTTGATTATGCCCACAGGAAAAGATACATGAAGCACAACATATTTGATGATGTTCTTCCACCACCTGATCCAAGGCATGTTGGCGAGATTAAAGTTTACACGCCTGAAGAATTATCCACTATGTATAAACGGCTTCAAAGCACAAATGTTAAAATACCATTTTATATTGCACTCAACACTGGACTCAGAGAAAGTGAATGTATGGGACTTCGTTGGCGTGATGTGAATTTTGAAAAGAAAACTATAAGCATAAATAAACAACTGCTTTATCAGGATAGAAAATGGTGTTTCTGCCCACTTAAAACCAAGAACTCATACAGAACAATAAATATATCTGATAACTTTGTGAAATTTCTGAAAGAGTTGAAAGAAGAACAAAAGAAACATAAAAAACTTTACGGTGACGGATATAAAAGAAATTTCGTAACCGAGAGACTTCATAGAAATAAAGAAAACTATATTGAGGTAAACGATTTTATAAATGTAAAGGAAAACGGAGAAATGCTGACACATAACAGTATTAAGTTTTTGGCAAGAATAATAAGAGATGATTTGCATATTCCGTTCAAATACCATAATCTACGACATACATACGCAACTATATTAGCTGAAA
>JAZQKV010000032.1:0-2971 GCA_045542335.1 Eubacteriales bacterium
AAGATTTAAAAATCCCTCGTTCCCGAAAAAAAACAGAATAATTATAAGTTTTAAGTGTGAGCAAAATTTAATAAAATAACAAAATCTTCTTGACATCGGTTTTGGTGCGACAGCTTTTTCGCACAAATTTCACAAGCGCAGATGCAATAAATTCCTTTGAAATTCCATCACTCCCATCGTGAATACAAAAGGCATAAAGCCGCAAAAGCTCGCTTGAAGCTTTTGAATATTCCTCTGTGTCAATCTTGTGCCGGTTGATGAAAATGTCAATGTAATCACAGTAAACAGCCATAAGCTCATCATCGGTGAGCTCAAAAATATCGTCCTCTATGTCGATGATTTTTGCAAGGGGAATCATCGGGGTATCAAGACGATAAAATGCGGCGTAAAGTGCGCCAAGGGTGACCGACATAATAAAATTCAAGGTGTATCGCAGTTCTCCCGATGCCACACTCCCTCTTGCGTATGCCGCATTTTCAACTGCTTTCGGCGAAAGACGACACATGAGGTCGCAAAGTCCGCACAGCAAGTCTGTTCTTGCAGAGATTTCTGCAATTTTTGCCGGCATTTCAAGTCCAAGTGTGCCGACAAGGCGGGGCGTTGTTTCGCCTCCGATGCGGTAAATGTCCGTGTAGGTAAGCTCGGCTTTAAGGTCGGAAACAAAGTCGAGGCAAAGTCCGGGGTATTTTTGAGCGATATGTTCGATGTGATAAATGCGGTTTCTTGCAAGTCCGAGGAGCGTTGAGCCGTGTTGTTGCGCTTGCTTGCGGCTCTGTTCAAGTTTTCTCTCCTTTATATCGGCAAGAATGGCTGAAATTCCCTCGGTGGTGGGAGAGTAAAGCGTGTCGAGCAATCTGAAAACGCCCTCAACAAGCTCTTTTGCCGTTTCTCGACGCACATAGGATTTCCTTGATGCGGCAATTGCATCGTTGAGCATAAGTCCGATTTGCGTGTCGGTATAATTCAGGTCTGCTGACTCAAGAACGCCCTTTGCTCTTGCGCAGGAAACCACGGAGAAAAACAGCTTCGATGGGTCAATTTCATCCGGGGTAATCGGGCAAAAGCCGACAATTCCGGAAGTTTTACCCTCATCGGCGGAGTTTTGTGCTTCGTCGTATTTTTTATTGCTGTCAAAAATCAAGCTTCGATACCTCCGGCAAGATTTGAATACATTTCAAACACCTTATCAGCCACGTCTGAAAGTGCGTGACCGGGTTTCACTTTTTTATCACGGTATTCAAGAAACTCTGCGATGTCGTCCTTATAGCGCAAATTAAGCGCAGTAAAGAACAGATACGCCGCCTCATACGGTGAATATTCCTTATAAGTACCCTCGGCAGATTCAAGCATATCGGTTATAATATTGAGTAGGGTGTCCTTATATTCATCGTCGAAATCCTCGCACTTCTGAAAGCCGAGAAAGACCTTCAATTCGCTGTCAAGCAAAGGCATATAGAGGTCAATAACCTCATGAGTTCTTGCCTGAAGCACGCTATATTGCTCAATCATGCTGAAATCCACCTCGCCACCTTTATAAAGAGAAGTTTCGGTGTGAAGAATAGAGCACATTCTGATGGAGTCCTCAATCATTTCACGATTTATAAAGAGGTCATAAAAATCTGCTGTTTCGGAGATACTTTCGGCAATATCACGGGCTTCAAAGTCGCTCAGGGGGTAGCCGAAGTCACCCGAATACTTTGCAAGCTCCTGTGGGGCAACCACAAGAGGAAGCTCTTCGCCACGGGTACTGACGAAAGTAAGGGCATCATTTTCCGTCTTAACGTCAGGCAGGGTGACGCCATCGCCAAACAGAGAGAAGTTATTCTTATCAGACATAAACATTAACCGTCCTTTCATTCAGGGGGGTGAACAACCAAGATTTACAAATCAATCAAATTTCAACGCTGTTTTAAGTCTTTTTACGAGCACGCACGACACGGCAATTTTTGCCACATCGAATGGCACATACGGCAACACCGCCGAGCAGATTGCCGTCACAGGTGAAACATCGGCGTACAGGCAAAACCAAGCCACGCCGAGAGAATAGCACGCCACAAGTCCCACAGCCATTGCCGTGGCAAGCTTTACTCCCCCTCCATTTGTCGCCATTTTCACTGCGCCGACAACTGCTGCACAGGCGACATATCCGACGACAAATCCGCCTGTTGGGCCGACGAGAGCCGAAACAGAATTAAAGCCATAAAACACAGGCACGCCAAGGCAGCCGAGAGTGACGTACACCGCCACAGCCACCATTCCCCAGAGGTCAGGCAGTGTGCCTGTGGCGAGAAAGACTCCGACGAGGCCGAGGCTCAACGGTATCTGACCGATTGGCACGGCAATTTGGGAAAGCACAGCAATGAGAGCTGCAAAGGTAGCCGTTTGGGCATAAAGCCGCAGTTTTGCGGTCATTTTCGGGGCGGGCATGATTTTCTCCTTATATTTCAACTGCAAACAAATTCACAAGTTTATCATATCACACAACTATTTCCTCTCCATGCAATTTTTGTTAAAAATTTATCCTGTCGAAATACAAACTTTTATCCTGTCGAAATACGAAGTCAGAGTGACTTCGATTTCGACTTTGTATTTGATTAAAATCGAGCTTTAGACAAGCTCGATTTAGCTTGGTTTAAGTTTTATTGCTCATCTCTCCGACGGATTTATCTTGTTTTTTCTATTAATTCTTTTCGTTTTCCCTTATAACTTATAATTGTTCTGTTCTCTTCCGAGAACGAGGGTGTTCCTTTCTGGACGCACAGAAAGGAACCAAAGATGCGCTTAAGAACTGCGTTCTTAAGGATCTCCTTGGGGTGCTAATTTTTACGCTATACCGTCTGCAAGGGCGAAAGTCGCTACGCAAGTTATCAAAAGTTCTTTTTATGGATTGTTCCATAAGGACATTTTATAACTTTAAACTTATTTTGCATCCGCTCCGCTCCATATTCGCACGCAGAGGGGAGGTTATTCT
>JAZQKV010000033.1:0-3977 GCA_045542335.1 Eubacteriales bacterium
CTTAAAAAAGGTGAGAAATAATATTGGTTTTGTGAAAGGAATATCGTTATGACTTTAGCAAAGCTTGCCGGAATTGCAGGTGTCTCTGTATCAACTGCATCAAAGGCATTTTCGGGCAGTAGCGAAATCAGTGAAGCAACAAGGGAAATGATTTTTTCGCTTGCAAAGGAACATGGTTGCTTTGATAAATACTACAAAAATAAATATGAAAAGCACGTATTTGCCGCTATTATACCTGAACTCAACAGCGAACACTACTATAATGTTGTAATTGCAATTCAGAAAAGAGTTGAAAAGTTGGGTGGAACCTTGCTTATTTCCGCAAGTAACTTTTCTGATGAAAAAACAAAGGAGTTATTTCGGTATTACACAGAGTTTTGCAAGGTTGACGGAATAATTATAATGGGAAAAGCTGAGGTAATTGACAATACTGAAAATTTCCCCGTTGTTGCAATTGGAGGCGTGGGTGGACGTGGTGTTGATGTTGTTAAGTATTCCAACGGAAAAGCCATTGATAAAGCGGTTGAGCTTCTTGTGAGCTTAGGACATTCAAGAATTGCTTTTGCAGGAGAGCCTTTAACGCTTTTAAAGCAGGAACGTTTTGTTGAGGCACTTTCAAAGTTTGGGGTATATGTAAGAGAAGAATACCTGCAGTGCTCGGAAAAACTGAGATTTGAA
The DNA here is from genome assembly GCA_045542335.1 of Eubacteriales bacterium. Classification (GTDB taxonomy): domain Bacteria; phylum Bacillota; class Clostridia; order Oscillospirales; family CAG-382; genus CAKSUT01. The sequence goes on from JAZQKV010000033.1 coordinate 679, forward strand.
CAGGCGGGAAAAGAGTGTGCCAAACGTCTTTTGCAATGCAAAACTCCTCCGACTGCAATAATATGCGCCTATGATTACATCGCACTCGGTGTTATGGATGAAATTAAAGAAAAAGGCTTAAAGGTACCGGAGGATATTTCTGTTATCGGAATGGACAATATAAATTTCACTTCAATGAACGGAATTTCGCTTACTTCAATTTCCTATGATGCTGAAAAGCTAAGCGAAATGGCGATAAATCTTCTTGAAAAGAAAATGAAAAATGCTTTCTATTCTGCTGAAACAAAGCAGCTGCCGGATGAGGTTTTGAATCTTGAGGGTGAGCTTGTTATCAGGGAAAGTATCGCTCGTGCCAAAACAAACTGAAAACCAAAAGACACATCATCCTGAATCGGTTGATGTGTCTTTTGCAATTTATAAATATCAATACTTTGCATTTTGAAGGAAGGCTTTAAGTCTTTGAGTCTGGGGATTATAGAAGATTTGCTCGGGTGTTCCCTGCTCTGCAATAACACCATCATCCATGAAAACGATTTTGTCTGATACATCCTTGGCAAATCCCATTTCGTGAGTAACAATAATCATGGTCATGTTTTTATCTGCAAGTCCCTTAATAACCTTGAGAACTTCATTTGTGATTTCGGGGTCAAGAGCACTTGTCGGCTCGTCAAACAGGATAATCTTCGGGTCAAGAGCAAGTGCTCGCACAATCGCAACTCGTTGTTGCTGTCCTCCTGAAAGCTCACATGGGTAGTTACCGGTTTTGTCTGAAAGCCCTGCTTGCGCAAACAAATCGAGCGCTTTTTCTTTTATGTCAGCAAGAATCTTAGCCTTGTTTTGCTTATAATCAGAGCGTTCCTTTGCAAGAAGCGATGGAGCAAGCAGAACATTTTCCATGGCGGTGTATTGAGGGAAAAGATTGAATTGCTGGAAAACAAACCCCATGTTAAGCTGATTCTTTCGCATTTGTTTTGCGGTAAGTGTTATGGGGTGGTTTGAATCAAACATTACCTCACCGTCGAGGTGCATTGAGCCGGAGGTAACTTTTTCAAGAAAAGCCATACAGCGAAGAAACGTGGTTTTTCCGCTTCCGGATGAGCCGATGATTGAAACTACTTCGCCTTGATTCATGGAGAAATCAACGCCTTTGAGAACTTCAGTTGAGCCAAAAGTTTTGCGAATATCTTTAAGTTCAAGAATAGCCACTTTCTTCCCTCCTTATCCTTTATAGTAATTGAGCTTCTTTTCAATCCAGCCGAATAAAATTGTAAGCACTCCGCAGAACAACAGATAGAACAAACCGCTATAAAATAACGGCCATACCATACCCTCGTTTTTCATAAACGAATATCCTGTGAAAGTAAGCTCATAGACAGCGATTATTCTTGCAAGAGATGTGTCCTTAACAAGCGTTATAATTTCATTTGACATCGGCGGTACAATACGCTTTATCATTTGCAAAAGTGTGACTTTGAAGAAAATCTGCGATTTGGTCATACCAAGCACAATACCTGCTTCTGTCTGCCCAACAGGGATGCTTTCAATACCGCCACGGTAGATTACCGAGAAATAGCAAGCGTAGTTAAGCGAAAACGCAACCACAGTTGCCGCCATTCTTCCTGTTGTTCCCCCACCCCAGATATTGTGTTCAAGAATACCGGGAATGTAAAAGAAAGCAATAAGCTGAAGCATGAGAGGAGTGCCTCTTACAATCCAGACAAGCGTATTAAAAAACCATTTCACAATTTTCACTTTGCACATTGAACCAAAAGCTATGAGAAGTCCAAGAGGAAGTGCAAAAAGAAGTGTGAGGAAAAAAATTTGAGAAGTAACAAACAGACCTTCAAGCAACCTTGATGTAACAGTCCAGAGTGTGTTCCAAAACTCTTGTGTCATCAGAGGAGCAAAGGTGTTTGACAGAATGTCAAAAAAAGTCATAGAGAAAACCTCATTCTTATCGTATACGATTCTTGCAATTAACACACATAAAGGCAGAGTCATAAGCTCTGCCTTTATGAAAGCTGATTAAAACGAAATTACTTTGCTACAACAACAACCTGAGCGTTATTGCAGTAAGGAACAGAACATTCCATAGCTGCCTTAACTTCATCAGTAAGTGTCATACCGTTCCAAACAACGTCGATGTTCTTGGAATCAAGCTCCATGATTTTGTTGTCCCAGTCAATTTCAACGAATTCAATTTCAACGCCGAGCTTTTCAGCAACAATTCTCGCCATGTCAGCATCAAAGCCGATCCATTCGCCGTTGTCATCCTTGTAGTCCATGGGAGCAAAGTCGGTGATACCAACAATGAGCTTGCCCTTTTCAATGATGTAAGCGGTGTCGCCGCCCTCAGCGGGTTCAACAACCTCTGCTGTCTGTTCAACAAGGGATTCCTGAACGCCGTACTTTGTAGCAGTTTCCTTCATGGAGCCGTCTGCATATGTAGCAGCGAAAACACCGTTGATGAAAGCAGCAAGGTCGCTACCCTTACGGCAGCCTACGCCATATTCTTCGGTTGTGAGCTTGTCTGTGTAAGTAAGATTGGGATAATCTGTGCCTTCGCCAATCATAGCACCTGCCATGAGAAGGTCGATAATAGCAGCATCGGATGTGCCTGCATTAACTTCCATAAGAGCGTCAGCCTGAGTTGCAACTTCGTTCTTAGCAAAACCGTTTTCATCTGCTGCTGCGGCACCTGCGGAGCCTGCTTCAACTGCGTAAACCATTTCGCCATTGTCTGTGTTGGAACATCCAACAAATGTGAGCGCCATAAGAGCGCAAAGGATAAGTGCAAGAATCTTTTTCATGATAAGAATTCTCCTTAAGATATGTATTTCGCTATATCGCTTTAGCAGACTAAAGCAACAGCATGCTGATATAATACACCTTTTTTTGCGATTTGTCAAGTGCATGATGACAATTTCATATAAATTTTTTGTTAATAATATTTATTTTCACACAATAAGCTAATGCTGTTAAGGGTTTCATTGCTTACTATTTCTGCTTGCAGAAGAAAACTTATTTAAAGCTTTTTTAAAGTGGCTTACATCATAGCTGCGCAGTGCTTTGGAAAATGCCGGTGTAAAGCTTTAAAACACGCAAAAAGTAAAATTCAATATATATTTACAAAAAAGTGTTAAAAAAATGTTGATGTGACTGACGTTCGGTGGTATAATACAAAGGCTGTTTGAAACGAGGTTTCATGCGGCACTTTGTTTGCGGGTATGGCGGAATTGGCAGACGCGCTAGATTCAGGTTCTAGTGGGGCAACTCGTACAGGTTCAAGTCCTGCTACC
>JAZQKV010000034.1:0-14653 GCA_045542335.1 Eubacteriales bacterium
GGTGCTTTTTGAAAAAAGCACCCCTTTGGAATCCCCGAAAAACTTTAAAGCATGAGTGAAAGATATATTGGGGCTATTTTTATAAAGGTAAGGTTTGATTAAAGATTTATGTGGATATGGGTTTTGGATATGGGTTTTGGATATGCTTTTGCATATCCTTTTTTGTTGCAAAAGGTCATATTTTAAGTGCAACAAGGTTTTTGCCGCAATTATCTCTGCAAGGCTTGCACGCAAATACAAATTGTTACAAAATGGTCTTGAATTATGGCGTGTCAATATGGTATAATACAGGGAAATAAATTTGTGCGCATCTGCGCCGTGGAGGTAAACGGAAATGGCTGAAATAACAAGCGCAAAACCAAAGATTATCGCCGTTGCCGGTCCCACGGCTTCGGGAAAAACCTCTCTTTCCGTTGCCCTTTCCAAAAGATTTGGCGGCGAGGTTGTTTCGTGCGATTCCATGCAGCTTTACAAGGGTATGGACATCGGCACTGCAAAGGCAACCCCCGACGAACAACAGGGCGTTGCGCATCATCTCATTGACACCCTCGATATAAATGAGGTGTTCTCGGTTTCAGACTATGTTAAGCTTGCCGAGCAATGTGTCAAAGGGATTTACGCCCGCAATCACATACCCGTTTTTTGCGGCGGAACAGGTCTTTATCTCGATTCCTTTATAAAGGGTCTTGATTTCGGCGAATATGAAAATGTACCGGGACTTCGTGAGGAGCTTGCCGGAATTGCCGCAAGTGAGGGCGGCGTGAAAAAGCTTCATGATGAGCTTTCCCTCATTGACCCTCAGGCGGCGGCGGATATTCACCCCTCAAATGTTAAAAGGGTTATTCGGGCAATTGAAATATACCGTTCATCCGGCATCACCCCCACCGAGCAAAAACGTCGCTCACTCCTCAAGGGCGCAAAGTATGACAGCCTTATAATCGGTCTTTGCTTTTCCGACAGAGAGGAGCTTTACCGCAGAATTGACCTGCGTGTTGACATTATGCTTGAGCAAGGTCTTATCGAGGAGGCAAAGCTTCTTTACCAAAAGGGACTTGACAACACTCCAACGGCAGGGGCGGCAATCGGATATAAGGAGCTTTTCCCCTATATTTGCGGAAATGCGCCTCTTGATGAATGTGTTGAAATCCTCAAGCGTGAGTCACGTCGTTATGCCAAGCGGCAGATGACCTGGTTTTCACGCAATCCCGATATAAAATGGATTTGTGCCGACAGTCTTGACAAGGACGAAATTGCAGAGCTTGCCTCGGCGCACGTCAGAGAATTTCTTGAAAATTAGATTTATATTATTTTGCTTGAAGTGGCTTTAAAACAGAAAGGAGGAACAGTTTTGTTTGCAGACAAATTCAAGGCGTTTTTAAAGGATGTGGGAATTATTCTCATTTGTATTGCGGTAATGGCGTATGTTATTATTCACCTGACCGTGAATTTCACCCAGGAAATAACCGTTGAGCCTGCCCTCAGTGTCACTCTTGAGGACACGTTTATCACCGACGGTTACATAATGCGCTATGAAAGTCCCGTTTACCTTGAACAAAGCGGACTCATTGTTCCCTATGTTTCCGAGGGCGACAGAATTGCCCTTGGCGACACGCTGTTTTCCATATATGACGGAGAAAACGATGCCGAAACCGAGGGTCTTATAACCGACATCGACAGAAAAATTGCCCTTTTGCGCAAAAGCTCCTCCGAAACAGGCAGCTTTGTTTCCGACCGTGAAAGACTTGATGAGCAGATTGATGCCTCCGTCACAGAGCTTCTTTCTCACATGGCTTCCAATTCCGTTGCCCGTGCTGAAAGCCGCACCGATGACATTCTTGTCAACATGAACAAGCGTTGGCTTATTTCAAACGGAGAAACCTCTTTTGAAAGCAAGATCGCCGAGCTTGAGGAAGAAAAGGCATCGCTTCAGGGCACACTTGCAGGAACTCCCCGCAGGTTTTACGCAAAAAAGTCAGGCTATTTTTCGTCAAACCTTGACGGCTACGAGGAAATTTTCTCCGCCGATGACATTGAAGAGCTTAAAATCGAAGAGTTTCTTGAAATGACAGAATCCGAGCCTGATGAAAAGCTCCTTGGTGATGCTTCGGGAAAGATAATCACCAATTTCAAGTGGCGTGTTCTCTGCCACATGACCCGGGAAAAAGCCGGGGAATTTGAAATCGGAGAATCTTATCCCGTTATCTTCCCCTTTTCCTATAACACGGAAATTGACATGACGCTCGAAACAATTCTCACCGAAACCAACCGTGACGATGCTGTTGTCGTGCTCACCGCCACCGCAATGCCCGACGGCTTCAATTACACAAGAAAACAGGAAATTGAAATTGTCAAATCCCGTCACACAGGTCTCGGCGTAAAGAAATCCGCCATGCGTTATGTTGACGACAAAAAGGGCGTTTACATTCTTTCGGGAAATCAGGTTGAATTCCGTTATGCAGAGGAGCTTTGCGAGGCGGACGACTACTACATCATCGACGACACTAAATACAGCTATCTTGACTTTAACGGCAACGAAAAGTATTCCCCAAGTCAGCGTCTGAAGCTTTACGACAGAGTTATCGTCGAGGGCAAGGACATTTATGAAGGAAAGCTTGTTGAGTAGCATCGCCGGATAAAGCGGTGTCCGAAGCTTCACGGATACTTGAGCTTTGACAGAGCTTTTCGCAAAAAGGACAGGTGAAAAAAGTTTATGCAGGATTCGGTTTTTGAAAATGCGGCAGAGCTGCTTGAAAATGTAAAAAAAGCGGCGCAGGCATCGGGAAGAAGCTTTGAAGATATAACGGTTGTTGCGGCAACAAAAACGGTCAGCGCCGAACGGATAAATCTGCTTGCGGATTGCGGCATCACAAACATCGGCGAAAACCGTGTGCAGGAGCTGCTTGACAAATACGACAAAATTGACAAGGACAAATTCACCTTTCATTTCATCGGAAAGCTTCAGACAAACAAGGTGAAGTATATCGTTGACAAGGTGGACATGATTCACTCGGTTGACAGCATGAAGCTGGCAGAGGAAATCAATAAGCGTTGCGAAAAAATCGGCAAACGCATGAAAGTGCTTATTGAGGTCAACGTCGGCAAGGAAGAATCAAAGTCGGGAGTTATGCCGGAGGACGTGGGTGAGCTTGCTCAAGGTATCGCAGCTCTTCCGTTCGTTGAGCTTTGCGGCCTCATGGCAATTCCCCCGAAGCCCGAATATGTCCGCGCAGATGACCCGGATTTTGATGAAAAATCGCAAAAAAACAAAGAAATTGCAAATTATTTTCAAATTGTTAAGCAAATATCCCTTGATATATACTTAAAAAGAGTGGATAATAGTAATGTGCATGATTATAATATGCGCATTTTGTCTATGGGTATGTCGCAGGACTACCGTGAGGCAATTGTCGGCGGTTCCACAATGATTCGCCCGGGAAGAATCCTTTTCGGCGAGCGTGACGGGAACGTGAATACTGTAAAATAAGACTGCCACAGGCAAAGGCAGTAGTCCGGGCATTTGCAGCCGGAGGTTTTATGGGGAATGTGTGTTGAAAGCTTTTCTTTAACAGATGAAAAAGGAAGCTTTCAAGGCACACGAACCTCGGCAACCGTGTGCAAAGCTTCCCCGGATTTGCGTTGCTCACGACAGACTTGTTAATAATAATTTTTTTAATAAACGGAGGATTTACACTATGGGACTTTTTGACAACTTTATGCGTCCCCCTCAGCCCAACATCATTCCCGAGAATGAATATGAGCCTGAGATGACCGACGGAGAATTGTATGAGGATAACGGCGTTTCTCTCGATATGCCCACCACCTCCAACACTTCCCTTTCTTCCGGCGCACCCATCGAAATGAGAGTTGAGCGCCCCACAAGCTATGAAGAGGTTGGCCCTATCGCTGATCACCTTCTTGAGAGAAAGACAATTCTTCTCAACCTTGAGGCGGCAGACAAGGAAACAATCAGACGCCTTATCGACTTCCTCACCGGCGTTGCATACGCAATCGGCGGCGACATCAAGAAGATCGCAAAGCGTACTTATGTTGTAACTCCCAAGAACGTTGACGTTTCCGGTGCAGACACACCCCAGGCAGCAGCTCCCGAGTATGCTGAAATGGAGGAAGGCGTACAGGGCTGATAAAGCACCTGTGCCTTTCTGAGCGTATAACAGATTGAAATGTCATCTGTTCTCTATATTTTCACGTCTTTTGTAAGCATACTCATCAACGTTATGATATATGCAATGATGGCAAGGGCGATTCTTTCCTGGCTTCCGCTTGACGAAAACCCAATTGAGGAGTTTTTGTACACAATAACGGAGCCGGTTGTGATGCCCGTAAGAGCCTTGCTTGACAGATTCTTTGACACCGAGGCTTTTCCCCTTGATATATCATTTTTGGTTGCAATGATTTTGCTTTCAATTTTGTCGGGAATAATTTAACAACGGTCCTTTTTTTGAGAAAAAAGGGGGGGCGTTGTTAAAGTGCGTTAATTTTTAGCACTGTGTCAGCTTTTTTATGCTGAAAAACAGGCCCAATTTAATTATGGAAAAAAATGACACATCGGGCGTAAGCTCTGTCGTTGCGCAAAACAAGCAGCTTATTGCAAAGTTTTTTGACATGGCTGAACGTTGCGAAAGACAATGCGTGCCCGTTTTCTCAAAATTTTTGCGTGCGGAGGAGCTTGCCATCATTGCCCCGGCAATGAAAAGCAGCGTTTACCGCACAGGTTTCACCGTTTTTGGCGGCTTTGACGACAGCGAAAGATGCGTTGCGGGTTTCTTGCCCGACTATCTTTCCAACCCCGATAAGCAAACGCTGTGTGAATATTTACCCGTTGTCGCTCTGAAAATTTGCGGCTCGGGTTATCGCAAGCTTTCTCACAGGGATTTTCTCGGCGCAATTTTGTCGTTGGGAGTTAACCGTGAGGCTGTGGGCGACATTTATGTCGTTGACGAAAAGTGTGCGTACATTGCGGTGCTTGACACGGTTTCGCAGTTTATCGCAAGCGAGCTTGATGCAGTTGGGCGTGACAAGGTTTGTTGCGAGATAATCTCCCCTGCCCTGCTTCCCCAAAAAGAGCAACAGTTTGAGCAGATTTGCGACACGGTTGCTTCCCTGCGTCTTGATGCAGTTGCGGCGGCAATTCTCGGTCTTTCAAGGGACAAAGCTGAAAGGCTGATAAGCTCAGGCGAAATAAGCGTAAATCATGTTGAAGTTACCGAAAAAAGCTTTATGCTTTCCGAGGGAGCTTTGCTTTCGGTGCATGGCAGAGGGCGTTTTCTTCTGTCGGACACAGGCGAGCTCACAAAGAAAGGAAGAATTCGCATAACGGTGAAGCGTTATATCTGACGTAGGTCAAAATCCAACATCGGGTTTCTCTTTATATAAAATGAGTCATTTTCTGCCGTCATTTTGAAAAAGCGTTTTCCCGGTGCATCTTAAAAACAGAGGTGATTGCAATGAAAACACCGGAACAGATTGCCGTACCGGCTTTCAAAAAAGGTATCAGCGGTTACAGTGCCGCAGAGGTTGATGAATACATCGCCGCTATCCAGCAGGACTACAAGGAGCTTTACGAGGCATTCACAACCACAGAGGAGAAGCTTCGCATAATTGCCAGCGCCCTCTCCGAAATGAAGGCAAAGGAATCACAGGTTGATGCCATTATCAACGAGGCAAAGGAATTTTCCACCGCCCTTATTGACCAGGCAAGAGAGCATTCCGAAACCATAATCGCAAAGGCGGAGGAAAAGACCCGCGAGGTCAACGACGCCATGACTGCAAGCTGCAAGGAAACCCTTGCCGTTTACAGCGTGAGATATGAGGAAGAAAAGCAAAAGCTTGTTGACATGGAAAAGAAGGCAAAGGAATTCCGCGCATCTCTGCTTGCAGCTTACAAAAAGCAGCTCGGTATTCTTTGCAGCACCATTCCCGAAAGCGGAACACCCCCTGTTGCCGAATCAACTCCCACAGTTGAGGAATTCAAGGCAGACGTGACCGCAAAATTCAAGGAAAAGGTTGCCGAAATCGGCAATTCCGAACCTGTTGCCGCTTCAGCCGGCGCACAAACAAATGCACAGTAAATCCACTCTTTATATATCCTTTTAATTTATATCCATGCCGCAGCTTTAAAACTGTGGCATGGACACAGGCGCAAAAGAATTTCATCGAAAGGCATGGTAATGACAATGGCAAAGGATTATTCACAGTCCCTGAACCTTCCCAAGACAGAGTTCCCCATGAGAGCAGGTCTTCCTCAGAAAGAACCTCTCATTCAGGAAAAATGGGAAAACGAAAAGCTCTATAATGCAATGCTTGAGCTTAATAAAGACAACGAAAGCTTTATTCTTCACGACGGTCCTCCCTTCTCCAACGGTAATATCCACATGGGTACTGCCATGAATAAGGTGCTTAAGGACTTCATAAACAAATCCAAGTCCATGCAGGGCTTCAAAACTCCCTTTGTACCCGGCTGGGACAATCACGGTATGCCTATCGAAAGCGCCATTATCAAGCAGAACAAGCTCGAAAGAAAGAATATGTCTATCTCCGAGTTCAGAAACGCTTGCCACGAGTTTGCAGAGAATTATGTTCAGATTCAGATGACTTCCTTCAAGCGACTTGGCGTTATTGGCGATTGGGAGAATCCTTATCGCACAATGAACCCCGTTATGGAAGCAAGAGAAGTTGAAGTGTTCGGAGAGATGTTCAAAAAGGGATATATCTATAAGGGTCTTAAGCCCGTTTATTGGTGTCCCAACGACGAAACAGCTCTCGCAGAGGCTGAAATTGAATACCGTGACGACGAATGTACATCTGTATTCGTAAAATTTGCCGTAAAGGATGATGCAGGAAAGCTTGCAGGCGTTTGCGACCTTGCAAAGACCTATTTCATCATCTGGACAACAACCATCTGGACTCTCCCCGGAAACATGGCAATTGCTCTTCACCCCCGTGACAGCTATGCCATTGTCAAGGCAGGAGAAGAATATTACATTATCGCTGAAGCTCTTGTTGAAAAGACAATGCAGGCAGGCGGTATTGAAAACTACGAAATCGTTAAGACCGAAAGCGGTTCTTATTTTGAATATATGAAGGCTTCTCATCCTTTCCTCGACAGAGAAAGCCTTATCTGTACAGCCGAATATGTCACCATGGAAAGCGGTACGGGTTGTGTACACACAGCTCCCGGCTTTGGTGTGGACGACTATTACACAGGCATGAGATACAACATGGATATCCTTGTTCCCGTTGACGACAAGGGTTATCAGACAGAGGACGCAGGCAAGTTCGCAGGTCTTCGTTATGATGAGTCCAACGAAGCAATTTACAACGAGCTTGTTGAAATCGGCGCACTCTTTGCCTCCGAAAAAATCTCCCACCAGTATCCTCACTGCTGGAGATGTAAGAACCCCATCATCTTCCGTGCAACTCCCCAGTGGTTCTGCTCGGTTGAAGCGTTCAGAGATGAAGCAGTAAAGGCTTGCGAAAGCGTTGACTGGCTTCCTGCATGGGGCGGAGACAGAATGGTTTCCATGATTAAGGAAAGAGCAGACTGGTGTATTTCCAGACAGCGTCATTGGGGTCTTCCCATTCCCGTTGTATATTGCGAAAAGTGCGGAAAGCCAATTGTTACAGACGAAACAATCAAGAAGATTGCAGATCTTTTTGCAGAGAGAGGCTCAAACGCTTGGTTTGACCTTTCCGCAACCGAGCTTCTTCCCGACGGTTTTGTATGTCCTTTCTGCGGAGATACTCATTTCTTCAAGGAAACCGACACTCTTGACTGTTGGTTTGACTCCGGCTCAACCCACTTCTCAACTCTTGAAAGAGATGGCCTCAGATGGCCTGCTGACCTCTATCTTGAGGGTGCAGACCAGTACAGAGGCTGGTTCCAGTCCTCTCTCCTCACAGCTGTTGCCGCAAAGGGCGAGGGCGCTCCTTACAAGCAGGTTCTCACTCACGGTTGGGTTGTTGACGGCGAAGGCAAGGCAATGCACAAGTCCCTTGGCAACTCCATTTATCCCGAAGATATTATCAAAGTTTACGGCGGAGATATTCTTCGTCTTTGGGTTGCGGCGAGCGACTACCGTGTTGACGTGAGAGCTTCCGACAACATCTTCAAGCAGCTCTCCGAATCTTACAGAAAGATAAGAAACACAATCCGTATTCTTCTTGCAAACCTTGGAAGTGCCGAGGAGGATTTCGATCCCAACAAGGATATGCTTCCCTTTGAAAAGCTTTATGACATTGATAAGTGGATCATCTGCCGCATGAACGCTCTTGTTGAAAGATCTGTCAAGGCATACAACGACTATGAATTCCACATTATCTATCACGATATTCACAACTTCTGCACAATCGACCTTTCCAAGCTTTACATCGACATAACCAAGGACAGAACCTATGTTGAGGAAAAGACCGGTGCTCCCAGAAGAAGTGCGCAGACAGCAATGTACATCATTCTCAGCTCTCTCACACGTCTTCTTGCGCCCATTCTCTCCTTCACCGCTGAGGAAACCTGGGGCTTTATGTCACACCTTGACGGCGAGAACACAAAGAGCGTGTTCCTCAACCACTTCCCCAAGGTTGAAGAAAAGTATAAGCTCCCCGAGCTTTGCGAGCATTGGGACAAGCTTTTTGACGTGAGAGATGACGTTATGAAGGCTCTTGAGCTTGCGCGTGCGGAAAAGATTATCGGAAAGCCTCTTGATGCGACAATCACAATCTATGCCGACAAGGCTCCCGAAGTAAAGGCTCTGTTTGAGGATTTTGCAGACGAGCTCAAGACCGTGTTTATCACATCAAAGGCTGTTCTTGCAGACGGAGAAGCTCCTGCAGGTGCTTTCACAGAAACCGAAAGCGGAATTGCGGTTGTTGTTGAAAAGGCAGAGGGCGACAAGTGCGACAGATGTTGGTTTGTTGTTGACGAGGCTGAAAAGACCGAGGACGGCTGCCTGTGCGCAAGATGCTCCGGTATCCTTAAAAAGATTGGTTTTTAATTGAATTTTATTGTTGCCGCCCGAAGTGCAGACTTTCGCATCGGGTGGCAACATAAGGTTATGCACATTATTGCGTTATCCGCAAATAAACGGAGGTGTTTGTATGTGGGCAGCACTTATCACAGCTTTTGTGCTTGCGTTTGATTTGCTTACAAAGTATATAATAAAAACGTCCATGTCCATAGGCGACACCATTCCCGTTATCAAGGACGTTATTCACATCACCTACGCCGAAAACAAAGGGGCGGCGTTCAGCATCCTCAAGGATCAGCGTTGGGTGTTCATGGTTATTTCAACGCTTGCAATAATCGCCATTATTGTGTGCCTTGCGGCTTTCAAAAAGCATTTGAACAGGCTGACAACAATTAGTCTTTCAATGATTCTCGGCGGAGCAATCGGAAACATGATTGACCGCATTTTCAACGGAGAGGTGCTTTTTGACGGCGGAGTTGTTGATTTTATTGATTTTCGCATAATTGATTTTGCAATTTTCAATGTTGCCGATTCCTTTGTGTGCATTGGAGCTTGCCTTATGGTGCTTGGCGTTATTTTGGACGAAATTGCCGAAAAGAAAGCTTCAAAGTCAGGAACCGACATCGAAAAAGGTGCGCAGGCTTCATGTGATGCCGGGGAGGACACAAATGAGTGAGCAGATTGAGCTTGCGGATTTGTTAGCAGAAACAGAAGAGTCCGACCTTGACGATTCTCCCGACTCACAGGCAGAATGTGCGATTTCCTTTGAGGCAAGCGAAAACTGTCGGCTTGACAAAGCTCTTTCCGAGGGCGTTGAAAATGTTTCAAGAGCATCGGCGGCAAAGCTTATTGAAGACGGCAGAGTGAAAGTGAACGGTGCAGTAAAGACATCGAAATCCTTTGCGGTGAAATGCGGTGACAAGCTTGAGGTTTTGCTGTTTGAGCCGATTGACTGTGCGGCAACTCCGGAGGACATTCCAATTGAGGTGGTTTTTGAGGACGACGACATTCTCGTTGTCAACAAGCCCAAGGGAATGGTTGTCCACCCTGCCCCCGGTAATTACAGCGGCACTCTTGTAAACGCCCTGCTTTTTCATTGCCGTGGCAGACTTTCGGGAATAAACGGCGTAATCCGTCCCGGAATTGTTCACCGCATTGACAAGGACACAAGCGGACTTCTTGTTGTTGCAAAAAACGACACCTCCCACAACATCCTTGCCGAAAAAATCAAGGTGCACGATTTCAAGCGGATTTACAAAGCTATTCTCATCGGCACACCCCGTGAAACCGAGGGGACAGTTAACGCTCCCATTGGCAGAAATCCGTCTGACCGCAAAAAAATGGCAGTTACAAAGACAAATTCCCGTGAGGCAATAACGCATTACAAGGTTCTTGAAACCTTCAAAGGCTTCAGCCTTTGCGAAATGCGCCTTGAAACAGGAAGAACTCATCAGATAAGAGTCCACATGGCAAGCCTTGGACATCCTGTTGCGGCGGATCCGCTGTATTCCCCCAAAGGCGGCGAAAACAGGTTCGGCGAGGTGGGACAATTTTTGCACGCTGAGGTGCTTGGATTTGTTCACCCGACAAGCGGAGAATATATGGAGTTTTGCGCTCCGCTTCCCGCAAGCTTTGAAAAGGCTTTGAAAATTCTCAGAAATGAAACGAGGTAGCTCCCAAATGGGAAAATTTGATAATATAATTATTGTTTCCGACATTGACTTCACGTTTCTCGGTAAGGACCGTCAGCTTGTCCCCCGAAACCTTGAGGCAGTTGAATATTTCAAGAAAGACGGCGGTACTTTCACCCTTGCAACCGGGCGTGAATCCTACATGATAAAGCCCGCCATTCCCGAGGTTGAAAGCATAATCAATGCGCCCATAATCGGTTGCAACGGCGCATACCTTTATAACTTTGGCACAGGCGAAATTCTCTGCGAGCAGTTCCTTGACGACAATGCCGCCTGGAACATTCTCATGGAAACCGAAAAGCGTTTTTCACCCGAAAAAATCGGCACCCGTGTTTCCATGGACGAAAAGATTTTCGTTGAAAACGACTATCCCTCTTTCATGAACTTTCTTGCAAAGCTCGATGGGCATTATGTCCATACAAAGTGGTCTGAAATTGAGCGGGGTCGCTGGAACAAGCTTGTTTACGAGGGCAATGCAGATGACCTTGCAGAGCTCCGTGAATTTCTTGCCGACAAGAATCCCGGTTGTTTTGAATACTGTCTTGCTGAAAAGACCATTTTTGAAATCATGCCTGTCACCGGCACAAAAGGTACAATGCTTCCCAAGCTGAAAAGCGTCCTCGGCAAACCCGATGCCACAATTTTCGCCATCGGAGATTATGAAAACGATGCTCAGATGCTCAAAGCGGCAGATTTTGCGGCTGTACCCGAAAACGGTCTTGATTCCCTTCGCAGGATTCTCGGCTCAATCAACGTTGGACACCATGAAAACGGTGCTGTTGCGGATTTGATTGAGGTTATCGAAAGAAGCTATATTTAACCCAAAACTTGGGTTTTGAATAAGAAAATAATGGAATTTTTCCCATCACCATAAACTTCAGGAGGTTTGGAAATGGATAAAATCAAACTCATGCACATTGCAAACGAAATCAGAAAGGGCGCACTTACCGCTGTTTACAGCGCAGGCGCAGGTCATCCCGGCGGCTCTTTGAGTATTGCTGACCTGCTTTCCTATCTCTATTTCGAGGAAATGAATGTTGACCCCAAAAACCCGAAAAACCCCGACAGGGACAGACTTGTTCTCTCCAAGGGTCACACCTGCCCTGCTCTTTATGCCGCACTTGCTCTCAAGGGCTTCTTCCCTGTTGAAGACCTCAAAACTTTCCGTCATAAGGACAGCTATCTTCAGGGTCATCCCGATATGAAGCACATCCCCGGAGTTGACATGAGCTCCGGCTCTCTCGGTCAGGGAATCTCCGCTGCTTGCGGAATGGCTCTTTCGGGCAAGATTTCCGAAAAGCGTTACAGAGTGTGGACAATTCTCGGCGACGGTGAAAGCGAGGAAGGTCAGGTTTGGGAGGCAGCTATGTTTGCGGCTCACTACAACCTCAATAATCTTTGTGCGTTTGTTGACTTCAACGGACTTCAGATTGACGGTCCTGTCACAGAGGTCATGAACCCCACTCCTCTTGACGAAAAGTTCAAGGCTTTTGGCTGGAACGTTATGGTCATTGACGGTCACGATTTCGAGCAGATTGAAGCTGCTGTCAAGGCGGCAAAGTCCTCTGACAAGCCCATGGCGGTTATCATGAAGACAGTTAAGGGTAAGGGCGTTTCCTACATGGAAAACAAGTGCGAATGGCATGGCTCTGCTCCCAAGACCGAACAGTATGAGATTGGCATGAAGGACCTTGAGGAGATTGAAAAGTCCCTCAAAGCAACCGTCTGATGACTAACAAAAAGGAGGAACGGAAAATGGCAGAAAAAATGGCAACCCGTGAGGCTTACGGTAAAGCTCTTGCGGAACTGGCAGATAAATATGATTTTGTGGTTCTTGACGCTGACCTTGCAGAAGCGACAAAGACCTGTATATTCAAAAAAGCGCACCCCGAAAGATTCTTCGATTGCGGAATTGCAGAGGGTAACATGATGGCAGTTGCGGCAGGTATTGCCTCCACAGGCAAACCCGTTTTTGCAAGCTCATTTGCAATGTTTGCGGCAGGACGTGCCTTTGAGCAGGTGAGAAACAGCATCGCATATCCTCATCTCAATGTAAAAATCGGCGCAACTCACGCAGGCATCTCCGTCGGTGAAGACGGTGCAACTCATCAGTGCAACGAAGACATCGCCCTTATGCGTGCAATCCCCGGAATGGTTGTACTCAACCCCGCAGACCCCGTTGAGGCAAGAGCAGTTGTTGAAGCGGCTCTCAATTATGAGGGACCCGTTTATATGCGATTCGGCAGACTTGCTGTTGAGAGCATTTTTGACCCCGAAACCTTTAAGTTTGAAATCGGAAAAGCTCAAAAACTTTGCGACGGAAACGATGTGACAATTATCTCCACAGGTCTTACAACCTCAATTGCCCTCGAAGCAGTTAAGCTTCTTGGGGACGAGGGAATCTCCGCAAGACTTGTCAACATGGCTTCCATAAAGCCCATTGACAGCGAAGCAATTATCAGCGCCGCAAAAGACACCGGTTGCATCCTCACAGTTGAGGAGCACAACGTTGTGGGCGGTCTTGGCAGCGCAGTCGCAGAGGTCGTTTGCGAAAACGCTCCCTGCCCCGTTGTTCGCCACGGCGTTTACGATACCTTCGGAAAGTCCGGTAAAGCAGTTGACCTGCTCGTCGAATTTGGCTTCACCGCCGAAGAAATCGCAAACAAAGCAAAGTCCGCAATTGCGATGAAGAAGTGAGTTTTGAGTATTGCCAAAGGGGAACTTTTCGAGAAAAGTTCCCCTTTGGAATCCCCTCAAAAGCTTTTAAAACAAGGGAAATACAATATAAACAAACTGCCTGACTTAAATATACAAAGTCGGGTTGTTTTTAATTTCATCGCAAATCACTTGTTTAATAATATCTCATTAAAATGTAGAGAGCGACGCCCTCGTCGCTATGCAAGCTACACAAATCGCTCCGCTGTTTTGAATTTATTTTCGAGTCGTAATCGGTAAAATTACGGCTCGATTTTATATTATTTTGCGATATTCACGAAAATACATAAGTTTTTTCGGTCGCTTTGGCAAATTTACGAAATTTCGTCGGATAATTTGCATTTCACCATAATTATTTTCGGATGCAAAAAAATCCGCCAAAATGTTTGGTGAGTTTTCGATAAATTAACAAAAATTACACGCTATAACTACACTATTTCGTTGACAATTTAAAGTTGTTGTGTTATAATATAGGGAAGTATAATGGAAAGGTTTTTTCGTGACACGAAATTACTCCGTTTTACGAAAATTCAACACAAGGAAAGAAATGATTCAATGGTTTTATCAGGCTCCGACATCATCGTAAAAACATTGATTGAGCAAAACTGCGACGTTGTTTTCGGCTATCCCGGCGGTCAGATTATCAATGTTTACGATTCACTTTATAAATACAGCAGTGAGATTCGTCACATTCTCACCGCCCACGAGCAAGGCGCATCCCATGCCGCCGACGGCTATGCAAGGGCAACAGGAAAAGTCGGCGTTGTTATCCCAACCTCCGGCCCCGGTGCAACAAACCTTGTAACAGGCATCGCAACGGCTCACCTTGATTCTGTACCCATGGTTGCCATAACCGGCAACGTTCCAACTTATCAGCTCGGAACAGACAGCTTTCAGGAGATTGACATAACAGGTGTCACCCTCCCTATTACAAAGCATAACTTTGTTGTGTGGAAGGTTGAAGATCTTGCCGACACAATCCGAGAAGCCTTCAAGCTCGCCATGTCCGGAAGACCGGGTCCGGTGCTTGTTGACGTTCCAAAGGATATACAAATGGCAAAGTGCGAGTATGAGCCAAAGCCTGCGGTTGAAAAGGAAGAGAAATTTGCGGCAAAGCAAGTGAGAATCGAGGAAGCCGCAGAGTGCATCAACTCCTGCGAAAAACCGTATATCTACTTTGGCGGCGGCTTTATAAACAGCGGCGCAACAGATGAGCTTCTCGCCCTTGCTGAGCTTATTGACGCTCCAATCGGCTGCTCATTTATG
>JAZQKV010000035.1:0-8407 GCA_045542335.1 Eubacteriales bacterium
AAATTCCGATTTTAATCAAAGGTAAGGTCAAGAGAAGTTTTCGCTTCGCTAAAACTTCCACGGAACAAATCCGCTTTGCGGATTTTTCCCCATCGAAGTCGTGGCACAAATCCTTTGGATTTGTGGACAAAGTTGCCATAGGCAACTTTCTCAGAGTTTGTATTTCGACAGGATAAAAGAGAAAGGATGGGTCTGAAATCGAAGTTGTTTAAACTTCGTATTTCAGACAGTATAAAAATGTTTGAGCTAACAGGAAAAACAGCCTTCGTGACAGGCTCGTCACAGGGCATAGGAAAAGCAATTGCAGCACTTCTTGCCAAACAAGGCGCAAAGGTGTTCGTTCACGCATCAAATAGCATGGAAAAGGCACAAAAAGCCGCATCGGAAATGCAAGGCAACACAGCTTGCGTTGTCGGTGACCTCTCAAAACCGGAGGAGGTCGAAAACCTTTATAAGCAAACGGGCGATGTTGATATTCTTGTGCTCAACGCAAGTGCGCAGATAAGAAATCCGTGGGATTGCGTTACAGCCGATGAGATGGAAATGCAGCTTGGAGTAAACGTCAAGGCAAACTACAGACTTATCCAGCTTTATCAGCCGGCAATGAAGGCAAAAGGGTGGGGCAGAATCGTGACAATAGGCTCTGTTCAGCAGAAAGTTCCTCATAAGGATATGCCTCTTTATGCCGCTTCAAAGTGTGCGGTGATGAGCATTGTGGAAAATCTAGCAAAGCAGTTTGCCCCCTTTGGAATTACCGTCAATAATATGTCTCCCGGCGTTATAGATACGCCGAGAAATGCCGCAGCTCTTTCAGATGCCGAATACAGCAAGAAGGTCATGGCAGGCATCCCCATGGGCTATGCGGGACTTCCCGAGGATTGTGCACCTGCGGTGCTGTTAATCTGCTCGGATGAAGGACGTTATATAACAGGCACAGATCTCATCGTGGACGGTGGAATGGGACTTTAAGCTATAGCAAAACTAAAGGATAGTATCAGCTTTTAAACTGATACTATCCTTTTTTTGTTGCGGTCAGAACTTATTTGCTCATCATGCCAATAAGCACATCTCCTGCCTTGCGTGCAAAACGCATAAGATCCATAAACAGCTCGTCAGGACAGTTGTTGTACACAAATTCAAAGGTGAAATCGCCCTTGTAGTCAACCTCCTTGAGAACATTCATAAGTGTCTTCCAGTCGAGGTTGCCGGTAAAGGGGATACCGTGCATATCGCCGCCGAAATAGTTGTCGTGAACGTGGGTCGCAATAAGATACTTGCCTGTCTTTTTCATTTCTTCGGCACTGTTCGGGTCAAACATAACGTTGCCGTGACCAAAGTCCCAGCAGATTCCAACACTTCCCGAATCGGCGAATTTCTCCGTCAGAGTGATAAGCTCCTCTGTTCGGGAACAATAGAGCTTGTGTTTCAGATTCTTGTCAAAGATGTTTTCAAAGGCAACCTTCATGCCGTGAGTTGCCGAAAACTCAACAACAGGGTAGTAGACCCTGTAATTGTATTCAAGAACGGCGTCCTCGGAATATTCCATGTTCTTTTTGTCAATCTGATCTCCGTGAACAACAAAAATCTTTGAGCCGAGTTTGTGACACACCTCAATTGAACGCATGAGTGACTTTATAAAATCCTCCGTGGGATGCTGCGCCCACCAGTTGCACGGCGCATGGGATTGGTTCACGCTTATGCCGTAGCTGTCAATCAGACTGCGGAGCTTGTCAATGTCAGCACCACCGCCATTTCCGTTGTAGTCAATCTTTTTGTAGCCAAGCTCGCAGCACATTTCAAGTGCCTTTTCCACCGACCTGTCAGGCTCGGTTTTGACAAAACCCGGACGTCCGCCACCATTTCCGCTGTTCATTAAATAGCCAAGATTGATTGATAAATCCATGTTATGAACCTTCTTTCCTTTTGTGCCGCCCCGGCATCAGCCTATGAGCTTTGTTGCCGTAAGGGCATTGTCAAATGCCTTTTTGCAGAGAGAGGGGAGCTTCTCTGAAATGCCGGCTGCAATCCGGTCTGTGTCCGTCATGAACTCGCAAAGAAGCTCTTCGCATTTTTTATCCGTAAGCTCATCGGGACTTATGCTGAAACGGTTTCCAACCATGTCGGAAAAGCTCCCTACCTTGGGGTCATATTCAATTCCGAAAACAGCCTTTTTGCAAACCGCACCGAAAATGAGCATATGAAGACGTAAAGCAAAAACTGCCCTTGAATGGCTGATAACACCGAGAATCTCATGTGTGCAAAGCTCTTTGTCAATAAAGATGCCCCTGTGCTTCATGCCGTCGATAACACGCTTGCTGATAAGGCTGTCCTTTGAGTATTGCATGGCAATAAACACGGGAATAACATTGTATTTTTCTGCAATCATGTCCGCAAACGCCGACAGCTCCGAAACAAACTTTTCGCTGTCGCTCTGTGCCATGCCCACAAGGTTTCTCACCGAAAGGCACACAAATTCGTCATTGTCCCGTATGCCGGACTCCGAAAGAATTGCTCTTGCTTCCGATATGCTTTCGGGTTTTGCTGAAAGTCCGAAAGCAGGATCTGCAGTAACAGAAATGTTTTGCCCCGAAACACCGATCTGCTCAAGAAATTCAAGGGAATCATTGTCACGAAGCGTTATGCAATCCGCATCAGCAAGAATTTTTTTTGCAAGAATCCGGTTGCGCTTTTTGTTTACAGGACCAATACCGTTTGCATAAAGCATAACTTTAAGTCCCAATAGCTTTGCAAGTCGTGCACAAAACAGATAGTAGTAAAGGGATTTTGAGCTTGTCACATCCTGAATAAGACTTCCTCCTCCGAGAATAAACAGCTTTGCACCCTTTAATGCCCTGTAAATAGTCCTTATTCCAAAGCGTTGCTCCGCCTTTACATCGTAAAGAGCTGTTATTTCGTCGGGATTGTGCGCAAGCACATTTATTGCACAGGTGTTGTCAACCTTGCGAAGATCGTCCACAATAACCCCAAGAAGTGCATCGTCACCTGCGTTCTTGAAACCGTAGTAGCCGAGAATTGCAATCTGATTCCGGCATTTTCTTAATGCCCTTATATACATTGCTTCGTTATCCTCAGCCATTTTCGCCGCCGAATAATAGCTCGCAATAACGCTCTTTGCATATTCGCCAACCGACTTGCCTTCAGCTTCACTCATGCTGAGAAGCTTTATAATGTCCGAGGCAAGACGCTCAGACTTCACCTCGTCACAGTCACGACAGGTGAAATTACACCCACGGGCTTGTTCAAGGTTGTTCTCGTTGAGTATGCCGATGTATCCCCATTCGCCTACGATGACACATTTTTTCGCCATAGCCATCGGCTCAAGAATCGCCCTGCTAACTCCCACGCACACATCTGCGCAGGCGTGAATTTCATTAACGTCCGTCCGTCCGCCTGTGAGAATAACCGCGCGTCTTCCGAGCTTCTCATTCATCGCCTTTGCTTTTTCCGAAAGATCATCAAAAGCATCTCCACCGCCCACAAGCATAAAAGTGACCCCTGGAAAAGCCTTGTCAAGCGCGGGCATAATTTCAATCATGCGATAGGCATGAGAGCACACCCTCGGGTCAAGCCTTGTCACGCATACAACACACTTTGATTCGGGCGAAATCCCAAATTCTGCACGGATTCTGCTGCCGTCAACACAAGAGTTGAATTTTGCCATATCAATTCCGTTGATGCTGACGGAAATATTGTCGGAGGGAACGCCGTAATTATCGATAAGATACTTTTTCAGGTCATCGCTTACCGCAAGACTCATCTGCCCCCAATCCGTGAGCAGCTTCAAGGGAAAGGCTGTGCTGAATGCACCGTGACAGCTTGTTACAAAAACAAAGGGAAACTTCCGCTTTAAAAGCCTGTGAACAATCCCCATGAGAAACGCAGGAATCCTTGCGTGAGCGTGAACAATGTCAGGCTTTTCCGAAAGGATAATGCGCTTCATCTCGCACACCGCACGCCTCATGTAAATGGGGTTTTTGCTGTTGACCGTGACCTTGTAATGCCTTATACCATGCGCTTCAATTTCGTCAACATAAACACCGCCGCCGGAGATTATAGCAAGGTCGTGTCCCTTTCTTTTAAGAGCCTTTGCAAGCTCGGTGACGTGTGTTTCCGCACCGCCTATTTCAAGTCCTGCAAGCGTCATCAGAATTTTCATTTTACATCCTCAAATCAAATGTTTTTTGTCATGGCTTCAAAATACTTTTCTGTCTCCTGGAGATACTCTGAAACCCAATTCTTTTCGTTTTTCTTTTCCGCAAGATAAAGCTCAACGGAGTTTTTATATATGCCGCCTCGCTGTGACATTTCCTCATAGCGGTTCTTCCAATGCTCACACTTCTGCTCAAGTGTCATGCTGAATTTGTCGCCGTTCCAGCCAAGATTCCAGTCAACAAACCCAAGCATCGTGAGGACACCCTCGCTGCCTTTTCTTGCAGAGTTTTCCTTTGAAAAATCAGGGAAAAACGGCTTTTTAACGGCAATTTCACAGGCTGACGGAACTTCAACGTCAAAGCCCTGTGAAGCAAGAAAAATTCTCGCAATAACCTCATGGCCATATGCCGTTGGATGTACCCTGTCAGGCCCGATAAAGCTCTGAGCTCCCATCGCTTTAAGCTCGCAAAGCAGCTTTGTCATCGGGGTGTTGAAATCCACAATGTTCTTGAAGCTGAATCCCAACCCCTGGAGAATATATTTGTCGGACGTAAAATAGTGTCGAAGCTCACCGTTGCAGCCCTTTAAGTTTTCACATTCCATGTCCGAAATTTCGTCATATGGAGTTGCCGAACAAAGTGTCACGGGAAGTCCCTTTTCACGGAAATCCCGGCACAGCTTTATCATGCTTGCAAAGTGCTTGTGCCTTGCATCCGATGCAATCCTCATGGCTTTAACCTTGTCTTCAAGTCCGAAGTTGTAAGGTCTGCAATCGTTCATGCCGAACATGAGGACAATTTCCGTTGGATTGTAGCGGTAAACCGATTCCTCAAGGCGTGGCAAACACCCTGTCGCAGAATCTCCCGGCACACCGCAGTTGTACATTCTCACATTAAGCTCGGGGTGGTTTGCCGTGTAGTAGTCAAAAATTTTCCCCATAAAAGTGCCGTTTGCAGTTATGCTGTCGCCTACAAAACACACTCTTGCATTCTTTTCAAATTTAAGATTCATACCTTGCCTCCTACGCTTGCTTATGACCGCTTTGCGTCTTGAAAACGCCTTCGACGAATACCATAAGCTTTTTGTATATAAATCGAAAATAAACCGAAAATAAATTGTAAATCAGAACATTACAAAAAACGTCCCAATAAAATCGGCAGGAAAATTCCCGGCACCATGTTCATAACCTTGATTTTTGAAATACCCATCATGTTAAAACCGATGCATATGATTGTCACCGCACCTGCGCATGCCATTTCGTCAATAATCGCCTGTGTGAGATAGGGCTGAATAAATCCTGCACCGAGTGTCATAGCCGCCTCATAGATAAAGACAAGAACCCCCGAAAGTGCAACGCCTATACCAAGAGTTGTTGCCATGATTAGCGTTGCAACTGCGTCAATAACAGACTTTGCAAGGAGGGTTGAATGGTTGCCGGAGAGACCGCTTTCAAGCGACCCGATTATTGCCATCGCTCCCACGCAAATGAGCAAACTTGCAGAAACAAAGCCGTCTGTGATGCTTATGCTGCCATCACTTGAAAACTTTCTCTGCAGATAATCGCCGAGCCTGTTAATCGCCCTGTCAAGTCCCACAAGATGACCGATGACTGTGCCTATGGCAAGTGATACAATCGTGATAAGGGCGTTGTGACCGGAAAATGTGCCGGAGATTCCTATGAAAATAACAACAAGTGAGAGGGCTTGCATTATTGTTTCGGAAACCCTTTGGGGAATCCCTTTTCTGAGCTTTGAACCGATAAATCCGCATATTACAACGCCAAGTCCGTTTGCAATTGCGCCTGTGAGAATCATTTGTTGTCACCGCCTTTTTTTGCGCCAAAAGGGCAGGGTAAATCAAGCTCGCTGATGAGCGTTGAACCGAGAATGAGTAATGCTCCGATGGCATTGAAAAGCGTCATCGGTTCGCCGAGAAGCACGACCGAAAGAATAATTGCCACAACCGGATCGATGTAACCGAGAATGGAAACTGTTTGTGCTTTCAGTCCTCCAAGAGAGTCAAAATAAAGTGAATATGCAATGCCCGTGTGTAAAACTCCCACAACAAGCAGAAGAACAATGGTTTTCAAATTATAATCAAGGTTTAAAACATCCTCTGTCATAAAAACATAAGGCATAACAACAATTGCTGCCGAAACAAGCTGAAGCATGGTTTTTGTTGTTGCGGGAATACCGCCGAGTTTCATGTTGAAAAGAACAACCGCCGCATAAAGTGCTGCCGCACCTATGCCGAGAAAAATCCCCGTAAGCTCTGAAAGCTCCGGCAAGCCGCCCGATGGTATACCCGATACGAACGCCATACCAACAAGAGCCGCAATTACGCAAAGCACTTTCTTCACGGTCAACTTTTCGTGTAGCAGAGGAGCAGAAAGAATAATAACAAAAACCGGCGCAAGATAATAGCAAAGAGTTGCCGTTGCAACCGTTGTGTAATTATAAGCCTCGAAAAGCAAAATCCAGTTTACGCCGATAAAGCCGCCCGAAACAAAAAGTAAAAGGGCATTTTTGACATTTAGCTTAAAAGGAATATCTTCCTTTTGTTTTGACCTTTTCAGAACGAAAGATGCTAAGAGCAAAACCGCAAAGCCGACAAAGCCTCTTACCATGGCAATAAAGCTTGACGGAAGCGGAATATATTTCACAAAAATGCCGATAGTGCCGAAAATCGTCATGGCGGCGATGTTTTTGAGTTTGTGTGAGCTATTCATTTTACACTTCTCCGTTTGGGACTATTATTTGCTGTCATCTGACACGTCAATTATCACTTTACCACAGCTATTGCACAAAAAGGCATCTACGCTTGAGCCTTTTATAAAAGAACGTTCGGAAAGCGGAACAATGTCATCATGAAAATCCGGATTGTTGAACAGGTGCTTTTTAGGACTCCATGTTATCATATTTGGACTTTGGATGAAGCCCTTTTTCATCTGACTGTTGCAAAAGGGACATTGCATGGCAGTTCTCCAATCTGTGTTTGCGGTTTCAAAAATCTTCCACCTTATATTTTACCGCAATATTTATCGTTTGTCAAGTACAAAGCAAAATATTAACCGTTACTTTTATTTGAGTTAATTGTTTTTCTGCATCTTTTGAAGACAAGAGCGCAAATGCCCTATGCAACGTTGATTAGAAGAATTCGTAAAAGTAAATTTCACTATACTCATAGTAAAATATGGTAAAAAGCGGTTGACAAACAGGCAAAAATGTGCTACAATACCAAAGGAGAATAAGGAGGTGCTGTGCCGAAAGTGATAACAAAAACATATAGTGCCGCTGTGCGTGGCATAGACGGATACATAATTGACGTTGAATGTTACTCCGAACCGGGGTTCCTGGAGTTTGGCATAGTGGGTCTTCCGGATACAGCCGTGAGGGAATCGTGCAGCAGAATTTCTGCGGCGGTGAAAACCGCAGGCTTTGATTTTCCCGACAGAAGAATGACGGTGAACCTTGCTCCTGCCGATATACCTAAGCAGGGAACAGGTTATGACCTTGCAATTTTTGTTGCCGTTATGCAGCCGGGGCTTATGCCGACAGTTGACCTTTCGGGCAAATGCTTTGTGGGAGAGCTTGCATTCGGAAGCGAAGTGCGGGCGACAAACGGAGTTCTTTCAATGTGTATTGCCGCAAAGGAGGCAGGTTTTTCGGAGATTTATGTCCCTAAAGCCAATGCTTCGGAGGCGGCGGTTGTGGACGGCATAAAGGTGTATGCTGTGGATAGTGTTTCACAGCTTGTTTTGCATCTTACGGGCAAAGAAATCTTGAAGCCTCACACTGTTGACAAAGACAAGTTATTTGAAATTTCGCTTGAAAACTGCCCTGATTTTGCTGATGTAAAGGGTCAGGATAAAGTTAAAAAAGCTCTTGAGATTGCTGCCGCAGGAATGCACAATGTGCTTCTTGTGGGTCCTCCCGGAACAGGAAAGAGTATGCTTGCAAAGCGTCTCCCGGGGATTCTTCCGCCGATGACGGTGGGGGAGGCGATTGAAACGACAAAGATTCATTCCTCGGCAAATGTTATGCCGGACGGACAGAGTCTTGTGACTGTAAGACCGTTTCGCAGTCCTCATCACACGATGTCTGCGGCAAGCCTTGTGGGAGGCGGTAAAATACCTGTGCCGGGCGAGCTTTCTCTTGCACACAACGGCGTTCTTTTCCTTGATGAGCTTCCCGAATTTGACAAGGCTTCAACCGAGGGACTTCGTCAGCCTCTT
>JAZQKV010000036.1:0-13238 GCA_045542335.1 Eubacteriales bacterium
CTTATTGAAAAGAACAGACTCTACGATCCTTCCGAGGCTCTTGGTCTTGTTTGCCAGACTTCTAAGGCAAAGTTCGATGAAACTATTGAAGTACACGTTCGTCTCGGCGTTGACTCCCGTCACGCAGACCAGCAGGTCAGAGGCGCGGTCGTTCTCCCCAACGGTACAGGTAAGAACGTAAAGGTTCTCGTATTCGCTAAGGGCGACAACGCAAAGGCAGCTGAAGAAGCAGGTTCCGACTACGTTGGTGCTGAAGATATGGTTGCTAAGATCACAAGCGAAAACTGGTTTGATTTCGACGTAGTTATCGCAACTCCCGACATGATGGGCGTTATCGGTAGACTCGGTAAGGTTCTCGGTCCTAAGGGTCTTATGCCTAACCCCAAGGCAGGTACTGTAACAATGGACGTTGCCAAGGCTGTTAACGAAGCTAAGGCAGGTAAGATTGAGTACCGTCTTGACAAGCAGAACATCATCCACTGTCCTATCGGCAAGGCATCCTTCGGTGCTGAAAAGCTCACAGAGAACTTCAACACTCTTGTTGAAGCAATCGTTAAGGCAAAGCCTGCTGCTGCAAAGGGTCAGTACATCAAGAGCTGCTCCGTGGCTTCCACAATGGGCCCCGGCGTGAAGGTAAGCTCCGCTAAGATGATATAAGTTAAAGTATCCCCTACGAAAGTAGGGGACTTTTTTTACCCTTTTTAAATGATGAGCAAGGATTCTCCTGCAATTGCAGGGGATTTTTAGTATAAACGGTGTTTTTTCTTTCGTTAATAGCTTCGGCTTTGTCATTTTCTACAAATATGCTGAAAAACAGCGATTTTAGCAGCATTTTAGCACATATTATGCTATAATAAATATGTAGGTAATCTAAAGCAAAAGAAAAGGTAATAACGAAAGGAGAACTTTAATGACAATTTTTGACGTGCTGACACTTGTGGGCGGACTCTGCCTGTTCTTGTTCGGAATGAGCGTTATGGGAGATGCACTTGAACGCAGAGCCGGAGGAAGCCTGAAGAAAATTCTTGCTACCCTCACAAAGAATAAGATAACCGGCTTTCTCACCGGACTTGCCGTAACCTCCGTTATCCAGAGCTCCTCTGCAACAACCGTTATGGTAGTCGGTTTTGTAAACTCCGGTATCATGACTCTGAAACAGTCTATCGGCGTTATTATGGGCGCAAATATCGGTACTACCGTAACCGCATGGATTATCAGCCTTGGCGGTATATCAAGTGATAATGTTTTCGTCAAACTTCTTAAACCCACATCATTTACCCCTGTCCTTGCCCTTGTGGGTACAGCTTTTCTCATGTTCGGCAAGAGCAGCAAGAAAAAGGATACGGGTACGATTCTCCTCGGCTTTGCTACCCTCATGTTTGGCATGGATACAATGTCCGGTGCGGTTTCGGGACTTGCGGACGTGCCTGCTTTTCAGAATATGTTCATCATGTTCAAAAACCCCATTCTCGGCGTGGCTGTGGGCGCGGTGCTTACTGCAATCATACAGTCAAGCTCGGCATCGGTCGGTATCCTTCAGGCACTCTCCGTTACGGGTCAGGTGTCCTATGGTGCGGCTGTGCCCATTATCATGGGTCAGAATATTGGCACTTGTATAACAGCTATCCTCTCATCCTTCGGCACTAATAAAAATGCAAAAAGAGCAGCTGTTGTACACCTCTCTTTTAACGTGATCGGAACAATCGTGTGGCTTACCGTGTTTAGTATTGTCTCCGCAATACTAAGGCCCGCCATCCTTGATGCCTCTGCAACATATCTCGGCATCGCCGTCGCCCACTCTGCATTCAATATCGCCTGTACGGCACTTCTTCTTCCTGCATCTGCGCTTCTTGAAAAGCTTGCAATCAAGCTCGTACCCGATACGGATAAAAAGGAAATTATCGCAGAGCTCGACGAAAGACTTCTCGCCACTCCTCCCGTTGCCCTTGAACGTTGTAACACACTCGTGAGAGAAATGGCAGAGCTTTCCGTTGTGGGACTTAAAAGCGGACTTGATATGCTAAACTTTTACAACCCCGAAACCGCCGAGGAAATCCGTGCCGCCGAGGATAAGGCAGATCACTACGAGGATATACTCGGCACATATCTTGTAAAGTTCAGCGGATATAAGCTTTCCGACAGCGATAGCGGTATAGTTTCAAAGCTTCTCAAAGCTATAGGCGATTTTGAGAGAATCTCCGACCATAGCGTAAATATCCTCGAATCTGCCGAGGAAATGGTTGAAAAGGGAATCGGATTTACAGACGACGCACGAAAAGAGCTCGACGTGCTTTGCACCGCAGTTTCAGAAATCCTCACACTTTCCTATGACGCATTTGTAAGCAATGACATAGAGGCCGCAAAGAGCGTAGAGCCTCTTGAACAGGTGATAGACGGACTCAAGGAAAAGATGAGAAACGGACATATCACACGCCTCAAGAACGGCGAATGCTCGATAGAGGCAGGCTTTGTGTGGGCAGACCTTATCACCAACCTCGAAAGAACTGCCGATCATTGCTCCAATATCGCCGTGTGCGTCATAGATTCCGCCGAGCATAATATGAATATCCACGAATCTCTGCGTAACATGAAGAAGGATAACCCTTCTTTCGATGAAAAGTATGCTTTCTATGCAGATAAATACCTTATTGCATAAACGGTGAAAGCACCCCTTGATGTGCAGAAACTGCATATCAAGGGGTGCTTTGTGCCTAAAACTTTGTCCCGTATTATTTGTTGCCAAGCCCTAGCTTTATTGCAACAAGATCCTCAACGGTTATTTCCCTGTCCTCGTTTATATCAACCGCTTCTTTGAGGAGAGCATCGACGTCAGTTGAAAATCCGCGGAGGACTCGCAAAAAGTCGTCAATGTCGATTACGCCGTCACCGCTGAAATCTGTGTAATTGTTCTTTATGTCACCCGGGGTAAGCGTTATTTCAGGGATGCTCACCGTGTCATCATCCACCACTATGCTTGCCTCATATGGCAGATATCCGTTTTTAAGCACTACCGCATGGTATACTCCGCTTTCAAGAGATATCTCTGTTATGACTTTACCTCCCACAGTGTCCGCACTCTCAAGTACAACCGACTTTACAAGCTTGCTCTTTCCGGAATCCGCATAAATGTCCATTCTCGCAAGATTTCCTGCATAAGGAGTGCTTTGCATGTCACGTTCAAGATTTATTGCCACTTGTACAGGCTTTTCGGAAACACTTGCAAGCTCAAAGGACGTACCCTCATAGGCACGGAAGTTGTCAATATATGCCGTCAGTCCTGCTGCTTGAGAGGAGGAACCGTCCGAAATATGGAGAAAACATACACCGCCGTAGACAGAGCTGTTTATAGGAAGCTCGCCGATTTCTTTGCCGTCAAGCAGGAGGATTGCCGAGCCTGCATTTATGTCAAACCTCACCTTTATATTGTACCACTTGTCAGTTTCAACCGTTGCAAGAGTGCTTCCGTGTTCCTTGCTTTTAGCGTTGACCGCAAGGATATTTCCGTCGGTGTCTATGCAGAATGCCATTTTATCACCGGTGTAATGTGAGAAAGAAAGAGGGCTCTTTAACTCAACATACATATAGGTGCTTGCGTTTTCAAGGTTAAAGTCAAAAGAAAGCTCACCCTTGTAAAGCTCGGGCATGGAGCGTGATACTCTTGTAATCTTCTTGTTTACATCGCTTATTTTAAGGGAGTGCGTTCCGATGCTTGATTTTTCGTCTGTGATTTCAACCGTACCTGCGTATTCTGCCCACCCCTCATAAAGAGTGCTTGTGGTTTCAAAGCTGTCAGCAACACCCTTTGTTTTGTAGATGTAATCCTCTGCATCTTCAATAAGCAAGGTGTAGTTTTTGTTGGAACGATATTTCCACCAAGCCACAAGGATATTGTCGTTGCCCATATAGTTGTCAAAGGTCATTTTGGGCTGTGTGCCTTTGTGTGAGCCATCGGTTATCTTGCCCTCGCTTGTACCGCTCCAGATGTCAAGCTTCTTGTTCCATGTCTGCATATTGTCGGTGGAATATGCGATGTTCATGGGAGTTCTCTGATAGGACGTACCGCCCTCGATGTTGTTTCCTGCCCAAAGCAGAAGCACATCGTCGTTGTATCTTTTGAGCAAGGGGAAGGTGTTGGGAGAATAAATCTCGGTAAGAGTGCAGTTTTCTTCCCATGTAATGCCGTGGTCGTAGGATGAGGACTTTCCAAGTGTAACTACGCCGTCAAACTGAACTCTTGCGTACATGGTGAGAGTACCGTCATCAAGCTCTACAATTGAGGTTTCTGAAACGCCCGCTTCAAACGCTGAATCCGTACCGCCTTCAGGTGTAAAGCCGATATTGCTTTCGCTTGTCTGCCAGGTTATACCGCCGTCTTTTGAGTATATAACGCTTACCTTGAAATCCGAGCAAGTGCTGTCACTGCAATGCGCATAACTGAACAGATAGTCAACACCCTCCCCGGCTCCGTCAAAGCTTGCAACCTTAACGCCGTCGCAGTAAGTATTTGAATAGAATTTACCTGTTTGCGGGAAGTAAGGAGTTGAAGAGCCTGTTTGTGGATTCTTCCAGGTATAACCGTTGTCATCACTCATGAGTATTGCAACATTGAGGGTATAATAGCTTGTTGAAGGAATGGGGAAAATGTGGAAAATACACCACATTTTATTCCCGTCAACAAGAAAAGCACAACCGTCGGCATTTCTTCCGTTGTCCCAGAAAAGCTTAGGCTCACCCCATGTTCTTCCGCCATCCGTCGAACGTCGGATTGTAAGCATACTCTTGTTGATTTCCTTTGAACCAATGGCGATTATGTCTCCGTTGGGGCATTTCGCCGTTGAAATGACGTGGTTGAAATTTGCCTCGGTTACGTCTTTGATTGTTCTGTTGCCGTAGGTTACTTCAAAAACAGTTTCCGCATCGCTGATGTTTTCTGCATACGGATTGTTGCCGTAAATGTCAACTGAAATCACTTGCCCCGATGCTGCTTCCGGGATTCTTATGTAAGCACCGCCGTCATTTTTGTCAATAAAGTGTCGGAGCGTTCTTTCGCCTATGGCAAATCTTATTTTGTCCATACCACTTTCGAGTACGCTGTCGGAAAGTCCCATCCGGTCAAACTCTACAAACGCAATTCCGTCTGTTATTTCCCCGGAGGATTTCACGTTGAAACAAGACAACTTTTCAAATTCTCCGCCACCGTCTGCAACAAGAGTGTTGCTGTGATATGCCGTGACAAAGCCATCAAGCTTATTTATAAAGCCCACATATTCGTTTGTTGCAATGTGGCAGTGGACCTTTACAAATCTCGCACTTACTTCAAAGTTTGCAAAGCAGAGCTTGTTTTGTGTGCGGAAAAGATCGTAATTTTCAATCCTTGTAAAGGCTTCATTGTCATTGCTGACATAAAGGGAAATCTCGTTTGAACGGATTTTATGTATACCGTCTGCGTCCGATATGCAAACGTAGTTTATGTTCTGTACCTCACCAAGGTCAATGCCGACACTATTTTCGTTTGCATCAAGTATGAAATCAAAGTTGATGCCTGTCTTTGTCAATTTGCCTGTGTAGGGATTGCTGTCATTAAAGAGAAAATATAGGTCGTGGTCAACGGTTTCAAAGTTTAAAGTTATGGTGAAATCTCTTGTCACTCTTTCGCCGCCTGTATATGCGGTTACCGTCATTATCACGGTTTTACCCACGCTGTCGCCTGCATAGGTGAGCACACCGTCATGACTGATGAAAGAGGTATCCGAGGACTTCCATGTAAGAGGCACTTCAATGCCTGTGTCGCCGAAGGTTACACTTTGGGGAAGGGAAAGGTCTGTAAATATTGCATCTGCCGAAGTGTTGTTGCCCTTTATATCGTCAAAGGAGAGCTTTTCCAAAAGAGCAATCTTTCTTGAAAGTGCAAGACCGTGAAGTTCAAAGTCAAGTCCGCCGCTTTCAACGTTGCTGTAGCCTAACTGAAGCTCGTAGTATGTGTGATTATTCTTTCCTATATAATCTATTGCACCAAGGCTTCCTATTTCGTTTCCGTCAATATAAAGTGTGGGCACAAATGCCTCGTCTACGGAAACACGCATTGTAAAGGTGTCACCGAGTTCTTTTCCCGTGTCAAGTGTCTCGGTGCTTCCGTTTGCATCGGAGGAATCGTGATGAAGAATGTTAAAGAGAATATTCCCTGCAGTATCCGCCGTCAGGGACAACCGTGTACGGGGGAGATTTTTATTTGAAAGGTCAAATGCAATGCCATACCAGCCTGCAAGCTTGTGAGGCGTGATAACAGGAAGGTCGTTTGCGGTGATTTTCATTTCAAGCTCATAAGGTGCCATGGTGACACCGCCTGCGGTTTTTCCGATGCCGTAAATCGCAACATTTTGCGTCGAGTGTGCAAAGTGATATGAACTTGCCTTTTGCGTAAATGATATTTCTGCGTAGTTCTGATACTTGGTTTTCTCTGAGTAACCCATATCTTCATAACTGTCACAGTTGTCATAGCTTGCCGGTGTGGCGCAGATTGTCGTTATAAGTTTTTCATCGGCAAAATATGTGCTTGCTCCGTCAGAGACGGACAATGAAAGGATAAGATTTCTTTCTGCTGCACAGAAGGATGTTCCGCAAGCCTCATAGGTGAAGAAAAGTTCAACAATGCTTCCATTTACCGCACCGCTTACGCCATCATCCTCAGTGTCAAAGACCCCACTTGCCATATCAAACACAAAGCTCTTGTTGCCGATGGAAACGCCCACGTTGCTTGCCTCGTATGTACCCATGTCAATGCCGATGGCAAAACCCTCTGTTGTCCACATGGCACCTGCCACGGCATCAATATCCGCGAACTCTGCGTTGAAAAAGGTTATACTATCGGAAAGGTCAGCATCTGCAATTGGTGTTGCGGCAAGGAAATAGGCATTTAAGAAGGGGGCGGAAAAGGCATCGGATACCGTCACGGCAATGCTCTTTGAAATGTCCTCGCCGCCGATTGTCACATTTGCCGTAAGCACAACCTCTTTGCCTGCACAGAGCGCACTTTTGTTGAGTATACCATCGTGAGAGATAATATCCGTTTTGTTGCTCTGCCATGTCACAGCATAGTTCTTACCGTCATATTCTATGCTTTGAGGCAGGGAAAGGTCGCAGACAATGTTATCTTTGTCGGGGTTATCACCCTTTATTGCATCAAAGCTTATATTTTCAAGGGCATCAATCGGTGTGTAAAGCGCAAAATCGAGCATATCTACATCAAGTGTTCCGCTTGCTACACTGTAATAGCCGCCACCGAGAGCAAAAAACGTTCTGTTGTAGTTTTTCGTCTTGTCAATTTTCTCATAGGTGTGCAGAAATACACCATCAATGTAAAGGTCAAGGTTGTTTTCACCGTCCATAACACCCTTTACAGTAAAGATGTCCCCGATGTTCTTGCCTGTATCGACGCTCTCGCTCCTTCCGTTTGAGTTGGAGGCATCGTTATAAAGCACATTTGCAAGAATACTTCCGTCAGTATCTGCTGAAAGTGAGAAACGTCTTCTCACCACATTCTGAATTTCAAATACAAAGCCATACCATGCTCTCAGAGCTTCTGTTTTTATAACGGGAAGGTCGTTTATCTTGACAGTATACTCAAAGGTGATATTGCCAACTGTAAAGCCACCCAGTGAACTTGTGATGTTGGTCATACCCTCTGCTGTACCACCGACAGATTTGAACATATATGCACTGTCTGTTGTTGCGGATTGTGCCACCGTTACGTTTGCTGAGGGCTTACCCTCTTGGTTTGTATAACCTGCAGCGGAAAAATCCTCGCAACTGTCGAGCTTTACTATGTTTGCGTATTTAAGCTCAAGGATTTTGCTGTCAAAATCAAGCGAAACTGTTCCGTCAGAAATAAAGGCGGAAAAGTCAAGCTTTCTGTCACATGGGGAAAATTCAAGACCCAAATCTTCATAGGAAAGCTTGAGCTCCGCACAATTCTCAAGCATAATGCCCGAGCTTGTGCCCATACTTTTTGAAAAATCACCCGAAGAGAGATCAAATTCAAAAGCGGTGTCCTGTATTTTCACTCCAAGAGTGGTTTGGTTTTGTGTGCCGATCACCCCAACATAAATATAGCTTTTGTCAAAGGCAACACCAAGACGTGATGACGTGCCTGCTTGTGCACCGAGAAGATATGCTTTCTCGTTTGCATCACCGTCAAAAACTACACCGTCGGCAGTATAAAATGCACTGAGCGAGGTGTCGACAGCATGGACTGAAAGGACAAGCACGCACAAAGCAAATGCTGTTACTGCAAATGTTAAGATGCGTTTTGCAAAGTTCATTTCGGAGCCTCCTCAATAGTATAATATAATAAGAAGGATTTTTAAACACCCTCACAATCCTATTGTAGCAGAACAACACACATTTTTCAATATGCTATCACGACTCAAAAATGTTGTTTTGTGACTTTTAACACTCTGTTTATTGAATTTTTGATACATTTGGGTTATAATGAATTTGTAATGATACGATGAGGTGAGAATTGTGATTCTGTTTCAGCCACCGATAAGCTCGCTTGAGTTTCAGTGCGTGCCGCTGACATATTGGAAAGGTGGACCGAAAGGCTATATTGAGGAATCATATCCGATAAACTGGCATTCGGAATTTGAGTTTTTCTATATAATTGAGGGCAGGGGAAAACTGATCCTTGATTCAAGCGTTCTGAATGTAAGTGCAGGCGAGATATATGCGGTAAATCCTTACAGTATGCACAGGGTATATTCTGACGGCGAGCTTATACGTTTTTACTACTTCAAATTCCCCTACACGTTGTTTGAAAGTGCAAAGGTGTCCGTAAACGGAAAGAGATTGAGAATCAACGTTACCGATGAGGAAAGCCTGAGACTTTTCAAAAGCTTTGCCGAATCACTGAGTGTCGAAGGAGCGTATGCATCCATGTGCACGGTTGCACTTGCGATGTCGTTTGTGTCCTATGTCTTTGAAAATTTTGCGGTATCAATAGAGGATGAGATATCTGCTTCTTCGTCGGAAAAACCAAGATATGCAAAGTGCGCAGAGGTAATGGCGTATATAAATACTCACTATATGGAAAGGATATCAGCAAGCACAATATCCTCATCCCTCGGTTACAATCGGTCTTATCTCACCCGTGAGTTCAAAAAGTATACAGGACTTACGCTTACCGACTACATAAATATGGTCAGGTGTGTTGCGGCACATGATATGCTTTCCACAACGGAAATGACCATCGCAAGAGTTTCTGCCGCCTGCGGATACAGCGACCCATCTCACTTTAACAATACCTACAAACGCTTTTTCGGCTGTACTCCTGCAAGGGACAGTTCAAACAACCGGCTGAAAGAATGGATA
Source organism: Eubacteriales bacterium (assembly GCA_045542335.1). Lineage (GTDB taxonomy): Bacteria > Bacillota > Clostridia > Oscillospirales > CAG-382 > CAKSUT01. The sequence goes on from JAZQKV010000036.1 coordinate 9,367, forward strand.
TACCACTAAAATTATAAATGACTGTTTGACGAAAAAACTACATACCTCAGCCTGAAATTCACACATACCGTATGTTATAATAAACCGCAGATTTTACTTGGAGACTTATATATGCCCAACTATACCCCCCAAAGCCTCGACAGAGCCTTTTTCGCCATGCGTGCCGACCCCAAATGCGTCCCCTTTGCAGGAGGACTTTCCTTTGAAGGAGCGGAGAATCCGCACTACCTTTACCTCGGACAAATCCCGGAGCTTGATAAAGCTCATAACAGGGAGGACTGTATCGGCACCGGGATCGGCGCAACCATGACGCTTGACGAACTTATGGAAATTAAAAGCGTTCCAATGGTACTTCGCCGCGCGGTGGCGTCTGTGCCAATAGATATACGAAAAAAAGCAACTGTCGGAGGGGTAGTTTGCTCCCTTGATAAAAGAAGCGATATTCTACCGGTTATTGCGGCACTGTCGGCTTTGGTAATTGTTCGTACAAGAGTTACGGAAAAAGTTGTGACACTTGCTGAGTTTTATAAGGGCAACAAAGTCAATCTTCCTTATGGCTCGCTTGTTACAGCTGTGATTGTTCCTTATGACAGCTTCACAAACGCAAGCTTTGAAAAGAACATCACCAAAGAAAACGGTCAAAAGGTTTCTGTAACGGGCCTTGCCAAAGCGATAGATGGAATTGTCAATGAAATGCGTATTGCAATAGGCGGCACAACAGATGTTCCTGTTGTGGTTGACGGAGAAAAGATAGGAATTGTCGGTGTACCTTGCGCACAAATAAGACAGCAGGGAAATGCATATGCACGCAAGGTGTGCGAGCTTGCCGATGTCTCTGATGACTCGGCAATCAGGTTGACAGAAGGCTTTTTTGCAAAGCTTTAGAGAAATTGTCGCACGATAATCAATGCCCCTGATACAATTTTGTATCAAGGGCATTTTCATATCTTTTTATATTATGGGGATTTCAATGGGCGCTCCGCCATTGAGTGCGGATTCGTGAGCAAGAATACCGGGCAGAGACATTTCTATACCCTTGTCAACGTCAAACTTTGGCTTTTCTCCATTTACAATACATCTGATAAAGTCGTCGAACATATTCTTATCTGCTCCGCCGTGACCGTTTTCATCGTCCTCGACAATAGGAATATCTATCTTGTTTATAAATGTCCCGGGAACATCATGAAGGTTTGCAAAAGAATGTGCCTTGGCGGTTGTCTGGTTGCGGTCGTTTTCGATAAGTCCTCTTGTTCCGAAAATACGGAAGCTGTGATTGCAGCTTGCATATGCTCCGAAACAAACAAGAATTCTTATTACAGCACCCTTTGCAGTCTTGAACAATGCAACACCTGTCGCTTTTCTGTCTGGGAAATATGGGTTGTAAGTAATATCAGGCTCCATGCAGGTTACACTTACACAGCGGTCGTCCATGATGTAAAGAAGCGGTCCCATCTCATGGGTAAGATATTTTATAGCCGCATATGTCGCACGCCAGTGGCCCTCGGGGTAGTTTGTGGGAGAAAATTCGTCGGGATTCAGTGCATGGAGATATTCGCCTTCGGCATAAACAATTTCTCCGAATCTGCCGTCTTCACGCATCTTTTTCCATGCTTCAACGAACTTCCAATAACAACAGTTTTCGCCTGCCATGTAGACGAGATCTTTGTGGTTGTTTACGATTTCCTTAAGCTCGTGTGCCTCTTCAACTGTTGCGATTGTGGGAATTTCACTCAGAACGTGTTTGCCTGCCTCCATTGCTTTCTTCACAAAAGGAACATGACAGGTTGCATCCGTTGCAACATAAATTGCATCAAGCTCCTCCTTTGCAAGCATTTCGTCAAAGTCTTCGTACATTGCAACTTCCTTGTCTTTTCCGCCGTTTCTGTCGAAAGTTGCTCTTGCACGAACAAGTGTGTCGGGATTTTTGTCACAGAGGGCAACGAGCTCGCAGTTACTGTTTGAAAATGCCTTGCAGCCAACTCCTGCGCCTCTGATGCCTCCGACAATACCTATTCTTATGGGCTTTTCTGCCATTTATTATTCCTCCTTTGGAGTTCTTGTTGACATTATATCATACATTTTTCAAAGAATGAATGGACAAAACCCTTTTATGTGTGTAAATTTTCCGCATTATATTGATTTTTTCATTTATATGTGTTACAATTGGACATAGAAAGCTTTAGTGGGGGAGTTCGCATGAACAGTATCTGCAAATTCATACCTGTAAAAAAGGATTCAGGTGACCTGAAAACAATATACTTTGTTTATGAAACAGAGCTGAAAAAACTAAAACAGCCATTTTTGCAGCCGATTTATTATATCCATATTGCAACACGGGGAAATGCAATATACAGAGTTGAAGAAAGAGAATACCCAATCAAAAAAGGAGATTTGTTTTTTGCAATTCCCGGAGTACAGTATAGCCTTGATGCAAGCGAGGATTTTGCCTATATGTACATAAGCTACATGGGTTCACGGGCGTTTGAGATTGCCGAGTATATTGGAATAAGCAGTCAATGCCCTGTTTTCCACGGTTTTGAACATGAGATTGATGTCTGGAGAAACGCTCTTATAAGGTTCAACCGCAGAAATGCAAATCTGCTTACCGAGAGTGTGCTTTTTCATACACTTTCATATCTTACAAATGATTCAGACTCAAATTGCGAAACCTGTAACCCCGGAGTGCTTGAAAGTGTCGTGAATTATATTGACAACAATTTTGAAGACCCGACACTCACCCTCAAAAAAACGGCTGAGGTTTTTGCCTACACCGACAAGTATCTTTCAGCACTTTTCAAAAGCGGCATGAACATAACCTGGAGCAAATACGTCAACCGTTTGAGAATACAGAAAGCGGTTGAGCTTATTAACAATGGTGAGAGGATTGTTGGATTGATAGCGACAAGCTGTGGCTTTTCCGATGCAATGTATTTTTCACGGGTATTTAAAAAGCAGATTGGTGTTACGCCGAAAGAATATATAGAAAAAGCGCTGCAGAAGTATTCGGAATAAATTACAGTATAAAAATACGACTTGCCATAAAAGACAAGTCGTATTTTGTTATTACATTATGACTTTTTCTTCGATTCGGAAATGCATATTCCGCAGATAATAAGTATGAGAGCGATAAGATACTGCACCTTGAAAATGTCCTCTCCGAGCATTATTGCGCCGAATAATGCCGCAAAGACGGACTCGGCGAATTTAATGATGAAAAGGTGTGAAAGATCATTGCCTTTGATGACGCTGTTCCATATGCAATACCCTGTGATTGAGGCAAAGCACATATAAGCAAAAACTCCGATCGCGTAAAGAGAGATGTTTCCAAGTCTTCCGCCAAGCGAAAAGCCGATAATAAAAAGAGCAAAGCCGCCAAACAGTTGTGATATACCCACGAGAGAAAAAGGAGGGACAGTTCTCATTGCCTTTTTGCTGAGCACCGTTGATATAACTGAAAAGAAAGAGGCGGCAATAATAAGAATTTCTCCAAGACCCATTGAAAAGCCGGTTGAGGGCGTGTAATTCAGGGCGAAGATACCTGCAAATCCGCAAATTGCACCAAAGAGCTTTTGAAGCGAGAATTTGTCTTCTTTGAAGAAAAGAAATGAAAGAGGAATAAACAGAAAAACACCGAGCTGTTTGAGCATTGCTGTAACGGAGCTGTCTGCCATGGTAAGACCTGTGTAAGTGCATATGTAGTGAAGAATTATGGCAAATATTGATGCACCAAGGACCGTCGGAAGCTCTTTTTTGATTTCAAGCTTTAGTCTGTCGCCTTTGATTTTTGCGATAAGTGTGATAATTGCACCGCAAACAATAAACCTTGTGCCTGCAAAGAGTATAATATTGGGAATGAATGAAGTGTCAAGTTC
>JAZQKV010000037.1:0-21574 GCA_045542335.1 Eubacteriales bacterium
AAGACTACTTCTCCAAGAAGTCCGTTTGGATCTTCGGTGGTGACGGTTGGGCTTACGATATCGGTTTCGGCGGTCTTGACCACGTGCTCGCTTCCGGCGAAGATGTAAACATCATGGTATTCGATACCGAAGTTTACTCCAACACAGGTGGACAGGCTTCCAAGGCTTCCAATATCGGTCAGGTTGCACAGTTCGCAGCAGCAGGTAAGGCAATCGGCAAGAAGGATCTTGCTCAGATCGCAATGTCCTACGGCTACGTTTACGTTGCACAGATCGCAATGGGCGCAGATATGAACCAGACAATCAAGGCTATGCAGGAAGCTGAAAGCTATCCCGGACCTTCCATCATCATCGGCTATGCACCTTGTGAAATGCACGGTGTAAAGGGCGGTATGGTTAACTGCCAGGCTGAAATGAAGAAGGCTGTTGAGGCAGGTTACTGGCAGATGTTCAGATACAACCCCGCTGCTAAGGCAGAGGGAAAGAACCCCCTCACAATCGACTCCAAGGAGCCCACAGCAAGCTACATCGACTTCATCAAGTCCGAGACACGTTACGCTCGTCTCGCTCAGTCCTTCCCCGAAAGAGCTGAAGCTCTCTTCGCAAAGGCTGAAGAAGCTGCAAAGGCTAAGTATGAGAGACTCGTTAAGCTTTCTGCACTTTACGAATAATTGAAATAAAATGCAATGGCTTCCCCCCTTGTCCGTTCAGGGCAAGGGGGGTAAAAAATAATGCTTTGTGCGTGTTTCTCACAATGCGAAAACTCGTTTTGCGAGAAATGTGCATAAAATAAAAAGGAGAAGTTTTGAAATGAAAAGAATGTTAAGCATCATTATGACGGCAATAATTTGCGTGTGCGCAGTGGTGATGACCGGCTGCACAGGTGAGAGTGACGTGGAAAAGCTCACGGCAAATCCGTGGTCTTGCTCAACAGATATACTTGAATTTACCGACAAGGGCAGAATTCTCTGGAACTTTGAGGGACTTCTTGATTCGGTTTCGTATTATAAACTTCTTAAAGGTAATAAGATAAATATGTACACCGAGGAGGGCGAGGAATACGGGATAATCCTCGATTACCGCTTTGAGGGGGAAAAGCTCTATATTGGCGAGGTCGAATATACACCGCTTCCCACAGACGATGAGCTTCTCGCAATGGGCAAAAGCGACAGTAATGATGTTGCGCAACAAGCCGCATCTGAACAGATAGATTGACCCATTGATGACAGACTAAGAATGGAGAAAAAGCATGAAACACGTTAATTTATACACAGACGGAGCTTGCCGTGGCAACCCCGGTCCCGGAGGCTGGGGCGCAATTCTTGAATATAAAGGAATTGAAAAGGAGATGTCCGGCGGCGAAAATCCCACAACAAATAACCGCATGGAGCTAACCGCCGCAATAATGGGTCTGCGTGCGCTCAATGAGCCGTGTGAAGTCACATTGACATCGGATTCAAAATATCTTTGCGACGGCATGGAAAAAGGCTGGGCGGCAGGATGGAAGAAAAAAGGCTGGAAAAAATCCGACGGCTCGGCGGCTCTCAACCCCGACCTTTGGGAAGAACTTTTACAGCTCTTTGACAAGCACAATGTCCATATCGTTTGGGTTAAGGGTCACGCAGGTCACCCGAAAAACGAAAGATGCGATGTTCTTGCAACAACCGAGGCGGATAAGAGAAAATAGAAAAAATTTAATAGAAAAATCGCACCCAAGCAAAGGGCGACCACATAGGGTCGACCCTACAAAATAAGATAGAGGCGACACCCCCGTTCTCATTAGAGAATAGAACAATTATAAGCCACAAGGGAAAACAAAAAGCTTTAAGACAACAGATAATAAATAAAAGATAACAGATAACGGATGATAACCCAAAATAGCCCAAAAAAATTAACATAATTTAGTTAGTTAAAGTATTGACAAATTCCGATATAAAATGTATAATAGAAGAATCAAGCAATTATTGCGCTTTGATATTGAAAAATTCTTGGAGGTTATTAACAATGAGCAGAGTTTACAACTTTTCCGCAGGTCCTTCCATGCTTCCGCTTGCAGTGCTTGAACAGTGCGCAAAGGAAATGACTGATTATAACGGAAGCGGTATGTCAGTTATGGAGATGAGTCATCGATCTTCGGTTTACGATGAAATTATCAAAGAGGCGGAAAAGAATCTTCGCACTCTTATGAATATTCCCGATAACTATAAGGTTCTCTTCCTTCAGGGAGGTGCTTCAACACAGTTTGCCGCAGTGCCCCTTAATCTTATGAAGTCAGGCAAGGCTGATTATGTTGTTTCGGGTCAGTTCTCAAAGAAGGCATACGAAGAAGCGCAGAAATACGGCGACGCTAAATGTATCGCAAGCTCAAAGGACAGAACCTTTGCATATATTCCCACAATAACTCCCGATATGGTTCGCCCTGATGCAGATTACGTTCATGTTTGCTACAATAACACAATTTTTGGTACAAAGTATCCCGAAGTTCCCAACATCGGCGATAAGGTGCTTGTTGCGGATATGTCCTCATGCATTATTTCCGAACCCGTTGACGTGGCAAAGTTCGGCGTAATCTATGCCGGCGCACAGAAGAACATGGCTCCCGCAGGTCTTACAGTTGTTATTATCCGTGAGGATCTTCTCGGAAACGCACGTCCCGAAACTCCCACTATGCTTGACTACAAGACCATGGCGGAAAACGATTCCATGTACAATACCCCCCCTTGCTACGCAATCTACGTTGCAGGTCTTGTTTATAAGTGGATTCTCGGTCTTGGCGGTCTTGAAGCTATGAAGAAGATAAACGAGGAAAAGGCGGCTCTCCTTTATGACTTCCTTGATTCCTCTAAGCTCTTCAAGCCTTGCGCAGACAAGGAGTTCCGTTCAATGATGAACGTTACCTTTGTAACAGGCAATGAAGACCTTGACAAGAAGTTCTGCAAAGAAGCAGATGCGGCAGGCTTCAAGAACCTCAAGGGTCACCGCTCTGTCGGCGGCATGAGAGCTTCTATCTACAATGCAATGCCAACAGAGGGCGTTAAGGCTCTTGTTGAGTTTATGAAGAAGTTTGAAGCGGAGAACGCATAAAACAGTGATTGACACGGTGGGGGAGGGTTATACTCCCCCACGCTCATTTTTTAAATATTTCTATCTTGAAAGGAAGATTTATCATGTACAATATAAAAATGCTCAACAAAATTTCTCCTGCCGGCACAGATGTGTTTGATAAGGCAAAATATAACGTTGCTCTTGAGTGCGACAATCCCGATGCCATTATGGTAAGAAGTGCCGCAATGCACGATATGGAGTTCGAATCAAATCTCAAAGCAATTGCAAGAGCAGGTGCAGGCGTTAACAATATTCCGATTGACAGATGCAGCGAGGCAGGCATTGTTGTGTTCAACACACCCGGCGCAAACGCAAATGCAGTTAAGGAGCTTGCAATTTGTGCGCTTCTTCTTGCTTCGAGAAAAATCGTTGACGGCGCAAACTGGGCACAGTCCCTTAAGGGCGGAGACGATGTTGCAAAGGCTGTTGAAAAGGGTAAGAGCCAGTTTGTTGGTCCTGAACTCATGGGCAAGACACTTGGCGTTATCGGTCTTGGCGCAATCGGCGCACAGCTTGCAAACACAGCTATTCACCTCGGAATGAACGTTCTCGGATATGACCCCTATATTACGGTTGATGCCGCATGGTCACTTTCTAAGGCTGTTAAAAAGGCAAACGACCTTGACACAATCTTTGAAAACTGCGATTACATCTCTGTTCACGTTCCCTCAACTCCCGAAACAAAGAACATGATTTGCACTTCTTCCATCGCAAAGATGAAGGACGGAGTTCGCATTATCAACCTTTCAAGAGCAGACCTCGTAAATGCCGGAGACATCAAGAAGGCAATTGCAGACGGCAAGGTTGGCTCTTATGTGACCGATTTCCCCACAGAAGAAGTTCTTGGCGTTGAGGGCATAACTGCAATTCCTCACCTTGGCGCATCCACACCCGAATCCGAGGACAACTGTGCATTTATGGCTGCAAATGAGCTTATCGATTTCCTTGAAAGCGGAAATATCAAGAACAGCGTAAACTATCCCAACGTTTCCATTCCTCACACAGGCGACACTCGTGTGTGCATCTTCCATAAGAATATCCCCGAAATGATTGCAAAGATTTCCCAGGTGTTTGCAGACGGAAACCACAACATTGAAAACCTTGTGAACCGTTCAAAGAAGGATAATGCATACACTCTCGTTGAGGTTATTGGTGCAGTTGATGCTGAAACCGAAGCTAAGCTTGCCGCAATTGAGGGCGTTGCAAGAGTAACTGTTATTGCATAAATTTCAAAAAATAAGATGTAAAAAAGGGGGCGAAACCCATTGAAAATTGATTGGAACAGAAAATATACCACCATTGCGGTGTATGCCTTTCTCACGGTTGCGGCGTGCATAATATTCTGGGCGCTGATGTCGTGGTTTCCCGTGATTATTGTGTGGGTTAAAAGCTTCCTTGGCGTAATAAGTCCGTTTGTTTACGGCTTTATTATCGCCTATCTCATAAATCCGGCGGAAAAACGCCTTGCAGTGCTGTCGGAAAAAATGCTTCTGAAGTTCAAGAAGTACAGACTTGAAAAAAACGCAAATAGCGGAGATTCACGGATAAAGAAGCTGTTTAGTAAGGTGAAAAACGCCGGAAACAAGGCGGCAGACCTCGGCGCAAAGGCGTTCTCTAAAATTCAGAAGAAAAAGCCGGGCGCACCTGTTGCAAAAGCTCCCGAAAAAAAGGAGCAAGGCGATTTGCAAGCGGATCTTACCGTGAGCAAAAAAACGGTAAGAGCTGTGAGCATAACGGCTTCATACATAGTTTTCCTTGCAATTTTTGCGGTTTTCGTGTGGATACTTGTTCCGCAGGTTGCCGGAAGTATTGCCGACATCAGAAACAATTTCCGCACTTACAGCGCACAGGCTATAAACTTTGCGCAGAGCTTCACACAAATGGTTTATGAGCACACCGGAGTTGACCTTTTCAACACTCTCACCGGTGGCGAACAGGCTTTTGACAATCTTGAATCGTTGCTCAACAAGCTCATGGACATTTTCAATAATTATTATCCCACAATTCTCGGCGCACTTGAAAGCCTTATGCTTGAACTTAAGAATTTCTTTATCGGACTTCTTATTTCGGTTTATATGCTTGCCGGCAGAGATCGCTTTAAAGCGCAGGCAAGAAAGGTTATAGCGGCAATTCTCCCGGATGACATTGCAAAAAAGACCTGCACAGTTGTTGCAGAGGCGGATAGATGCTTTGGCGGCTTTATTGTTGCGAAGGTTATTGACTCCTTTATAATCGGCGTTATTTGCTTTGTCTGCATGGCGGTTTTCAACTTCCCATATCCTTTCCTCATCAGCCTCATTGTGGGCGTGACCAACATCATTCCGTTTTTCGGACCTTTCATTGGTGCAATTCCCTCTGCGATAATCATTTTCCTGACAAAGCCCTCTATGACAATCTGGTTTATTATTATCATTGTCATAATTCAGCAGATGGACGGAAATTTCATCGGACCGAAAATCATCGGAGAAACAATTGGAATTTCGTCTTTCTGGGTGCTTTTCTCGCTTCTTGTTATGGGCGGTTTCTTCGGAATCACAGGTATGATAATTGCTGTGCCTTTGTTTTCGCTGCTTTATAACGAGTCAAAGACCATTATTGAGCTTTTGCTTCGCAAAAAAGGAAAGCCCGAAAGCACTCTTGATTATTTTGAGCCTTTGACGGACGATGAGGGCGATGATGAAAAAGTCACACAAACGGTCAATTCAGGACAGCAGTAAGACATAAAAATGTTTTTTAGCAAACCCGACACTTTTTTGCGTCGGGTTTTGCATTTTTAGCCTGTATTGCAAATTAGATTTACATTTAATTCAAGAAATGGGCGTAGTTTGGTGGTATAATCAAGATAAAGGAAATACGGGAGGCGACAAATGAAACTCAACTGGAACGCAAAATACACGACAATTTGCGTGTATGCTTTTTTGACGGCTGCAGCGTGCATTTGCTTTGACACTTTCATAAAAATGTTCCCGCAAATATGGCAGCAGTTTTTAAAATTTCTTGGAATAATAAGTCCGTTCATTTATGGTTTTGTCATTGCATATCTTCTTTCGCCCACAGAGGAAAAAATTGCTCATCTCATTGAAAAGCTTTTGGACAAGAGGGAGAAAGCAAAGCAGGTAAAAAAGGCGAATGACAGCACAGAATGTAACAAGAAAAAGAGTGGCACAAAGGTACGTATTCTGAGCGTTAGTGCCACATACATAGTTTTTCTCCTTGTTATTGCCATTGTTTTCGGAGTGCTTGTTCCGCAGGTGATTGTCAGCATATCCGAAATCGGTGAAAACTTCAAGGGGTACACAAAGAGCGCAATAATGTGGCTTGAAAACGCACTCGCATATTTTGGGCTCAACGATATTAGTCAGCTTTCTGATGGCTTTTTTGGATTTACAATGTCTGACGTTGAAGCGTTGCTTGAGGGTGCAATGAACATTTTCAATAAATATTCTCCCGGTGTTGTCGCGGCAATGGAGGGATTCTTGACGGAGTTTATGAATTTCTTTATCGGAATTGTCATTTCCGTCTATATGCTTGCAGGCAAAAATAAATTCGGCTGTCAGCTTAAAAAGTTATTATATGCCCTTTTCCCACGCAAGACAGTTTTGAAAATTTGCACAGTTGCTTCGGAAGCCGATGATAGCTTCGGAAAATATATTAACGGTCAGATTGTTGATTCGGTTATTGTGGGCGTGGTTTGGTTTGTCATTGCATTTGCAATCGGACTTCCATATCCGTTCCTCATCAGCGTGATTATTGGTATCACCAATATGATTCCGTTTTTTGGCCCGTTTATCGGCGGAATCCCGACGGCAATTCTTGTTTTCCTTGCCAAGCCCCAGATGACACTTTTGTTTGTTGTGCTTCTTCTCGTTGTTCAACAGCTTGACGGAAATCTGCTTGCTCCGAAAATTATCGGTCAGTCAACGGGTGTTTCACCGTTTTGGGTCATTTTCTCAATTCTTGTTATGGGCGATTATTTTGGAATTGTGGGACTTGTTATTGCCGTTCCGCTGTTTTCGCTCGTGTATAAGGAATTAAAAGCTATAATGGAAGCAAGACTTGCAAAGAAAGGCTTGCCTGTTGAAACGAAAATGTATGAGAATGGTGATTTTTCAGAATAAGTTTCAAGAGATTTGCGCCTGATAAAGCCATAAGCATTAACGCAAAGATGCCGAATGAATTTGGTGTCAGCATTATAAAAATGTCCGATTTTGAGGTTTTCAATCCACTGAAGCGTGGAAAATGCCTTGAAATCGGACTTTTTTCTCCACTTTGGGAGAATATTAACCGTTCGTACATGAAAACACATATAAACTGTTTTAATGAAATGGTATAATTAAAGTAGGGTAGGGTTGCTTTTAATTTGCAAATACAAACTCAATTTTCCTGCCTCAAAACGGAGAACACAATATGAAAATGACAACACGGTTTCTGATGCCTGTGGTTGTGTGCCTTGTGCTTCTGATGCTTTGCTCCTGTGAAAAGGAGGTTGCCGTGGATAAAACAAAAGCCGTCGGCAGCGTAATTGACATCAGAATCGGGGCAAATGACTTTGACGGAGCAATGGAAGTGCTTGCAAATTGCGACGAGACCGCCTTTGAACAGGGCGAGCTTGAGGAATACCGTCTGCGCATAGTTGAAAGCGCAAAGGAATTTGTCAGCGCAAAAGTGGACGAAATCATCGAACAAAGCGGATATAAAGAGGCTTATGAATACCTTGAAAATTCTCTTCCCGGCGTTCTTGCAGGGGATAGCCTTGCAGAGGAAAAGTCGAGAATCCGCGCACTTATGGTAGATGACATTTTTGTTCTTGCCCAGGCTTGCGCCCAAGAGGGAAACTATGCCGAGGCAATTGCGATGCTCAGCGGCATAAACGACAGCGATTCCGACGAAAAAACAACCGAAACCATTGAGAATTACAAACAGCTCTATGCCGATGACACTCTTGCGGCGGTTAATTCCGGCACGCTTGGCGAGCAAAAGTGCATTGAGCTTCTTGAACAGACCTACGACGTAACCGAAAACGCCGACATTGCCGAAAAGCTCAAGCAATTGAGCCGTCCCCGTCATCTTCAGGCTCTCGGCAGCGTCAAGCATCGCTTTGAGCTTATGCACGATGACACGACAAACGCTTACACGCTTAAATCAAAGCTTTTCAACACGTTTGTCAAAAACGCTGCGACAAGCAGAGGCGGAATGGTTAGCTCTGCGCTTTCGGAGTGCAATGGTGCTGTGACATTTTTCCTTGTACTTGCATATTCCACAGACGAGCTTCTCGAAACAAAAGAGATGATTTTCAACTGTGACGGTGCTGTTTACAGCTTTGCCATTGAGGACGGGCAAAGAGAGGAAAAGGTTATTGACCTTGACAACGACCTTGAAATCTGCGGAATCTTTGACAGTCCTGCTTCGGAAAGACACACTCTGACAAGACTTATGGAGGTGCTTTCAAAGGCAAGCAGCGTGACTGTGACAGCCAAGGGAACGAACCGTGACATGGATTTTGAAGTTCCTGTCGGGCATATCCGTGAGATGCTGATGGTGTGGGAGGCATATAACGTTTTCAGAGAAAACCCGGAGCTTTTCACAGAGGTTTTCGTTGAAAAAGCGGCATAAAACACTAAAAAGAACACGTTGCGACAGAAAACAAGGCTTTTAAGAAGATGAAAGGCGTGCAAGGTCTGAAAATGAATTTTCAGACTTGGAAGTTAGTGACTTTGAGGTCACTAACCTCAAAGTTGCTTTGAAAAAACGCACAAGCTTCCGACTGCAAGAAAGGAATGGTCATAAAAATGAACGGTAACGGAAAGTCAAATTGTGAGTTCTGTATGTACTATACCTACGACGAAGATTATCTTTGCTATATCTGCGAAAAAGACCTTGACTCCGACGAGCTTGAACGCTTTTATGCGGACAATAACCGGGAATGTCCATATTATCGCCCGGGCGATGAATATACAATTGTGAGAAAACAGGCGTAAATATGAATAAGTGCAAGGGGGGACTTTTCAAAGTCCCCCTTTTGAATCCACGAAAAACTATTTAATGGTTGGCGGGACGCTGTCCCAAACCCTGCCCAAGAGGGACTTTTTGAAAAAAGTACCCCTTGGGAATCCCCGAAAAACTTTATAATGTGGAAACAGAAATATCATTTCTATGATATGTCAGTTATTTAAGCATCACCTGTACAAATGGCGGTGGCAAGCAATTTGAAAGCATGAACCAATACAAAAAAGGGGGCAAGAGAGCCCCCTTTTGCACGTTCGTGAATACTTCCGAACATTTACATATTGAGTTTTTTATCAAGCTCCGTGACCATTAGTGCACCAATTTTAATAGCTTCGATAAAGCGGTTGATTGGCATAGATTCGTCGCATTGGTGAAAGCTGCCGTGACCTGCAGGCATTTCGGGACGTGTTGCAGGCAGATAGTATGCCTCTGTTCCGATAGTATAGGAGTTTTTGAGCATTCTTGAATATGTTCCGCCTGCACTGTAATAGCTTTCATCGCCGGTCTGTCCCGCAGCAACGGCGCAATCGTTGTAAACCGATTCGAGAAGCTTTACAAATTCGCTTTGCCTGTCATAGCCGTAACCTGTGTTGATTTCGGTTATTTCGGCGTTCCAACAGAGTTTTTCCATTGCGGCGTGGATTTTTTCCGAGAGCGTTTCGGAATCAAGTGTGCAGCCGTGTCTTATGTCCACCGAAATATTTACACGTCCGTCGTCTTCAAGGCGGCACATTCCGTTTACAAATGTGAGCTTTCCGAGAAAGTCCTCGTGTGCGATGCCGACTTTTTCAGCGTAGAAGTCGCCTGTAAGAAGTGCAACATCAGACAGCAATTTTCTGTCGCTTTGACAAAGTGAAGGGCAGTCCTTGAAGTTTTCTGCAAAGACGTGAGCCGCATTTATTCCGCCATCGGGCATTGCGGCATGCTTTGCAACGCCGACAGCCTTGACATTGATTATGTCTCCGTCGGCACTCACGCTGACTTCACCTTTTTCTGCAATTTTAATGCAATCTGCATAAAGAGCGTTGCTGTAACGAAGCTTTACGTTTATCTTGTCAAGAACCACGTTATACGCAAAACCGCCCTCAAATTCAATTATATCCTTGAAAGGAACAGTGCTTATGGCATGATAGCGGCAAATGCTCTTTTCACCGGCGCAAACGGGGAAAGAACCATCGGGTACAAGGCAAACATCGGGCATTATCTGCGAAGCATCACCTGTGAAAAACTCAATGTCATCCATGCCTGTTTCTTCACTTGAGCCCACAAAAACAAGATACCTGCTTTGAAGTTCAACGCCACCCGCCTTCAGAATTTCGGGTATATAAAGAGCCATAACAAGTCCGGATTTGTTGTCGTCAACGCCTCTGCCAATCATGCAGCCATCTTTTATGACGGGCTTGAATGGGTCATCGGTGTAAATCCAGCCATCACCTGTGGGGACAACGTCGCTGTGAGCAAAGACACCTATTGTTTTGCCGTTTTTGCCGCCGATTTCAGCAAGACCGTAGTGACCGTCGCTCATAACATCTGCCTTGAAGCCGTGGTCTTCAAACACCTTTTTCGCATTGTCAAGCATACGTCTGCACTCTTTTCCAAAGGGTGCGCCGGGTTCAGCAAGGTCGCTTCTCGAAATTGAGGGGATACCCACAAAGCCGAAAAGGGTGTCAACAATTTCGTTTGTGTGGTCGGCAAGGTATTTGTCAATTGCGCAAATCAAGTTTTTATCCATAGGTCATCCTCCATTAAGCACTAAAAAAGCTTACCACTATTTTACAGCATTTGACACGATTTGTCAAGGGGAAGTTTTGTGAATATTTTTCGTATTCCGGCATTTAGTTTGTTTTTTGAGCCATTTGTAAATTAAATTGAAAATCCCTTGACAAACTCTGCTAAATGTGATATAATTTCTCCGTTGCGGGAGGAGACGGCAACGATTTGCATAAATGCAATCAAGTTAATATTGGGGCGTCGCCAAGCGGTAAGGCAACGGACTTTGACTCCGTCATCCCGCTGGTTCGAATCCAGCCGTCCCAGCCATATAAAAAACCTCTTTTGTCTACCAAGACAAGAGAGTTTTTTTATAATGATATCCGTTCTATGCAGAACGGATGATATATCTTCGATATGATGTCTGCTTTGCAGATGATATACGCTTCGCGTATGAAGAGAACGGATATTATATCATACTTGCGGTAAGCAAGTATATCATGCGGCAGAGCCGTATATCATATTGCGAAAGCAATATATCATTGAAAAATGCAACATTTAATGATAAAATTTACTCGAAAGAAGGTGCGTTTATGTCTGAAAACAAATTATTGGATATGTCTTTTGAATTTGCAGTTGCTATTGTAAATCTTGTCGATGGTGTAACTGCACCCAAAAGTTCTTATATGACCGATCAGCTTGCAAGAGCAGGCACCTCTGTCGGAGCGAATATCCACGAGGCACAGTATGCACAAAGCAAAAAGGATTTTGTTTCAAAATTAGAGATTGCACTCAAGGAGTCTAACGAAACAAGTTATTGGCTGAAATTGATGTATGAAACAAAAAGAATAGATATTACTACTTATCAATATACCGAGAAATTATGTGGAAATATCCGCAGACTTTTGATTGCTTCCTGCAAGACAGCAAAGGAGAATGCAAAATGATTGCTATTGAAAACTTTATGAATATATTTCTCAATGTCTTGAACGATACTTTTAGAGAGCGTGTTTGGTTTGTTGGTTTACAAGGCAGTTATGGTCGTGACGAAGCAACAGAAACAAGTGACATTGATGTTGTTGTAATTATCGACGAATTGTCTGCTATGGATATCCAAACTTATAATGATATGTTGGATACTCTGCCTCACAGAGAACTGATTTGTGGTTTTATTTCAGGCAAAGAAGAGATTATGAATTGGGATCCATCCGACCTTTTCCAGTTTTGCCACGACACCACACCAATCAAGGGAAGCCTTGACGAAGTAATGGCAGTTATTGACGAAAGTGCTGTGAACAGGGCGATCAAAATCGGTGTCTGTAATATATACCACGGATGTGCTCACAATATGCTTCATGAAAAAAGCGAAGATATTTTGCGAGGGTTATATAAATCGGCTTCTTTTGTTGTACAGGCAATTGCTTACAAGCAAACGGGGAGCTATATCAACCGTCAAAAAGAATTGCTCCAAGTTGTATCTTCCAATGAACAGGTCATTGTTGAAACATTTATGAATTTGAAAAATGGCGGAGCGATAGATTTTAATTTGATGTCCGAAACATTGTTTTCTTGGTCAAGGAAATGGATTTCAGAAAACAGTTAAACTAATTCAAATTTGTGAGTTGGTAGATAGATTTACGCATCAAATTACGTTTTTTTCCTATGTTTACGCACCGTTTACGCGGTCTTTTTTATGCGATATAAATTCCTGACGGAATTTGTGATATACCTTTGGTGCGACATATCTTAACAGATGCGATCCCTCAAATTATCTCTCATAACCTTTGTTGATGCATCAAAGCACAGTTTTTTTCGCAGAATTTCCGGGAAATTTTGTCTTGCAGTTGTCAAATGCTCGTGATATAATTAAATCAAGGAAAACCGCATAGCTTATGACGAAAATATGTAAAAATATTTATCCATCCCGGAAAGCATATACAATTGTAATTTCCCATTGACAAATGCAATTTGTTGTGGTATATTGAGTGTATGGATGAATTCTGTAAGCTGTTTGCAAGATTACATGCAATAAAAGAAAACAGGAGGAACCTGAAATGCTCAAGAAGAATATCAGTATTTCCGCACCGGAACTTGTATATCGTGACGAAGAAATGAACTTCACCGTGGACGGTAGCTGTTGCACACTTCGCCGCCCCGACGGAAAAATAGATTTCTGGACAACAGACCTGGGTGAGCTTCCTTATTACCGTCACTTCCGTGGAACGGCTGACGCTCCCTTTGCCGAAGAATTGCCACCATTTGAGTGGGATTATAATAAGTATAAGTCCGAGTGGCCGTGCGGTCTTTGGGTGCAAAGCTTTTACCGTTGCGATGACGGAATGCTTATTGGCTTTACGCACCGTGAGGACGTAAGCAAGGTTGACCCCGATTACCCCCAAAGCTATAACATCGGCTTTGGCGTTTCGTATGACGGTGGCGAGCATTGGAAATATCTTGGCGATGTTTGCGGAACTGTTTGCAACTATATCAGCAAAAAGCGTGCCGACGGAAAATATCCCAACATGGGAGGCGTGCCGTTCTTCGCAGGAAAAGACGGTTACTTCTATTTTTATTTCAATGAATTTTCCCCTGAGTATGAGCGTTATATTTCGGGCGCACGCACTCCGATAAAAGAAACAATTGAAGCAATTCGCCGTGGAGAATCCCCTGTTTCGCTTGTGAAAAAATACAGCGGAAACGGTGTGTGGGACACAGAGCCAATGTTTGGCACTGCGGCAAAGATGCTCCCGGAAAACTGCCCCGATATAAAATTCTTTGAAGCTTGCGGATATAAATATGATTGTCATTCCGATGCGGCATATTGTGCGGCTCTCGACAAATATGTTATGGTTGTGCACACTGCAAGACAGCTCATATTGTTCTTCTCTGATGACGGCGCAAACTGGGATGACCATGTGGTTGCCTCCACCGCAGAGCCTTACACAGGACTTTATTACTATTCAACCATTGTTGGTCTTGATTCGGAAGCTTCGGACGATTTCAGCACCGTGGGACACGATTTTTACATATACTTCACCCATAAAATCAACTTTCTTCGTCTGCCCGATAACTACGGCGATTATGCAACCGACCTCTTTTACCGTTGCCGTGTGACAATTGAATGATTGCTTTTGCAAAGGTTTTTTATATGTACTTTAACAAAACAGGCTCTGCGGTAACCGGGTAACGGTCGCCGCAGAGCCTTTTACTTTTTGATATTTAGCTTTTAATTATTGATGCAGAGACGTGTTTGTTTTTTCGGGGAGCAACTTAATCAATATCCAAGCTCGATTTTTACATACTCGTTTTGCGCAGTATAGTCGATTACCTCTCCGATTTTGCCGAATGCCAATTTCATATCGGCAGAAACCTTGCCGTTTTCGTCTTTCATTTCATAGATTGTCACAAGACCGCCCTTTTCTTTTTTAACCTCGGCTTTGTCCATATCTATAATACTGCGTATGTAGGTGTGGGGGACAATGCTCATGAGAAAATCGTATTTTTCCTGATGCTCTGACAGAGGCATGTCGGTTTTTATTTCGTCAGAATAATCGTAGTTTTCAATCTTGGTCAGAGTTTTGTCGGTGGTATTTACACGGTATACCATGTCTTCTTCAAAGCCATTTCCGTGTCCTTCTTCCACATCATAGACCTCAAAATCATATCCGTTGGGGAAGTAGCGCACATGAAAATGAAGAACCTCTTGGTCGTTTTGGTAAAATGCTACATCGCCGGTGCTTTCGCTACTGGTTTTCATAAGCTTTCCAAGTTCATCATCGGTGCTGAAAGTTTCGTCGTCCGAATACACAAATCCGTCCCATTCGTCGGGATAGTATTCATCAGTGCCGTAGGTAAAGTACCATCTTTCTTCCATCTGTTCTTCGGGGTATGTGGTGATGGCACGGAATTCATTGCCGTAAGAAGTGTCGTCCGAATACAGATAAGAGAACACCATACTGTTATCCTTGCGGATAAATTCCAACGGGACAGAGCCGTTGTAAATGCCGTGCTCACCGCCGGTGGTCTTCTCCAAAACGGAAGCGAGGGCTTTATCGTGGGTCAGTTCCCGCAGCTTCGGAGCATAAGTATCGTAAAACTCGGTTCCTTCTTTGTAAATGGTTTCGTTGTCTTCGTCAACAAGCACATTGATGCCATCGAGCTTTGTTAAGGTGTACCAACCGTGTGGAATCCCGGTTCCGGCGTCGTCGCCCTCAAAACGGTAATCATAAATATTGCCGCCCTCTACGTTATATCCGCCCACGGTGTAACCGACAGCCTTATCAAGCTTTATAAATCCTGCTAAATAGTTCATCATCGTGGTGGAATCTTTTTCGTAGGTGATATACCAGTGATTGTATTCGGTATCCAAAGACAGCAGATAGTTTTGATATTCCTCAACCGTTCGGTCGGACTGTTTATCAACGGTAACGTAAGTCCACTCGCCATCATGCCAGTCGGCATAGTTAATAACGAGTATCACGCTGACAACAACAAGCACCACTGCAAGAAGCGGAAACGTCAAACGGGAAAGCATAAGATGCTTTGCCGGACCATGAGCACCACTCGATTTGAAGGATTTCTTGCGCTCCGGCAAGCTGTCATCATTCAATACAAGATACCGAATGTCCCTGATTCTCCAGGGCAGGTGACTCTGACTGATATACTGTTCCGGTTCAAGTGCGCACAAACTGTTTGAGCATACATAATAGCTGTCTGTACGATTTACGTTTCCGTAAACATCCTTGCGATCCACAGTTTTACTGCCGTCACCGTATGTAGTCGTGGTAACGATTTCCCCTGTCTTTACTCGACTTGAACGGGTACGTTGTTTTAAGACAAAGTCCGCACCGCAACGGGGGCAGGTTTTATAGCCGTTCTCTTTTGCCCGATGTCGGTAGTTGTCCATATAGGCAAGCGACCAACGGCGGCGCAGGCTCTTAAACAGGTCTATCGCCATAATGATTGCCGTCAAGGGTACAAACACGGTGTACCAAGCCGACAGTATGCCTTGTGCCGCTGTGGCAGCCATCAGCTTGCCAAAAATGGACGGTGCCGCAAACAGCATTGCTGCCAAAACAATGGCATAGATTATACATCTCTTAATAAACACGGAATTATCGGGTTTGCCAACAGCTCTCTTGACATCGCTTCTCATAATGTTTGCTCCTTTACTGAATTTGTACCGAGAATCAGAGTTGTAAATAAGTGTACAATGATTCTTTTCGTGATGAACTCCAAATGAATGGATTTCATGTAATTATAATATCATAAATGATAATATTTGTCAAGTATTTTTGAAAAAGTGATTAAAAATGTTTTTACGGAATGTTTTCAAAGCTTGACTGCAGTTCTGTCTTATAAGACCATTTGTTTTTCCTACCTCAAAATCCCACCTGCGTGAGCTTCCAAACCATTACCAAATGAATAATTGTGAAAAATTACTTGCAACGCCCCGAAATATTACACATAATCCGTCATTACCCCCTTGACGAAGTTTCCAAAATGTGCTATAATGTTAAAAATAAAACAATAATCATAAGGAGAGAGCCTGATAATGATTAAATTTGATTGCACCTGTGAGCGCAAAACTCACAGCGCACCCCTTGAAGCATATGAAATTTCCTCCGGAGCAATAGAAAAGATTCCGCAAATTCTCGGTGCATATAAAAAGATTTACATGGTTGCCGATGAGAACACTTACCGTGTTGCAGGCGAAAGAGTGGAAAAAATCCTCAAGGAAAACGGTATGCATTTTAACACTCTTGTGCTTGACGGTGAGGTTATTCTGCCGAATCCGGATACACTTGGAAAAATTCTTCTCCATGCAAACAATCCCGATGCCAAAGCGGATATTTTTGCTTATTCTCCGCTTCCCGATTTTATTCTTGCTGTGGGCTCCGGCGTTATCAATGACACCTGCCGCCTCTGCAGCTATCGCCTCGGCTTGCCGTATGGCGTTTGCGCAACAGCACCCTCAATGGACGGCTATGTTTCCGCAGGCACTCCTTTTCTTCATGACGGCACAAAATCCACCGTTCAGGGTACAACTCCCAAATATCTTATCGCTGACCTCGATGTCCTCAAGGATGCACCCCACGATATGATGCTTGCAGGAATTGGCGATATGTTCGGAAAATATGTGGGTATTCTCGACTGGGAGCTTGCCCGTGATTACTCCGGCGAATATTATTGCGAAAAAATTGCAAACGATGTAATTGACGCAACAAACAAGTGCCTTGAAAACGGTTATAATATCAGCAAGCGTGATCCCGAATGTATCAAGAACATAATGGAAGGCTTCCTTGTTACAGGTCTTGGCATGGCATACACGGGAAATTCCCGCCCTGCATCGGGTTCGGAGCATATTATTGCCCACGCATGGGAGCTTTTCGACGTTGAACAGGGAAATCCCCCCAATTTCCACGGACTTGAGGTTTGCGAGGGCACAAGACTTGTTGCAATTATGTATAAAATGCTCTATAACGAAACCTCCGACGCTCATCTCAAAGAGCTTATTGCAAAATATATCCCTTATTTTGATGCGGTTGAGGAATTTTGCCGCAAGATGAAGGTGCCGCCAACCGTCACCGACAGACAGCGCATTGTTGAAGGAATTGACAGAGCTCTTATTCTGCGTGACCGTTACACAATCCTGTTCTATCTCCGTGACAATGGCTTGTTTGAGCGTTACAGGGAAGAGGCAACCGATGAACTGTTAAGGCTTCTTGCCGAATAAAAGGCACAAAAAGAATCTGTAAAGAGGTTAAACCCATGAATAATATAAAGCTTGGTATAATCGGAACGAATTTTATATCCGATTGGCTTGCCGCCGCAGTGCTTGCCGCAGACGGAATTGTCATGCACGCCGTCTATTCAAGAACTGCCGAAAAAGGCGCAGAGTTTGCCGCAAAATATGATATTAAAAATGTTTTCACAGACCTTGAGGCGTTTTTAAGCTCAGATGTCGATGCGGTTTATGTTGCAAGTCCGAATTTTTTGCATTTTGAACAATCCCTCAAGGCAATTGAACATGGAAAGCACGTCCTTGTTGAAAAGCCTGCCTGCCTTTGTCAGGACGATTTTATAAGGCTTGTTGAGGCAGCAAAGAAAAACAGCGTTGTTGTTATGGAGGCAATGCGCCCGGCGCATGACCCGGCAATTCTCGAAGCGGTGCGTGTTGCAAAAAGCGGAGAAATCGGAAAGGTTCGTGCGGCGAACATTGAATATTGTCAGTATTCTTCACGCTATGATAAGTTCAGGGCAGGGGAGATTCTCAATGCCTTTAACCCTGCTCTCGGCAATGCCGCAATTATGGATATTGGCGTTTATGCACTTCATGCCGCTGTTATGTTCTTTGGAAAACCGTCGGCTGTCTTTTCAAAGTCAGTTTTGCTTCATAACGGCATGGAGGGTCACGGAAGCGTGCTTATGGATTGCGGAATCCCCGTAAATGTCAGCTATTCAAAGATAACCGAATCGCTCAACCCCTCGGTTATCACAGGCGAGGACGGCTATATCACTCTCAAACGTCTTTCCTCTGTTGACGAGGTTGCTGTAACAAACAGAAAAAGCGGTGAAAAGAGCGTTATAGCCTGCGCCGAACAAAGGTCACACGGGAATATGCTTTATGAGGTGCGCGACTTTGTGGACATAGTCGGCGGAAAAATGAGCGTTGATAAGTTTAACAGCGACACACTTATAACCCTCGGCATAATGGACGAAATTCGCCGTCAGAACGGAATCGTTTTCCCATTGAAATGATTTTTAGTAGGGAGCGACGCCCTCGTCGCTCCGCATATTGAGGAGAGAGCTTTCGGGCGGAATCCCACAAATTCGGATGCCGCCCGGTTTTGCTTTGCAATGTGACAACATTCCGGTGAAAAAACATAGAGCAACACCCGCATCGAGAATTCCTTGTCAACCCACCAACCAATCGTAGGGAGCAACACCCCTGTCACTCCGCAAACGCTTGCGCCCCTTGACGTTTAAACTCTGTTGAAAATGTAAATACTTACTTATAGAAGCAATAAATGTGTACAAAAAGTAAATATTTGTAATGATTACAATTTTATCTTGTTTTGTTGAAATTTCAACATACTTTTGCAATTGTGTATAGTATAATATAACAGTAATCCAAGGAGGGATTAAAAATGAAAATAGCTTTTTTTGATACAAAACCATATGATAAACCGTCATTTGATAAATTTTCCGCAGATAAGGGCGTTGAGATAAAATATTTTGAAACAAAGCTCAACGAGGACACGGTCGGACTTGCAGCAGGCTTTGACGGCGTTTGCGTGTTTGTGAATGACACGGTCAATGCTGCCGTTATTGACAAGCTTTGCGAAATGGGTGTCAAGGTTGTTGCCCTCAGATGTGCAGGCTTTAACAACGTTGATATGAAGCACGCTTTCGGAAAGATTCACGTTCTTCGTGTGCCGGCATATTCGCCCTATGCTGTTGCCGAACACGCCATGGCAATGCTTCTCACATCAATACGCCGTATTCACAAGGCTTATATAAGAACCCGTGATTTTAACTTCAGCCTTTCTGGTATGACGGGATTTGACCTTCACGGAAAAACTGTTGGTATTATCGGAACGGGAAAAATCGGACGGGTGTTCATTGACATCTGCCGTGGCTTTGGCATGAAAGTTCTTGCATATGATAAGTTCCCGGCAAAAGACCTTGACAACGGCGACACAATAAGATACACTAACCTTGATGAGCTTTTTGAAAAGAGCGATATAATCTCTTTACACTGTCCGCTGACCGAGGAAACGGACCACATTATAAATGCGGAATCCCTTGAAAAATGCAAAAAAGGCATAGTGATTATCAACACCTCAAGGGGAGCTCTTGTCGATGCCGAGGCACTTCTCGCCGGCATTAAATCACGCAAAGTCGGGGCTGCTTGCCTTGACGTTTATGAGGAGGAATCGGACTTTTTCTTTGAGGATTATTCCGGTCATATCATGGAGGACGACACCCTCGCACGCCTCATCTCCATGCCAAACGTTATTGTGACCTCCCATCAGGCGTTTCTCACCGAGGAGGCTCTCTACAATATCGCTGAAACAACTGTCAACAACATAGCAGATTTTCTTGGAACAGGGCAATGCCAAAATGAGCTTTGCTTCAGATACGGAGTTGCAGAGGATTGCCGCGACGGAAAGTGCTTTTAAACAGAGGAAAGCCCCGTTCGCATAACAAAAAATACAAAAAAATGGCAAAAAAACAAAAATACTCTTGCAATGCGCATGAATTTGTGTTATAATCAAAACGTAGATTTTGTTACAGAGGTGAATACAATGATAATTACAAACGACATAAAATATATCGGCGTAAATGACCATAAGGTTGACCTTTTTGAAGGACAGTATGTTGTCCCCAACGGAATGTCCTATAATTCCTATGCCATTATCGATGACAGCATCGCCATTATGGACACGGTTGATGCCGGATTTACGCATGAATGGCTCGACAACATCCGTGACACCCTCGGAAACCGCAATCCCGATTTTCTTGTTGTTCAGCACATGGAGCCCGACCACTCGGCAAACATCATGAACTTTTTAAAGGCATACCCCGAAGCTAAGGTTGTTTCCTCGGCAAAGGCGTTTGCCATGATGAAAAATTTCTTTGGAACAGACTTTGAAGACCGCCGCATAATTGTTGGCGAGGGCGACACTCTGAACCTTGGTAAACACACCCTCACCTTTGTCACAGCGCCCATGGTGCATTGGCCTGAGGTTATCGTGACTTATGACAGCACAGACAAGGTTTTGTTCTCCGCAGACGGCTTTGGAAAATTCGGTGCACTTGATGTGAACGAGGAATGGACAGACGAAGCAAGACGCTATTATATCGGCATTGTCGGCAAATATGGCGCACAGGTTCAGTCTCTGCTCAAAAAAGCGGCGACTCTTGAAATTGAAAAGATATGTCCTCTCCATGGCCCCGTCCTCTCGGAAAACCTCGGATATTATCTTAATAAGTATAACACATGGTCAAGCTACACCGCAGAGGAGGAGGGCATTGTCATTGCCTATACCTCTGTTTACGGAAATACCAAAAAAGCTGTATTGCGTCTTGAAGAAAAGCTCAAGGCAAACGGTTGCCCCAGAATTGTTGTTCATGACCTTGCAAGATGCGACATTGCCCTTGCTGTGAGCGATGCGTTCAGATACAGCAAGCTTGTCCTTGCAACAACAACCTACAACGCAGATATTTTCCCCTTTATGCGTGAATATATTGACCACCTCACAGAGCGCAATTTCAGCAACCGCACCGTTGCTCTTATAGAAAACGGAAGCTGGGCTCCCATGGCGGCAAAGATAATGAAATCCATGCTCGAAAAGTGCAAGAATATAACCTATGCAGAAAACGAAATCCGCATAAATTCTGCCCTCAACGAAGAAAGCACAAACGCCGTTGACGAGCTTGCCACAGAGCTTTGCCGTGAATACCTTGCAACACGCAACGACACTGCCAACAAAAACGACCTCACCGCACTTTTCAATATCGGCTACGGTCTATATGTTGTGACCTCCAATGACGGTAAAAAGGACAACGGACTTATCGTGAACACCGTCACCCAGGTCACAAACACTCCAAACCGCCTTGCCGTTACCATTAACAAGGAAAACTATTCCCACCACATTATCAAGCAGACCGGCATCATGAATATCAACTGCCTCACAGTTGATGCACCGTTCAAGGTGTTTGAGCAAGTCGGAGGCCAAGCGGTCTT
>JAZQKV010000038.1:0-13449 GCA_045542335.1 Eubacteriales bacterium
TGCGGAGACGGCTACCTCACCGAAACCCTCTGCGGAAAAACCTTCCGCATATCTCCTGCCGCATTTTTCCAGGTCAATAAAGAACAGACCGAGGTGCTTTACTCCGAGGCGGCAAGACTTGCGGATATAAAGCCGGGGGAGAGGGTGCTTGACCTTTACTGTGGAACAGGAACAATCGGAATTTGTCTTGCGAACGACGGTTGCAAGCTGACAGGTGTTGAAATATCAAAAGAAGCAACCATTGATGCGGCATACAATGCAGGCGTAAATGGAGTTGACGGAGAATTTATCTGTCTTGATGCAGGGGAGGCACTGAACTCGGAGAGGGTGAAGGCGGTAAAACCTAATGTGGTGATACTTGACCCGCCGAGAAAGGGTTGTGGTATTGAGGCGGTAAGGCGCATATGTGATCTCGGAATGGAAAGGATCGTTTACATTTCCTGCGACCCTGCCACACTTGCAAGGGATCTTGCGGAGTTTTCACGGCTTGGTTTTGAAGTCCGGGAGGCTGTTGGCGTGGATTTGTTCCCGAGGACGGGGCACGTGGAGAGCTGTGTGCTGCTGTGTCGCACCACACAGCAGTGATATAAATTCTTAAAAGAGTGATATATCTTAGATGCTATATATTACTTCGTAATGCGATATGTGCCTTACGGCACGTGGAATAGAATTTACGTCGTATCGCAGGCGAGTGAAACGAGCCTATATTGCAACCGAACGCAGTGAGGTTATATCGCATTTTGCGTAAGCAAAATATATCGCACGAGCGAAGCGAGTATATCACATCAATATATGAACCCAAAATAACAAATTGTGAAGCCGCCACACAAAAAGTTTTCAATATTTCACCATTTAACGGTTGACAAAATACACAAAAAAGAATATAATATCAATCGTGTGCAAAATTTGAAGAATTTTGTAGTATAATATATCAGCAAAGAGTGTGAAAAGGAGTGCTTGTATGACATATACATTGCTTGCTGTCTCAATTGCATTGCTCGGCGGCCTTTTGATGACACGTTTCTTCAAACCCCTTAAGCTTCCGTCTGTGACGGCATATCTTATTGCCGGAGTTCTTGTCGGCCCGTATTTTCTCGGTCACCTCGGATTTGACAGCATTGGCTTTGAATCCATGGAATCGGTACATACCCTTTCGCTTATCTCCGATGTGGCTCTTGGCTTTATCGCATTTTCAATCGGAAATGAGTTCAGATTGGAGGAGCTTAAACACACAGGTAAACAGGCTCTTGTAATCGGCGTTTTTCAGGCTCTTGTGGCAACGGTTTTTGTTGATATTGCGCTTTTGGGTCTTTACCTTGTTTTGCCCGAGGGAACACTCTCTGTTCCGCAGATTCTGACACTCGGCGCAATTGCAACCGCAACTGCCCCGGCTGCAACCCTCATGGTTGTCCGTCAGTATAAGGCAAAGGGAAAGCTTACAGACCTGCTTCTCCCCATTGTTGCTCTTGACGATGCAGTGGGGCTTATCGTATTTGCAGTTTCCTTTGGAATTTCCAAAACACTTATCAGCGGAAATGTTGACCTCGTTTCAATTATTGTAAATCCCATTGTGGAAATTGTCTGCTCACTTGTGCTTGGCGCAATTATGGGTTGGGTGCTCACACAGCTTGAAAAACTCTTTAATTCAAACACAAACAGACTCAATCTCACAATTGCTGTTGTGTTCCTTACTGCATCTCTTTCGATGCTTAAATTTGAAGTTGGTCCTGTTCATGTCGGATTTTCGTCACTTCTCACTTGCATGATGCTTGGAACTGTGTTCTGCAATATCTGCTCGCTCTCAAATGACCTCATGGCTGCTGCAGATAAATGGACCTCTCCTCTGTTCGCATTGTTCTTTGTTATAAGCGGTGCAGAGCTTGAACTCAGCGTATTTTCGGATTGGGCAATTGTTGTTATCGGAGTGGTTTATATTATTTTCCGTTGCCTTGGTAAGTATTTCGGCGCTCTCGTCAGCGCAAAAGCCACAAAATGCTCGCCTGAAATCTGCAAGTACCTTGGCATTACCCTTTTCCCGCAGGCAGGAGTTGCTCTTGGAATGTGCGCAATTGCTTCGGCAGAGCTTGGCGAACTTGGAGTGCTTATAAGAAATATAACACTTTTTGCCGTGCTCATTTATGAATTGTTCGGTCCGCTTCTTACACGTTGGGCTCTTACAAAAGCCGGCGATATTCAGCCTATGTCCGATGAGGTTAAGAATCGCCGTGAGCATAAGCTCCGTCAGGTAAACGAGGGAAATAAGTAAAATATAAGCGACAGGCTCGTGCTTGAGTCTGTCGTTTGTGTTTGTTTACTGCTTGTCATTCTTATATTGCAAAGGTGTTATACCAAAACTGTTTTTGAATACGCTGATAAAATGTGAGCTGTCCGAGTATCCGCATTCAAAACATACCGGGGGGACGGATTTTCCCCGGATAATTGTAAAACTCTCTCTTGGCGCAAAAGATGTGTCAGGAGAGAGTTGTTTTTTGCTTTTTATAAATCAAGGAAATTTACATATAAATGCGGAAATTATCCATTTTCATTTGCAAATATTTATGGTATAATATACGCAGAAAGTCCTGCTGCGCAGTGCTTTGGACTTCGTCCCCCACGCTTAGCGTGGCTGCGTTATTGACGGCTTCGCAAAAATGCCCTTGCGAGCAAGCATTTTTGCTTCATGGTACAATAAAAACTGCAATAAAAATGTTTAACGGAGGTTAAATGCTATGAAAAGAATTCTTTCCCTTGTTCTTTGCGCATTGATGCTTGCGGCGGTGTGCCCTGTGAGCCTTGCGGCAGAGAGCGACGAAATCTTCACGGTTTATGTCGGAGATGTCGGAAACGACGAAACAAACGACGGCCTTTCCCCCGAAACGCCGGTTGCAACGCTTGCAAAGGCTTTTGAACTTATCGGAACTGACAAAGAGGCTGTCATAAAAATTGTGGGAACTTATAACCATGACGACCCTCACGGTGACCCCACAGGCAGAAAGCACGTCACCCTCGCAGGTCATGACGAATCCTCCTTGCTTATCTACACAAAAACATGGGGACTCGGCGGCGACACCACCATTGAAAATATCAACTGGCAGGTCAACGCAAACAGCATTTACATTCTTGCCTTTGGCAACACCATTGAATTTGGCAAGGGCGTTGTTACAACAAGGGGCGCAAACGTCGGCTGTGATATAAGCATCCGTGGCGGCGCAGACACAAGACCCGTTGAAGGCAACACAAATATCATTCTCCGAAGCGGAACATTTTTCCACATCGTCGGCGGAACTGCAAACCGTGACGTAAACGGAAACACCAATATCACAATTTACGGCGGCATTTTCACAAATGCCATTGACGGCGGAAACAACTCCTATATCGCCAACAGCCCCGGCGAAATCAAGGGTAACACAAACATAAAGATTTACGGCGGAGATTTCACAGCCTGCAAGAGAGTCACCGGCTCCGACGGAAGCGACAAGGCAAAGGTTCTCGGCACAAAAACACTTGATATAAGCGAATTTGACGGTGAATTTCCCCTTGAAATCACAAAGTATTTCGACAAGATAATTGAGCAAAAGGAAGAAAAGGACTTTGAAATTATCGAGGGCGCAAAATATATCACCGGATATGCCGACAAGACCTTTAAGCCTCAGGGCAACATAAAGAGATGCGAAGCGGCGGCTGTTGTCACCCGCCTTGTTGCCGACGAAAACGAAATCAAGGGCAAATACACAACAACATATTCCGATGTTGAGCAGGATAAATGGTATGCATCTCAGGTTTCTTTCCTTGAAACCGAGGGCTTTATCGAGTTCTTTGAGGGCGAATTTCAACCCGAAAAGAATATCACAAGAGCCGAATTTGTCGCAATGCTTGCAAAGCTTGGCGAGAAAACTCATAAGCCGGTGAGCTTCAGCGATGTAACCGAAGACCATCCGTTATATACACAGATTATCTGGGCGGCTTCCAACAATGTTGTAAACGGCTATCCCGACGGAACCTTCCGTCCCGACGCAACAATCACAAGGGCAGAGGCTGTAACCGCCATTAACCGCTATATCGGAAGAAACGAGGTTACAGAGGGCGAATCCTCTTTCTCGGACGCCATTGCTCATTGGGCAAAGGGTCAGATTGAGGCGGCGGCATTCCCCGAAAAAGCAAAGGTAAGCGCAGGAGTGAAAGAAGAAATGGATAAGCTCAGCACAGCGGCAGAATACATTGCATATGCCAAGGGCGTTACCGCAACCGACAAGGCGATTGAAGCCGTGAATTACGGAGCGCAAAAGCTTGAAGAAGCAATAAAGCAAACAAAGAGCGAATATGTTCTCGGCGAGGGGGGAACAACCTATTATGTTTCTCCGGAAGGCGACGATGCAAATGACGGTAAATCCCCCGAAAAGGCGTGGAAGACCATAGGCAGAGTAAGCCGTGAGGACGGAACTCTCAAGGCAGGCGACGTTGTTCTCTTTGAAAGAGGCGGAGAGTGGAGAGGTCAGAAGCTCTGGACAAAGCCCGGCGTAACCTATTCCGCATACGGCGAAGGTGCGAAGCCTGTGTTCAACCGTTCAACCGAAAATGGTGCTGCCCCTGAAAAGTGGACACTTGTTGAGGGTACAGAGAACATCTATAAGTACAACGGAAACATCATGGACTGCGGCACAATCATTTTCAATGGCGGCGAAAAACACGCTGTCAAGCATATTCCCATGTACAGGGACGGCAAGTATCTTGTCCGTGACACATCAACCGTGTTCGACCCCAAGACACAGCTTACAAAGAATCTCAACTTTGTTCAGCTCGACTACACCAAGGTTGGAACAGTTCCCTCTGTGAGCGAAACAAATTGCTATGGCACAATTTATCTCAGATGTAACGAGGGCAATCCGGGCGAAGTTTTTGAGTCGATTGAATTTTCCTCTCGTGACCACGCTATTGTTGCAATGAAGAATGTTACAATTGATAACATCCGCATCATAAACGCAGGCGCACACGGCATTTCTGCGGGCAACTGCATCGGTCTCACCGTGAGAAACTGCGAATTTGAATTTATCGGCGGAGGTATTCAGGGATACACCAATGGCTACCCCGTCCGCTACGGCAATGCAGTTGAAATCTGGGGAAGCAGCAGCGTTTACAAGGTTTATAACAACAGCTTCAACAATGTTTACGATGCCGCAATAACAAATCAGTATAAGATTGGAACCGAAACCGCAAACAACATCGCCTTTGTTGATTCCCATTTCCACGGAAATGTTATCAGAAACACAAAGTATCCCATTGAAATTTTCCTCAGAAACGGAACTGATACAAACGAATATGCAATCGAAAACATGGTAATTGAAAACAACATTATCATCGACCTCGGCTACGGACTTCCCGCACAGGTGACCGACGGCACAACCGCCGCCGCAATCAAGAGCGTTGGAACAGAGAATCCCTCCAAGGGCTATTATGTGCGCAACAACATCTTCATGAACAGCAACAGAAACCTCTTTGAAGCAAATGCTCTCAAGGAAGAATGGCTTCCCGAATTTGAAAGCAATATGTACATTCAGAAAGAGGATGCTCTGCTTGGAACATGGTTTGGAAAACAGTATAACTTTGACGCAAATGCTGTTAAGAACCTTGCCGAAATTGTTGGCGACACAGATGCAATTGTGATTTACACAAAGTAAAAAGAATAAACAGATTAAAAATGTTTTGCGGTGTGGGCGGCTGTGATAAGTCGCCCATGCTTTTTTGTTCCTGTTATAACAACCGATATGTGCGAAAACAAAAAAATCTTTGATGCTTTAAAATAAAAAGCGAAAAAATGGGCAAACTGTTCTTATCTCATATGAAAGGAATGTTGAAAAATGGTTGAACAGGACACAATAAGACTGCTTCGTGAATGTGATGCAGGAATAAAAATGGGAGTTAAATCAATTGATGATGTGCAAGGAAGGGTGCGCTCGGAGGAGCTACGTCAAAAGCTTGCAAAATGCAGGGACGAGCATATTAAGCTTGAAAACGAAATAGAAACTCTCCTTGAACAATACGGCGAGGATAGCTTTTCAAAAAAGCCGGGTAAAAATCCCAATCCCGTTGCCGAGGTAATGTCCAAGGTCAAAACAGAAGCAATGCTTGCCGCCGATTGCTCCGACAGCACAATCGCAGGACTTATGACAGATGGCTGCAATATGGGCGTAAAATCCCTTGGCAGATACCTCAATCAATATGAGGCGGCAGATGAACGCTCAAAGGACATCGCCAAAAAGCTTATCGCAAACGAAAAACAGCTCGCAGATGACGTGATGAGCTTTTTGTAATGTGAAAAGTGGGTCACTTTTTTCGCAAATTTACGTCAAATTAACCATATAATCTTTCAAAAACAGCCCTTTTTTGCAAAAAGAAGTGTATGTGTGAACACAAATAAGAATTTTTTGAAAAAATTTCAAAATACTATTGCAAAATCAAAAAGGTTGTGGTATAATAGTCATGTTGTGCGAAGAAAAGTTTGTCATGGTCGGCAAACGCCATTCACGCACAGCATTTCCTCTATACTTATTTGGGAGGTGTTTTGAATGGCTAAGTGTGAAGTTTGCGGAAAGGGCGTAACCTTCGGTTGCAATGTTTCCCACTCCAACAGAAAGACCAACAGAAGCTGGAAGCCTAACATCAGAAAGGTTAAGGCGGTTGTTAACGGCACTCACAAGACAGTTGCTGTTTGCTCCCGTTGCCTTCGTTCCGGCAAGGTTACTCGTGCCAACTAATTAAAGGCATTTGAGTACAATAGCTTACACATTGGGGAGAGCCAAAGGGCGCTTCCTTTTTGTGTTTTATGGGGACTTTTTACACCCTGTAATTCCGGATACCCACACCTAAAAAGGAGTGAATCCCATGCAAGAGCTTTGTGATTTCTGGATAGAAAGAATATATGTTATTGTAAAGAAAAAAGAAGCTCCCGGCTTTTGGTTTGAAAACCCAAGGCGAGCATGGGACGGGTTTGTCCTTATAACAGAGGGCGAGGGCGTTTTTCGCTGTGAGCAGGTTGAAATGCCCATAAAAAGCGGCGATATTGTTTTGCTCGGAAAAGGGTGTCATTACAGCACAAGCCTTGAAAATGGCGGTTCATATATAACAACTGCCTTTGATATCGGGTTTGACGACAGCAAGGCAGAAAAGAGCTTTCCGTGTGTAATGCATTGCAACCAAAAGCAGATTGCCGAAATTGAATATATATGCAGGCTGTGGACAGAGAACAGATATGCCAACGCCATGGAATGTCGCATACGCCTTATGGGAGTGTACTCGGGCATATTTGAAAGCATTTCCGATAATGTTCCCCAAAGAATTGACCCTGATATTGCGGCGGCAATTTCCTTTATCAAGGGCAATTTCAAACGGAATTTCAGCTCCGAGGAGATTGCAAAATGCTGTAACCTTAGCAAGTCCCATCTAAGAAATAAGTTCTCAAAAGCGGTTGGAATGTCCATGACGGATTACAGAGAAGCTCTGCGCATTGCAGAGGCGCAGAATATGCTGAAAAGCGGTTTTTTCAGCGTGAAGGAGGTTGCAGGGGAGCTCGGATATTTTGACGTTTTCCACTTCACAAAAAAATTCTCAAAGGCTCTCGGCGTTTCTCCTGCGGCATATAAAAAGTCGTTTCATACAAAACAATAGTCGTTTTATACATTTTAAAAACTACATCTCCGTGATAAAATTAAAGTCGGAAAGACTTTATCTCACGGAGGTTTTTTTATGCTCACATTTGAAAATATAACGCTGAAAAGCGCAAATCTTGGCGAAAGCTCGCTTATCCCCGATATTAAAAGCGACGATGCAAACCCCTTTTTCAGACTCGATGAAACCATTCCCGAAAACCATGGTCTGCGCATCGGTGATGGACTTATTCCCTCAGTTTTTCCGTACAAAATGCAGTCGCTTTATGACCGCAATTTCAAGGATACGCCCTATAAAGCCGCAATTCTTGAGAATGAGTGCCTCAAAGCCGTGTTTCTTCCCGAGCTTGGCGGCAGACTTTTTTCGCTGTATGACAAAAAGAGGGGTCTTGACCTTGTTTATAAAAACGACGTTGTCTGCTTTGCAAATCTTGCTCTGCGAAATGTGTGGTTTGCAGGCGGCGTTGAATGGAACATCGGCATCAAGGGTCACAGCCCTTTGACCTGCGACACACTTTTTGCCGCAAAGGAGAAAAACAAGAACGGCGAAGATGTGCTCAAAATGTTTGCCTATGAGGAGTGCAGAGGACTTGTGTATGTTATCAGGGCAACGCTTGACGGCGAAAAATTGCTTGTCAATGTAACGGTGGAGAATCCGTGTGATTGCGAAACATGGATGTATTGGTGGTCAAATATCGCCGTTGCACAGACAAAGAATACCCGTGCTTTTGTCCCCACAAACAAAAGCTTCATAACCTCATACCGTGACGGCGGCTACATTGTTTCCCACATGGACGTGCCCATGGTTGACGGCGTTGACATAAGCTATGCCGTAAATTCACCCTGCGCAAAGGATTATTTTTTCGACATTCCGGGGGATAATAAAAAATGGATTGCTTCTGTTGAGGCAGACGGCATGGGACTTCTCCATTTTTCCGACAAACGTCTTATCGGCAGAAAAATGTTTGTGTGGGGAAGCACACAGGGCGGCTCTCATTGGAACTCATGGCTGACCGAGGGCAGGGACTATTACGAAATTCAGGCAGGACTTATGAAAACCCAATTCGAGCATTTCCCCATTGCCGCCCACGAAATAATCAGCTGGACAGAGTGTTACACCTGCGCCCATATCACGCCCGAACAGGCAAAGGGCAATTTTGCCACCACAAGCAAGATTATTGACGACATGGTCGATGAGAGCGTTTTGCAGGGTAATCACTTTGTTATTGCCGAGAGCAACAGCCCTGTTATCTACGGAAGCGGCTCGGCGGTGCTTGCAAAAATGCTGAAAAAGGATAAGATGAATGTCAGCATCTGCGATTTTCCCCCGGACAGTCTTGAAAAGGACAGCGAAAAGAGGTATTTCTCGGACATTTTAAGCGGAAAAGCCAACAGAAAACCAATCGGAATTTCCTATGTTTCTGACCGTGAATGGATAGGTGTCCTTGAAGCACTTGAAAACAAATCCGGTTATGATTTTTACCAACTCGGACTTGTTTATTTTGCGTGTGGAATGATTGAAAAGGCTACCCAAAACCTTGGAATTGCCGCAAATGACGAGGAAATCGGCTACCTTGCAAACGCAAGCCTTGCCCTTGTTTGCGCAAATTTCAAGCATGATGAAAACAGCGCATTTGAATATGCTTTGGCGGCAATAAAGGCAAATAAAAACTATCTCCCGCTTGACATTCTTTTTGGTGAGCTTTGCATCAAGGCGGAAAAGTATGCCGAATTTGCGGAATTCTGCGAAAGTTCACGACACGCCGGGGATTGCGGCAGAATAAAGATGTATTTTGCAAAGTGCCTTTCTGAGCTCGGAAAGCTTGACGAAGCAAAAAAGCTTCTTTCGGACAACCTTGTTGTCCCCGACATAAGAGAGGGCGAATATTCGCTGTTTCACATATGGGTCGGACTTCACGCAAAGATAATTGCAAGGGACACAAACAAGCGTGAGAGCGACATAAGCATTGAACAAGTCCTTGAAAAATACCCTATTCCTGCCGAGCTTGATTTCAGAATGCATTGAAATCCGCTGTCAGCGTGCCTGCAAAATTAGAACGAAACGGTCTGCACCATGAGCTTTGAGGTGCAGACCGTGTTTTGTATTAAGATAAAGCCGGGTAATTTAGCTGTAAGCCTTGATAAGTGTTTTAAGCTTTTCCTCGTAGATTGTTCTTGTGGAAGCCCAATGAGAAGCAAGGGTGTTCTGACCGCTGTAAACGATGCCTTCGGGAGAGAAGCCGATTGCCATGTCCATGAATCTGGAGGAGTTTCTGATAATCGGGATCATCTGCTCAGACTCAACGTCACGGGTGGACTGAACGGTGAGGATTGTATCAAAGTATGTAGGCATAACGAGCTTGTTGGAGTAATATGCCATTGCCTCAAGTGTACCGCCGATGATTTCGTATCTGGAGGGGTCTACCGTAACGGGGATGTATGTAAGGCAGGAAATGTTTGCGGTTCTGGAATAGTAGTTTTCCTGTTCTTCATTCACCTTAGGATAGGGAACAAATCCGATTTCGTCCTCATAGTTTCTCATGCCGGGGATTGTGGAGAGGAAGGAGTCGTTAAAGAGAAGTCTGCTTTCTTTGAACATTCTGTCTTCCATACCATAGTCCTTGCCGTGGTAGAAAGCACCGGGATTCTTGAACACTTCAATCATCTTGTCGATAACAAGGTTCTGATGTTCGGAGTAGATGTTGAGCTTGGGAAGACCATAGTCGTCCTTGACAAGAGTCTGGCCGCCGTAACCAACATAAAGAGCCTGAACCTGCTCATACTGCCAGCCACCGAAGCCGTAGCGGTCGTTGTCGTAGTCCATCTGACCGTCACCGTTGAGGTCTTTGGTTGCCGCCTGGATATATTTTACAAATTCGTCATGTGTCCACTTGCCGTCAAAAACAAGCTGATAAGGATATTCCATTTCAAGTTCGTCAAGCATTGTCTTGTTGAACGCAAGACACTCTGTTCCGGAGAAGGAACGGAGGTTGTAGTCACCTGTCATGGCGAAAACTTTATTGCCGAAGTTGATATCACGGATGGTATTGGAGTACCACCATTCCTTTTCAAAGTTTATGTGAGGAAGGAGATTCCAGTCCATAAACATACCCTCGTTGATAAGTCCGGGCATACCTGTATGCTGAACATGGATGAATGCATCGTAGGTTGTATCTCCGGCGAGGATGAGAGAGGAAATCTTGTTTGTTTCATCGCCCTGAGCTGCAGGGGACAGGGTTGTCTGGAAGTTGAGCTTTACGCCCGTTCTGTCTTCAACGGCGGCGTTTCTGTCCATAACCGCATTGCCGAGAAGGTTATCGGGGGAAGGGTCTTCGACATAGTAATCTGTAAAGCCGTGGTGAGCGTTGTAGAGATTGAAGGTTTCGCCCTCAAGGAACTTGCCTTCGGGAAGCTCAAGGCTATTTGCCTTTTCTTCTTCGGAAAGCTCATCGGTGATTGTTTCACCGTCTGTTACTTGATTGTCCTTCGCAGAGTCATCATCTGTTTTTTCCTTGTTGCAGGAAGCGAGCATGGAAATGCCCATAACTGCCGCAAGAAGAAGTGCCAAGATTTTTTTTGTGTTTTTCATGGGTGCCTCCTCATATAATATACTATTTGTCGGCATCGGTGCCGCTTGGTTACATTATACAACAAACGGATAATTTTGTCAAGTGCTATATTTGTGCTTACAGGTGACACTTTTATCGGTCAATACATTACAAGTATTTTGTGTTCTCATGCGTTCTGCAATTGCAAAGCAATAAAAAGCTCCGGCACATCTGTGTCGGAGCTTTGCTGAAAAATCAAGCTATTATTTGGAATAGGTTTCGATAAGAGTCTGAAGCTTTTCCTCGTAGGTTGTTCTTGCGGAAGCCCAATGAGAAGCAAGGGTGTTCTGACCCCCGTAAACGATGCTTTCGGGGGAGAAGCCGATTGCCATGTCCATGAAACGGCAGGAATCCTTGATAATCGGAATCATCTGCTCGGATTCAATGTCACGGGTGGACTGAACGGTGAGGATTGTGTCAAAGTATGTGGGCATTACAATCTTGTTGGAATAGTAAGCCATTGCTTCGAGTGTACCGCCGACGATTTCATATCTGTCGGGGGAGAGAGTAACGGGGATGTATGTAAGGCAAGAAATGTTTGCGGTTCTGGAATAGTAGTTTTCCTGGCCCTCATTTACCTTGGGATAAGGAATAAAGCCGATTTCATCCTCATAATTTCTCATGGCAGGGATGGCTTGAAGGAAGGAGTCATTAAAGAGAAGACGGCCCTCTTGGAACATTTTGTCATCAATACCAAAGGTTTTGCCGTGGTAGAAAGCACCGGGATTTTCAAACACTTCAAGCATCTTGTCGATAACAAGATTCTGATGCTCGGAATAAATATTGAGTTTGGGCATACCATAGTCGTCCTTAACAAGGGTCTGTCCGCCGTATCCGACATAAAGAGCCTGAACCTGCTCATACTGCCAGCCGCCGAAGCCGTAACGGTCGTTATCATAGTCCATCTGACCGTCACCGTTGAGGTCCTTTGTTGCCGCCTGAATGTACTTTACAAATTCATCATGTGTCCACTTGCCGTCAAAAACAAGCTGATAAGGATATTCCATTTCAAGCTCGTCAAGCATTGTCTTATTAAAAGCAAGACACTCTGTAACAGAGAAAGAAGCGAGGTTGTAGTCACCGGTCATGGCAAAAACCTTGCCGCCGAAGTTGATATCACGGATGGTGTTGGAATACCACCAGGGCTTGTCAAAATCGATGTGGGGGAGTTCATACCAGTCAAGGAACATTCCCTCCTGAATAAGTCCGG
The DNA here is from genome assembly GCA_045542335.1 of Eubacteriales bacterium. Taxonomy (GTDB): domain Bacteria; phylum Bacillota; class Clostridia; order Oscillospirales; family CAG-382; genus CAKSUT01. The sequence goes on from JAZQKV010000038.1 coordinate 12,480, forward strand.
GCATACCTGAATGCTGAACGTGTACGAATGCATCGTAGGTTGTATCGCCTGCAAGGATAAGGGAGGCGATAATATCTCTGTTTTCTCCCTGCGCAGCGCCGTTTGATGTGTGGACAAGGTTAAGCTTTACGCCGGTTCTTTCCTCAACAGCGGCGTTTCTTTCCATAACTGCCTCTGCCATGATATCGCCGGGAGTCACATCTTTTCTGTAATAGTCATCAAAGTAGTGGTGTCCGTGATAGAGGTTAAAGGTTTCGCCCTCAAGGAATTTGCCTTCGGGAAGCTCAAGCTTGTCGGATGTGTCTTCATCACCCTCGGAGCCCTCAACCTCGACATCTGCTTCAACATTTGTGTCGGAATTTGTGTCCTTGTCTGTTTCATCACCGCCACAGGAAGCAAGCATTGTAATACTCATTGCCGCCGCCATGGCAAGCGCAAGAATTTTTGCTGAAAGTTTCATGATAATCTCCTTTAAAGAAATATTTGTGATAACACACATGGTTATTATACACGACAAAGGTAGATTTGTCAAGAGATTTTAAAAAAATTGTATAATCCGACCATTTTTGTACAAACCACCCGAAAAAGCGATTCTGTCATTCTCCCGAAAACAACAGCTGCCATGTTTATATGCACATTAAAATGGCTCAATTGTAAAACCGCCCACCGATTTACAACTGCGCAGCAGGACTTTCAGCGTATATTATACCATGAAGCAAAAATGCTTGCTCGCAAGAGCATTTTTGCGTAGCCGTCAATAACGCAGTCACGCTAAGCGTGGGGGATGAAGTCCAAAGCACTATGTAGCAAGGCTTTCAGCGTATATTATACCATGAAGCAAAAATGCATGCTCGCAAGGGCATTTTTGCGGAGCCGTCAATAACGCAGCCACGCAAAGCTTGGGGGACGAAGTCCAAAGCACTATGTAGCAAGGCTGTCAGCGGATATTATACCATGAAGCAACAATGCT
>JAZQKV010000039.1:0-12479 GCA_045542335.1 Eubacteriales bacterium
GTTACCGACGCCTATAATACCTAAGCGTACCTTTTCCATAGTTTTTACTCCTTTCATGTGGTTTCTGCCATGTTTTCCGTGGTAGAAGAACACATTCTATCATTTTTATGACATTCTAATTATATAACAAAATCTTTATTATTTCAAGTGGTATTTATCAAATTTAGAGAAAAAGCATAGTTTTATAGTGAAAAACAACATAAAATATGTAAAATGCACATTTTGCAAAGGGTTCTATCCCTTCTTTTATAGTTTGAAGTTTGAAAGTTGCATTATTGAGTGTAATGAGTTGTGTGATTTTGATTTATTCCCACATTTTTCCCTGACAAAACAAGTATAAATTCCCCAAAGCCAAATACGATAGAAGATTTGCCCTTTTAAATAGATAGCTGACATCTCAACGGACATCGGCTTTTCCTATACAAAAAACCACCGCCATTGCGTTGCAGCCGTGACGGTGGTTTTTCTTATTGTGTGGGAGAGATTACTTCCCGAGATTTGCTTTGAGAAGTGCGAGGTCGAAAACGCTTACGGTGCCGTCTTCGTCGAGGTCAACCATCATCTTCAGGTAACTGTCGCCGGTGGGGGAGAGTCCACGGAGAATTCTGATAAAATCGTCGATGTCAATTACACCGTCACCGCACATTTCCGTCTCGGAAGAAGGGATGTCGCCGGGAACAAGTGTAATTTCGGGAAGTGTCATTTCTCCGTTTACAATCACCTCCCGGGACACCGCAAGGTAACCGGCTTTTTCAAAGTTAAGGGTGTATGTGCCGTCGGGAATGTATGCCGTAAAGGCAGGAGAGACGGGAGTGTTTGCGTTTTCGTAAAATGCCGCAACTGTGTTGCCCGAGAAATCCCTGAGGGTTGCCTTGCCGTACTTGCCGGAAGAGGGCTTGGCATTTTCGCTTCTTGACGTGGCAAAATTGAGAGTCACTCCGCTGTTTTTGGAGAATTCGTCAAGGGAAACGGAGGCGATTCCCTGATTTCCGAGGGGGAATACTATTCTCGAATCAATGACCTTTGCGATATCGGGATTTCCGGTAAAGGTAAAGGTGGTGATGTGTTTTGCGTCGAACTTGCCTGCAGGGATATCAAGTCCCGATATATCAATAATGTCGCACCTTCCGCTTATTCTGTCGCACAGTAGCATAATGTCACCGAAAACAGAGGGCTTGCCGGACACTGTGCCACTGTATGTACCGCTGTAGGTATAGTGGGGAAGCTTGGAGTAATCGGTGGTATCACTTCCTTCGGAAGGCTTGAATACAAAGAAGGTATTGTCGTCCTTGATACCTATTGCATATCCGTCATTCTTGCCACCGAGAGCCGCAAAACCGCCATTGACATTGAGGTTGCACTTTGCAACTCTGTATATGAGCTTGGGACTGTCGGTTTCGGGATTTTCGCCGAAGTCATACCAGTAGGTCTGATTTGAGTAGCCGTAGGAGCAGAGATATCTTCCTCCTACAAGGGAAGTGGAGAGCTGTCTGAAGTACATAAGACCGCTGTGTGGATTCCAGCCGTTGTTGTATGCACCTTCACCGTTCCATCTTGTGGGATTTTCAAGGTCGGTGAAGTCAACGAGTTCGGAATGGGATGAGCCGGAATCGCAGAGGACGTATCTGCCGTCGGGTGAAAGACGGATGAATTTTACGGAATAAATCGTGGGGTGTCCGGGGACGTATGCTGAAATGTAGCGGGAAATTTCGTTAAGCCCAAGACCGTCATTACTTATTTCGTAAATGGCGATACCGCCCATACCCTCTGCGGTGTAGAGTCTGTTGCCGTGAACAATCGCTTCGCTGACGATTCTGTTTCCGCTTGTGGGGAATTCCTTTATAGTATTAAGGGAAGTATCAAGAATCTTTATACCCTGGTTTCCGCAGGCGGCATAGATAAGACCGTCCTTTTCGTCAACGGAGTAGACCTGTCCGCCGGGCTGTCCGAAAATGATATCCTTAAGACCCGCATCTTCAAGTATGCTGTAATCAAGCTCATAGAAATTACGGGAGGGCTTTCCGGGGACGGAGGTACCGTGTTCCGTGTTCTGTTCAAAGAGAATATTGCCGACATCGTCAGAATCTACGAGTGCCATACCCGTTGTTGTACCGCCAAGATAAATTTTACCATTCGCAACTGCAACACCGCCTACGGGCGAATTGTGTCTTGCGTAGGTGTCGTAGGGATAATAGCTTCTCCTGGCGCCTTTGTTGTGACCGTAGGAGTTGAGAAGGGATGTGTACTTTGATTCATACTTGTCCTTTGTTACGGTAAGCTCAATGGCAGCCTTTCTCACGGGTGCGGCAGGGTTTGTAACATCGTAGATATAAACGCCGTTGAAGGTGTTCATAACGTAAGCATAAACCTTGTTGCCGTCTTTTGCCACTTCAACATCCCAATAGTCCTCACCGATTGTGTAGAAATGGTCGTCAATTCTCACGCTTGAAAGGAGTACGGGATTCTTTATGTCGGAGATATCGAAAATATCCATACCATTGCCAAGTCCATAACCGACGTTGTATACTCCCACGTCGCTCTTGCCGCTTGAGCCGTGTCCTGTTGCGGCATAGAGGTAATTGCCCATTACGGAAAGACCGTCTCCCTTGCCGGAGAGAGGAATTTTCTTGTTGAGAAGTATGGGATTTGCAGGGTCGGAAACATCCCATGCTTCAATGAGACGTCCGCCCCAACAGCCTGCAAAGAGAGTTGTTCCAACGATTTCGCAGGACTGAGCTTCGCCGGTCTTGATATTGGAAATATGTTTTGGGAGGGTTCTGTCGGATATGTCGATGATTTCCGTGCCGAACACACGGTTACTGATATAGCAGTAGTTGTTTGCCACAGCAACGCCGGTTGCATATTCAACAGTGTCGCATCTGCCAACAAGCTCCGGGTTTTCCTTGTTGTCGCAGGCGATAACAAAGGCACCGTCAACACGGGATGTGATGACTGCCGTGTTTCCGTCCTCGCTTATTGCAAGCTGACGGGTTTCGCCAAGTCCCGTTACTCTTCCGACAACCTTTTGGGTTTTGGCGGACACGATGAAAAACGAGCCTTTGCCTATGGCGTAGATGTAATCACCGTGGATTTCCAAATTGGTACAGCCGGAAATCACGTTGCGGTCGATGTAGTTTTCGGTATCGTAGTCAAGTACAAGTCTTGTATAAGGCTCGCAGAGAAAATAGCCGTTTGGAAGCTCAAAGCTGTCTGTACCCTCATCGTATACTTCAAGGGTAACTCCGCCGATTTCAACTTCTGAAACGGCACTTCCGAGATCAAATCTTATACTTCCCACTTCGCCCGAAACCGTAACGGGGAAGCATATCTTTGTCCACTGTGTAGGGATGGAATAGGTATGCTCGGTGTAGTCAATGCCGTTGCCTGTGCCGGTTGTGTTGGTAAGAACAGCACCCGTTGTTGACAAAATCGAAGCCTTCACATTTGTGACCTTTTCCTTTGATTTGGCGTAGAAGGTAAGGAGAACAACATCGTCCTTTTTGGTTGCGATGGCGTTTTCAGTCACGTTGCAGGAAACATTGAAGCCTGAAATTGCCCCTGCTTTGAGGCAGGATGCCTTGATTGTATCGGTGAATCCGAGACCGAAATTTTCGCTGTCCGTGGCACTAATGGTACCCTTGACGGACACACCGTCTCCGTAGGAGATTGCATCGCTTATAAAACTTGCCTTTGTAATCATCTGTTTCTCCGTATTATCAACATTGTCATCACCTTCATTGCCGTCACCGGGATAGGTTTTGTACTGAGGCTCACAGGTGTAGAATGTTACGTTGTTAATGGTTTTGGCAGTTGCGCCTGCATTTGCAAGGGCGGTGGCAATCTGAGTTGCGCTGACGCTTGTACCATAGCTTATTATCTCAAAATCACCAAATTCAATAGATTGCAGCGCGGCGCTTGTACGAAGTATTATCTGATTGGGGATGTAGGTTTCGTCAGCAATAGTAAGTGGATAATAATAGGTAGTCCAGGTGGAGGGAACAGCGTCTGCGCTGGTGTGGTAAATGAGATTTGAGCTCTGGTTGGAGGCGTTGAAAAAGCGAATTGAATATTTACCTTCACCGGAGGTTGTCCTTGCGGTGTATTTCAGAAGGAGTGTGTCGCCGCTTTTCATAGCCTTGAAGGCAGTGGAACTCATGTCGAAATTCAACCAGATTGTAGATTGAAGCCAGTTGGGCGGAAGTGTGTGGCAGGAGAGGGACACGGCTTTGTCAAACACCATGTTGTCCGTGGCAAGGACGTCTACAGCCTGCGCCTTTACATAGTCGGTATTCTGGTCAACTCTTTTGATAAGTCCGCTCTGACCGACGGCTGTGAAATCCGATGCCGACAAAAGAATCGTGGCATTGCTTTCATATCCGGCAATTACCTCATGCGGAAGTTTTGTTTCCCCTGCATTTACCGGAAAGGAGAATGAATACACACCTGTAAGCATTGCGATGGCGAGTGTCAGGGTGATCAGTTTTTTCATTTTCTGCACCTCATAAATATAGTTTACAGATTGTACCTGTAATTATATCATAATACTTTTTTTGTGTCAATACAAAAAACATACATTTTTAAGTGCTTTATTAACGAATGAATCATCCCCCTTTTTGCGAGCCATATCCGTCTCTGCCAGCATATTCTCAATGCAGTGTATTCAGAAGGAGCGTGTCGGAATGTGTATATTTCGTTACGTTCTTTCGCATTTTCAGAGTGGATTTTTACCCATTGCCGTTGCTTTTCCGGTATTGGGTGGGGGATACGCCATAGTAGTTTGCAAAAGCCTTTGTGAAATATCCCGGCTCGCAGAATCCGAGGGACTCTGAAACGTCATTGACGGTATTGCGCGGGTTTTGGAGAAGAAGTGCGGCAAACTTCATGCGTTTGTCATTTATGTATTTGTGTGGCGTTGTTCCGTGTGTCCTCTTGAACTGCTCTATAAGATACCTTTGACTTACATCAAAATGCTTCGCAATGTCTGCCACGGTTACTCCCTCGCAAAAGAAAAGGTCAATGTAGGATACAACACGCTCGCACAAATCCGCTCCATTGTCAGATGTGTCCCTTTCGGACAGTATATCATGGGGCATGGACTGCAAATTGTCCGAAAACTGCGGACTGTCGGAAAAAATGGCATGGACTATGTCGAGAAAACCGTGTGCATTTTTAAATCCGTTCTCCTTATCTTTTTCGATATGCTTCAAAAGCCTCTCAAAGGACTTATATGCCGTGTGAGAATTGTGCACTACAGTCACAGGCTCGCAGGTAAAAATATCGCACATGGCATCGGTGAAACTCCCCGTTGCGGTAAACCACAGCTTTACATATGGGTCGTCGGGGTCGGCATAGTATTTTACCTTTGTAAACGGACGTATCACAACGCAGTCTCCCCTTGAAACCGTGTACATCTCGCCGCTGTCAACATTGTCAATGTAGCCTTTGCCGCTGACGATGTATTCAAAAAGCGTTCTTTCGGGAGCTTTGGAAGTGCTCACGTATTTCCTGTCCTTGTAGAGAATACCTGCGTTGATTATGGAGAAAAAATGCTCATTTTTGATTTTGTTTCCCTGAATTATAAAATAGTCCTTGAGACTTGTCTTTATTGCCATGGTCGGATGCTCCAATCATAGATAAATATTAAAGGTGCGGTTGTTTGAAAAGGCTTGTCTACGCATATTATAGCATATCATAACATAAAAGTCAAGAAAACTCAGTAAAAATCTGTAAAAAGTTTATTCAATTGAGGCAGATTTTGTAGTATAATATAGTCATGATAAATCACTCAAGGAGATTTTGTAATGAATAAACGGATTTTTTCATTTTTAATGTTTTTGCTTGTACTTGTTGCAAGCTTTAGCTTTACTCTTCCGTATAACATGACAGCACAGGCAGAGGATGTGCTTGTCTATGTAAACGGCGAGGCAGAGACAAACGGTGACGGTACATATGCTTCGCCCTACAATACCCTCACCAACGCAATAAATGCAGTGAAAAACGGAGGTACGGTTGTCGTAATCGGCAGAACAGATGTTAAAGGCTGTACCTTTACAAATACGGGAAAGGTGACCTTTACCTCCCATGACGGCACAACCGATTTCCGCGGAACTGTCACCACCGCCACAGGCGTTGTGACAGGTGGTTATATTGTCAACAGTGCAACAAACGGCACGCCTCATTATGCAGAAGGCGGTACAGGAGAAATTGCCTTTGAAAATATAAACCTTGTCTGGAACTGTAACAACAGCGGTATCTGCCTTTACGGCAGACCCTTTACTCTCGGCACGGGTACGGCATGGTACGAAGTGCTGAAAAATGGCGACCTTTCCTCCCTCAGAGTCGAAAGCACCGAGAATATCCGCCTTTACGATATTTCGTCAAGTGGTACAGAGACCGATACGGATGTCACAAAAACCACGGTGGAAAGCGGAGCTGCCATTACAAAAATCATTGTCGGCTCAAGACGTGCAACCTCCACCGTCGGTCATGATATAACAATCAATGGTAACGTCGGCACTCTTTTTGTGAGCTGTGAAAACAACAAAAACACCTCCGGCAAGCTCGCCGTAAACGGAGATGTACGCATCACAATCGGAGAGGGCGGTACACTCGGAAACCTTACGGTTGCCACAGGCCCTTCAAACAATACCGCAGGTTTTGCAGGCGTTCAGCTTCTCGATAAAATCACAGGCACTCTTGCGGTGATTGTAGAGCATGGCGGAACTCTCACCAAAAACGGTATTGTCACTTCCGGCGCAGGTTACACAATCGGCAAGTTTGCGGTTGTCAAGGCAAGCGAGGGAATATCTGTTGCCCACGGTCAGAACAGCGGTGAGTTTGTTGTCACAGCCTCTGATGCAGATGAGAGCTGTATCTCCGCAACAGAAGAAAGCGGCAGGATTTATACACTTAGCCTTGATGAGGATAGCTCCGCCACATTTGCCCCTGCCGCAAGCGGAACTTATACACTCACCTACGGCGAAAAAGAAGCATACATCCTCTCCTATGTTGACAGCACGGGCGGAAATGTCCTTGACGACTACCGTGTCGCAAAGGACGCCACCGCCGCCCTTACTGTCACACTTCCCACACTTGCAAACGCAGACGGTAAACTGTTTCTCGGCTGGTCGCAGGACAATGCTTCTGCCACCGCACAGTATAAAGGCGGCGACAGTTTTACCCTTTCTTCCGACACAACCCTCTACGCAGTATGGGAGAGCGCACCTACCTATACAGTAACCTTCAAGGATGCCGACGGCAATACTATTGGTACATATACCGATGAGGCGGACACACCCATCAAAGTGTATCCCGAAATCCCCTTCAGAGTGGGCTATACTTTCAGAATGTGGTCTGTCGACGGAAATACTCCCATCACAACTGTCCCTAAGGGTGACACGGTCGCAATGGCATACTATGACGTCGAGCCGAGAAAGGTTGTGTTCTTAAACGGATCTGCTCTCTCCGCCGGCGACGGCACAACGCCCGATAAGCCTGTTGCCACCATTGCAAATGCCCTTTCGGCACTTTCCGATAACGGCGGAGTTGTGGTTGTCATGGGAGTAACGGCACTTTCGGGCGGTGCGACAGATAAGGATATCCTCTTTACCTCCAAGTATGACGGCGTTGATTACAGAGGCTCGCTTGGTGAGGATTTGTCCCTTGACGGCGCATATCTTCTCCATAATTCCGGAAGTCCCTTCGGCTTTTCGGCAGGAACAGGAACATTTGCCTTTGATGACATAAACATTCTTTTCCGTTCGCAGTATAACGCCATAAACTTTTCCGGACACCCATTCAACCTTGGTAAAGGCACAACAATCTACGAGCCGACCACCAACAGCACCTCTTGCGAAACCTTCAGACTTTCCACCACTCTTTCCCTGCGTTCCTATGATATCGCAAGCGGAACAAAAGAGGAAACACAGGTTCTTACATCATTCATCGACGGCGGTGTTACCTATCTTAATCACTATCTCGGCACAAGAGGCGAAACGGTCATCCCCGGCAGAAACATTGTTATCGGCGGAAAGCTTTCCAATCTGTGTATCTCAACCGATATCAAAAATGTAAATCAGGGGCAGCTGACCGTAAACGGCGATATAAAGGTGACACTTCTCGAAGATGCATACCTCTCCGAGGTGAAAGCCCAGACCGCAAAGGACTCCGCAACAGGTACAACCAAGTCGGGTCTTGACAGCTTCAAGGGCAATCTCTCCATCGTCGTAAACAACGGTGCTTCTCTTGGAAAGGTGGCCGATGAAGTAAAACCAGGAAACGGAAAGTATGTGCTTTTGAATGTCGGAGAGGGAGGCGTGGTCACACATACCGACGGCTCGTTGGAATATGAGGCGTACACTTATGACCCCGTTGCTTATAACTGCGTAACCGTTACGGACGAAAACGAAAATTCCACAGAGTATATCATGTCCAACGGAGCGTGTACCTTCCGTGTATCCGATGCGGGAGCCTATGATGTAAGCTTTTCAAAGGTTGACCTCTATAAAGTGACCTATACCGATGAGCTTTTCGGAAACGAATTCTCCTCATACAGCGTGCGTCCCGAAAACACTTCGGCTCTCACAATAACACTCCCCAATATCAAAAATACAAATACCCATTATTTCCTCGGCTGGTCGGATGATCCGTCTGACGTGACCGCAGATTATGAGGGAGGCTCACAGTATACAATCAGCGGAAGTATCGACCTCTACGCCGTGTGGAAGATAATACCTACATATATCGTTACCTTTAAGGACAGCGATGAAAACTTGCTCGGAGCATTTGAAGCTTACGAGGGAGCACCCATTGAATTTCCGGACACAACAGACCTTTACAAATATGGCTACATTATTGTCGGATGGGCGCAGAAAGGCAGCGATGAGCTTGTGAGTGTCGTCCCTTCCACAGGTGATGTCACTCTCTATCCTGTCTATAAGGAAAGAACGGGTAAGGACAGAGTTTTCTACCTCGACGGAACTGCCACCGAAAACGGAAATGGTCTTACTCCCGAAAACGCTTTCAATCATATCCAGAGTGCCGTTGATGCCGTAAAGGACGAAGGCGGTACAGTGGTGGTAACAGGTCCGACCTCCTTCAGAAACAGTACAGTTTCTCCTCAGATAAGTCCCTCTTATAACAACGCAGGAGATATTGTTTTCACCTCCTACGACAGAAATACCGACACGGATTACCGTGCAACCTACGACAGCACCTCAAAAAACCTTAGCGGTGCGTATATCTACTATACCAACGGCATGAACTTCGGAAGCACTATCATGACGGGAAGAATCACCTTTGAAAACTGCATACTTGTAAAATCAAAGAACACCTATCTTAACTTTAACGGGCATCCCTATGAAATAGGAAAAGGAGTAAGTGCCTACTTGGGAAGCGAAACCTTTGAGATAAGCTCTGTTCAGCTCCGCGGACTTGGCGAAAGCGGAAACACGCAGTCCAATCCGAAGGGCATTGTGGGTGTTATTAACGGACTTGATGCCGGAAGCGTGGAGCATAATACAGGCGGTGCTGCCTCGGCGACTGTCGCAGGAATTGACCTTACTATTGACTCAGATGTGGACTACACCGTAAATCTTGGCGCAAACAGCGGCACGCTCACCGTTACAGGAGATATTCTCATAACAGCAAACGGCGCTGTCAAAGCCTGGTCAACAAGCAAGCTTAATCATGAATCTGGCAATGTGACAATTATTGAGAACTATGGTACAAATTCGGGTCTTGACATTGTTGCTCCATCAGGCTATAAGACAAGTGTGGTGAGATGTGACGATGATTTTGCCGTACTTTCACATGGAAAAGATGCGTCTGAAATAAACGTCGTGACTGAGCCTACAGTTTATTCGTTTGTCGAGCTTTATAATGGCGGCGACCTCTGCGACACGGTAAAACTCGACGAAAACTACAGTGCAACTCTCACCCTGCCGGACGGCGGTAATTATACAGTGGGCTTCACCAACGACCCAAGCTTTTCCATAACCTTTGACACAGGTTGTGATGTCACACTTGAAAGAGAATGGCATGACCCGGCTGTTGACTTTACCGTAAGAGGCGGAGTGAGAAATGTCGGATACCTGTTTGCAGGTTGGGAATATGACGGAGAAATACTTAACGAGGGCGACATAATGACCATGCCCTATGAGAATATCGTCTTTACCGCTGTGTGGGAAGTCGCTCCAACAATAACGCTTACCCTTGATAACAACGGTTACGGTAAAAAGCCTGCAAATATCGCAAACTTCATTTATGAAACCTCCGCACTCCCTGTCCTCAGTGATGCCAATGCTCACTTTATAGGCTGGGCAGAAACTAAAGATGCCCAAACAGGCGTTGTCAACTACACACACCTTGAAAATAAAACCCTCTATGCAATATGGAGCAATGCGCCTGTTTCTTACATTGTACACGTCAGATACTCCGAGGCGAACGGCGGATATGTAGCTGAGGTTTATACAGAAGGCAGTGTAAATGGTGAAATGGAAGGCGAATTTGCCGTAAATGTTTCGGATAAGCTTGCCTACAGCGGAATAACCGAGGCTTACGGAGTGACGGCAGAGGTTGCTTTGGCAAATAACATTTCCGTCACATGGCAGGCAGAAGAAATGCCATATGACACCGAGAAAAAACGTCATTTGTTCTCTCTTGAATTCACAAGCGACGAAGAACTTTCCACAATCCCCGAAAGCCTCATTTATGCAACATCCGCGCAGAGTATCAATGGTCAGCCGTCACTCACTAAAGCTTCTGATTATAAATCTGATATTACACTCTACGGCACGGTTGCAGGTATGATAGTCCTCGGTTCAAGAGAGGGGCAAACACCTGCAAAGACCCCTGCAATGCTCTATGTCTATAATGATGACGGAGATATCTGTCTTACAAAGCTCCTTGAAGACATGGGCGACGCAGACGGCAATGCCTCTTTTGAAGTCACACTACCTGTGGGAGACTATGTACTCCGCATTGCAAAGACAGGCTATATTCACAGGCAAATTCCGATAACTGTTGCAGAGGGAAATCTTGAGATTTCCGACATTCCGGTTTTCGGAGGAGATACAGCCGATGAAACAGGTCTTGGCGATGGAATTGTTGATATAGATGACTTTTTACGCATACTCCGTGGCTTTGCAACGGAAAACAAGGGTAATACACAGTTTATACAACGTGTCGATATAAATGAGGACGGAATTTTGAACGTGAGTGATATTTCAATAGTTAAGCAGAGCATGGCGATAAGACTTACAGGAGAAAAGCTGAGTGTATATGCCGCATCGGCGGAGCTTGCAGAAAGTGCATCTGATGTTGCAAGTATTCTTGGCAAATCCTTTGACATTGATATTACTGTAAGCGATACTCTCCCCGAAAAGGGCGTAATTCTTGCACTTGATGAGAATATGAAGCTTAGAAACTGGACTGCTTCCGTGCAGGGAAATAAGGGCATAACCATTACGGGCGGAAGCATACAGGCAGTAATCCACGGCGCCGAAACCGTGGCAAGTGTCAGCCTCGATGCAGGTGCAAATGCAGTAAGCCTTCCGTCAAGCATGAGTTTTGAGTACCCTTATTCCATAGGAAATGCCATGATTGCAGGAAATGAGCTTCGCAGCTATAAAATCGTCGCACCTGCGGATGACCCATATGCGGAAACAGCGGCGGGAATCATCACAGATTATCTTGCCGCCAACTACGGTTTCAGCATTGCTGTAACAGAGCAGATTGTTGACAATACCGACAATATGATTCTTATCGGAACAGCTTCTCCCCTCAGTGACAATATGGGTAAGGAAGAGTGCCTTATCGCAGTCGATGGAAACACAGTCCATATCGCCTATGAACAAGGTTCTGAGTACGCACCGGAAATTGCGGCTTATGATTTCATAGAGCAGGTGATAAGTCCCTATAATACCGCCTATGATAAAGCTTCGGATACACTTGTCCTTGAGGACGGCTACGAATATGCCGATAAGGATGAGATTGGATCTTACTTCTTACTTATGTCAGATACCCATGTGGAGTCAGATTTCCTTGAAAACGGCAGAGACGTTTATACAATGTGGAAGCCCGGTTTTGAGGCACTCAATACCACATACGAGTATGTAAATGACAACTTCTCCGATCTTGATTTCGCCCTTCTTGTTGGTGACCAGCTCAATACCGGTTACCTCAATCAGCCCACAGCTCTTGCCGATGAGCTTGAAAATTATTATGATACCCTCGAAAACCTTGATATCTATAAGGATACCAAGCTTACCGCTGACGGAAACGGGGAAATACCCACAACGTGGGAGGAACACTTTGAGTTTACCAAGGGAGGCTCTTACGTCCAGAACGGCAAGACACTCTCTCCCATGACTCTTGATTCCAAAGTCATTGCCATCCAGGGTAACCATGACACGGGTGTTCCCGATTACTACCGTGAATGTGCATTTGTAAACGGAAATACAAAGTATATATGTTTCTTC
>JAZQKV010000040.1:0-28813 GCA_045542335.1 Eubacteriales bacterium
CCCGTTTTTCGCATTTTAAATTCTGAATAAATAGCTTTTTCCGCCATCAAGCCTGCACGGAAACTCCATCTCTTTGCCGCTGAAAAGCTCTGTCCGACAGAAATCCACACCGGGCGAGAAGTCATAAACTCCGTCCTGGGCTGTGTGCAAAAACAGATAGCTTTTGCTTGCGTAAACAACCGCAGGCTTGTTTGTGTATATCCGCACACCAAACAAACGCAGTTTCTCCGTCATTTCCGAGGGGGTCATGCAAACATCTTCCAAGGTGAAATTCAAAAACGGAACTCCATCTTTTGTTGCCGTGTCAGCGAGCTTTGCCATGATTTCCGTGGGAGAGGGAACAATGAAAATATATGCCTTGTAATTGTCCTTTACAGCATAAAAATCCTCCGCAAGAAATATGTCATATGGCACGCCCGAAAGCCCCAACAGCTTTCTGAAAGCATAGGGTACTTTGAATGAATCGCTGTCAATATGCGAAAAACACCCCTCGTCAATAAACGCCGCAACCTCGCTCACACTTTCACGGTCGTTTTCAAGAGAAGCTTTCGCAACCCTATGAGCCTTTTTCATGAAATCCATGTAATCCGCATCATCAAACCAACCGCCCCACATATCAAACCACCAAAAGCCGTGACCATGGGTAAGTGCCCTTGAAAAATGCATTTTTAATACCTCAAGGGAAATGCTCTTTTCCGGTCCAAACCACACAGGCGTGTTGTAACGTGGCAGCCCATTCGGAGCTTTTGAAAGATGCGTGCGTGTGTCGTTTTCCACAAAATACATCTTGCCGTGAAGCTTCACCGAGTCAATTGCAAGCATATTGTAAGCATCTGTGCCGGGCGCACGCCTGTCGCTGTAACAAATGGGCGAGCAGAGAAAATCAATGTCGTTGAAACCAAGAACTGTGTTCATTGCGTGATGACATTGCTTCCAGTCAGTGCAGGTGAGCGTGTAGCCGTAAAAAGCACCAATAACAACTCTGCTATTACAGCAAGCCTTTGCGTGACGGGCAAATTCGCACACCCTCTTTGCCACAACCTGCGAGAGAAATCGGCGGTACAAGGGATTTGCCACATCCGCACTCTCTCCCGGAAATGCTTTTTCAAAGGCTTCGACAGAACGTTTTCCATGTGATGCACATGGGTCAAAGGGAAACCATTCCTCTGTGTTTCCGCCTGCAAGCTGATAGCCGATTATTCTGTCACGGTATGGCGAGCTTTCAACGTAGCCTATAAATTCTCCGAGAAGCCGTTTGACCTCTGCAGCCCAGGCGTCCGATGAAAAACAAAAGCACTTACGTCCGAAAAAACTGTAATTTTTGGTGGCAAGCTCGTCGGGGTGCTCTGCTTCCCATTTTTCGCAGAGATTCATGTTTATGCGCGGGAAAATATAAGCATCGGGACATACCTCAAGAATTTCGCAGATATTTCGGTCGATTATGCCAAAATCCGGAGCAGATGTGTAAGAGCCGTTTTTGTCCTCAAAGATTCCCTTTTGAAATGGCGGAATTCCGCTGTATTCGTTGATAGAGCGTGTGGAAAAATACATTGGAACGGAAAACAGCCGATAACCTGCTTCGGCAAAATCAGCATATTTATTTTTGTCGGTGAAATAGGTTATATATGCAGCCTCCGGGATTGCTTTGCCGTCAACTGTGAGGGTCGGCACGCCGCCAATGCTCTTTATTTCTGAATGTGTCATTGCAATGCACCCTTTACGCTTTCCGCCGCCTTGCGGATGCTCCAGTCGTTTTCCAAAAGGAGTTTTTCCGAGGTGTCCTTGTCGCAACCAACAATGTCGCACAAAATGCGTATCATTCTGTCACGGAGCTTTATGTTTGTCGGCTTTAGGTTTATCATCATGTTCTCATAAACGTGCCCTGTCTTTACCATGGCACAGGTCGTGAGCATATTGAGCACCATTTTGTGTGCCGAGCCTGCTTTCATGCGTGTTGAGCCGGTTATGGCTTCCGCACCTGTGTCGGTGACAATTTCCATGTCTGCCACCTTTGCAATGGCACTTCCTTTGTTGCTTGTAAGTGCCACCGTCACCGCACCCTTTTGCTTTGCTGTTTTAAGCGCACCCACAACGTAAGCCGCACCTCCTGCAACCGAGATGCCAACAAGCACATCTCCTGTCGAAAGACCGCTTGCATTTATGTCTGCCTTACCGTTTTCATAAATATCCTCGGCGTTTTCTGCGGCTTTGAACATACAGTTCATTCCGCCTGCAATAATACCGTTCACCATGTCTGCGGGAACGCCAAAGGTCGGGGGACATTCGGCGGCATCAAGAACTCCAAGTCTACCCGATGTACCTGCACCTATAAAGAAAAGTCTGCCGCCACTCGCAATACTCTCTGAAATGGCATCTACCACGGGGGCAATTTGCGGTAGTGCCGCTTCAACCGCCCTCACTGCGTTATAATTTTCGTCGGAAATCGCCTTAAGCATTTCGGCGGTTGCCATTTTGTCAATATGAGTTGTGTTGGGGTTTCTCATTTCTGTTGTAAGCATTTTAATTCTCACCTTTCTTGTATGTAACCTGGCGCATGGACAAGATAATTACATTTTAAAATATGAATTATTCAGTTTATCAGAAGCTCGTAGTTTGTGCGGAGATTTGATGCAAATTCATTGGATTTGTCTGCAAATTTTTCACAGCAATACATTGCCGCACCATAAATCTGCGGAAGCGATGTAACCGTAAATTCAAGTCCCGGACAAAGCTCTTTGAGGGCAGGAATGAGCAAGTCCGAACGGTTTGTGAGCCCTCCCGAAAGAACAACCGTGTTCTGACAGTTGAACTTCTTAACTGCGTGGTTTATGAGATGTGAAAGCTCGGTCACGCTGTTTGAGAATATGCGTAATGCCTCGTCGTCACCGCTGTCGAGTGCCTGAAAAACAGTGCTTGCAAAAGAGGCGATAAAATCCTTTTCGGAGCTGTAAATGCGGTTGATCATGTCAATTGCCCTGCCACCGAGCTTTTGCTCAACAAGAGAGGTGAGAAGCGTGTGCACACCTATTCCGTTTTCTTCACGGAAGGCGGCGTGAATGGCATCACGCCCAAGCTGATAACCGCTGAAGCTGTTGTCAAAAAGATAGCCAAAGCCGCCGATTCGCTCAATTCCGTCTGGGGTTTTCACGCCCACAATCGAGCCTGTTCCGCAAATGACAGAGGCATAGGTTTCCGAGGGCATTTGTGTGTGAATAACGTTGTAAAGATCGGAGTTCACGTCAATGTCAATGCCGGGATAGTTACGACGAAGAAAGGAAATGATGGCTTTACGGTTTGTTGCATCTCCGCAACCGGCAATGCCGAAAAACATTGCGGAAATTTCAACTCCCGATGCAAGCATACCGTCGATACCGCATTTGAGAACAGAGCACGCCTTTTCAATGCCGCAGGCATTGGGATTGGTTGCGGCAAGAATTGTTCTTCTTATAATGTCGCCGTTGTCAGAAAACAGCAAAAGCTCAGTTTTAGTTGAGCCACCGTCTGCCGCAAGCATTATTTTTCTTTCACTTGGTTTGATGTCTTTTCCGAGGAGCTTGTCGCAGGAAATGCCAAAGATTTCCGAAAGTCTGTAAAGATTCCATATGTCGGGATTGGTTGTGCCCCTTTCCCATTTTGAAAGATTCTGAGGTGAAACAAAAAGTCTTTTCGCAAGCTCTGCCTGAGTGAGACCGCAAAGCTTTCTGTAAAAGCGTATGTTTTGTCCGAGGATGCTTTTGTACATTTGCTTTTTCCTCCGTTTGATTTATGACATGATTCTACCACATATTCGCTTTGAAGTCAATAATAAAATAGGAAACATTGTTGTAAAATCGCTTTTAAGGCGAGTTTTTGCGTGGCGTATATCCCGTGTTTTCACCTGTGCCGTACTATCAAAGCTGAAATGACAGCACTATAACTGTAATTCTCTCACCACAAAATTATCCCCTGTAAAGCATATATACCGAATGAGTGCTTTTCAAACGAAAAAAGTTTCAGTAATCTTGCTTTTTTGCTGCAAAAAAATGAGCAACAGAGGGAGAAGCCGGTGTGCAAAGTTTCAGAATTGCAAAAATTGACATCAGTTGTGAAATTAGTTTCAACTTTTGCCTGAACATCTTGACTTTAATGCCTGAAAATGATAAAATTATTATAGTGAAATATGAAGGGAGAAAATGCTTTATGGAAAACGTTATTGTGGATGTTAAGGACGTTGCAGGTGCATATGCTTCGGAAATTGAAAAGCTCGGTTTTTCCGAGTGCGGACACCTTAAAGACCTTGACGGTGTGCCTACACAAAAAGGAGGAAAGCTGTCAATCGGACTTGAATGTCTTGACAGGGACCTTTGGAATTTCGACCGTGCTTTTCCCCTCATAAAGGCTCTTGGAATACGCAGGGCACGCTTGCAGTCAGGGTGGCAGAAAACCGAACAAGCCGAGGGAGTTTATGATTTTGCATGGCTTGACAATCAGGTGGACAAACTCGTTTCCGAGGGTATTGATCCGTTTATCTCCCTTTCCTACGGCAACAAACTCTATTGCAACAATCCCGAAGATTGCCCTCAGATTGACAACGGTGGTGTGGGACACATTCCTGTGGTTTACGAAAACGAGCGCAAGGCATGGCAAAACTATGTCAGGGCAACGGTGACACATTTTAAGGACAGGGTGAAGTATTTTGAAATATGGAACGAGCCTGATGTTATAAACTTCTGTCGCTGTCCGCAGATGACATGGCCCGAGGCTTACATGGAGCTTGTTAAACTCACCGCACCCATAATCCGCAAGATCCTCCCCGAAGCACTTATCATTTCGTGCACAGCCCTTGCAACCAACACACAGCTCCTTTTTGATATGGGACTCGGCGACTACGTTGACATTCATTCGTATCATTCATACAATGCATGGCCCGAACTTATCGGAGATTCCCAGGCGAACATGATGAGCTATATCAAGGCAAAGTATCCAAATCTTAAATTCTGGAGAGGCGAGGCAGGCTATCCCTCCTATAACGACCCCAAAAGCAAGGGAGCGTTGCATAACAAGATTGTCAGCGAAACACGTCAGGCAAAATTTGCCCTCAGACATCTTTTGTGTGATATGGAAAATGACCTGCTCGATTGCACCTCCTATTTCCATGCATATGATTTTCTCCATTATATGCGTGAAATCCGCTACCACTACGGCCTTATCCGCCACGAGGATCTCAGCAAAAAGCCTGCGTATCATTGCGTTCAGGTTATGGCGCATTTGTTTGCCGGTGAGGTTAAAAAGTACAGGGACTTTCTGCCTGCGTGCCTTTTGAAAAGACCTCCCGAGGCTAACGACGAAAAGCTTGTTGTATCAGTTAAGGTGACAGGCTTTGAGATTGATGGAAATCCTGTGTTTGCATACTATATTCCGAAAGAAATATGCGATGAAACCATCGTTGAGAAAACCTCTCTTGTTTTGCCGCACATGGGCGAAAAAATGAGAGAGCCTGTGATTCTTGACCCGTTTACACGCAAGCTTTATCCTGTTTCCGATCCTTGCGAAGCTCCTGTACCTGTGACGGATTATCCAATGTTTGTTGTGGATAAATCGTTTGTGGGAGAGATTGCCGAAATTTCAACAATCGTGAAGGACAAAAAGGCGGATGTTGACACAAAGCAGTTCTACGAAGGCTGATATTTTATACGAAGTTTGCCGCATCCTGTGAAAGGGGTGCGGCAACTTTTTCAGAAAGATTGCACCAAATCGGGGGTGACAGGCGAAAATCACAGACAGTTTATAAATCTCTGATTACCATTTTTGAAAAACTTTGAAATTGGTAAATAGAAAAGGTACAACTACGGCTGCACCAGAAAATGAATATTTTCGGCACTGTTGCCTTTTCTTAAAAACTTCTCTTGACATCTCTCCAATATTGGTGTATAATTACAATGACATAGTATAAAAAGGAGCAAGACTTGACAAATGAAACTTTCCGAGCTTTTAAAAAGCGATAAGCTTTCGCTTTCCTTTGAGGTTTTTCCTCCCAAAACAGACACGGCATTTGACAGCGTGAAGCACGCAACCGAGGAAATCGCAAAGCTTCACCCGTCGTTTATGAGCGTAACCTATGGCGCAGGCGGCGGCACAAGCAGATATACGCTTGAAATTGCAAAGAACATAAAGGATAACCTCGGAGTGCCGACTCTTGCCCATCTCACCTGCGTTTCCTCCACTTCGCAAACCGTTCGTCAGAAAATCGAGGATATGAAAGCCGCAGGCATTGAGAACATCATGGCTTTGAGAGGAGACCTTACGCCCGAGCTTGAAAACAGCGACAGAAGCAGCTGGACTTATCGTCATGCCGTTGACCTTATCCGTGATATAAAGCAGATTGACGACAATTTCTGTATAGGCGGTGCGTGTTACCCCGAAATTCATCCCGAAAGTGAAAATCAGGCGCAGGATATCCGACACCTCAAAGAAAAGGTTGATGCAGGTTGCTCTTTCCTCACAACACAGATGTTTTTCGATAATAACCTGCTCTATAATTTCCTTTACAAAATCCGAGAGGCAGGAATAACCGTTCCTGTCATTCCCGGCATTATGCCCATAACAAATGCAAATCAGGTTGAACGTGCAATAAAGCTTTCAGGCTCCTTCATGCCTCAGAGATATAAGGGACTTGTTGACAAATTCGGCTCAAACCCCGATGCAATGAAGCAGGCAGGCATTGCCTATGCCACCGACCAGATTATTGACCTCTTTGCCAACGGTATAACCAACGTTCACGTTTATTCCATGAACAAACCCGAAGTTGCCGCAAAAATAATGAGCAACCTTTCGGACATTCTGGGTTGAACCATGAATAGTACGGTTTTTGTAAAAACATACGGACTTCCTCCCTGTAATACGGATGAGGTCCTGCGCTATTGCGGAGTGAAGAACGGCACAGATAAATGCGAAGCCGAAAACGTGAAGAGCATCGCAAAACGACTTTCAGAAGAACTGACCCAAAAGCTTGCCTGCAAAGTTTGTCATGCACTGTTTCCCGTCAGGATTTGTTACAATGCCGTGGATTTCGGCTTTGCAACGGTGGAATCCAAAGACCTTGCCGGGCATCTTGCAGGATGTGCTTCTGCCGTGATATTTGCTTCTACAATCGGCATGGAGTTTGACAGAATACTTGCCCGCAAAAGTGCCGTTTTGCCGTCGGAGGCTCTTGTGATGCAGGCAATCGGTGCGGAAAGAATCGAGTGCCTTTGCGATGCCTTTGAGAACACGATACGGGCAGAATACGGCAGGATAACCACACGCTTCAGCCCCGGCTACGGTGATCTGCCACTTGGATTTCAAAGAAACATAACAGATGTACTCGGTTGCCCGAAGCATATAGGAGTTATGCTCGGAAACAGCCTGATAATGTCGCCGTCAAAATCCGTGACGGCAATAATAGGCGTGAAAGGGTAGAGAAAATGAATATTAAAGAGTATCTTAAGAATAATATTGTCTATCTCGACGGCGGAATGGGGACACTTTTGCAGGCAAAGGGACTTGTGCCCGGAGAGCTTCCCGAAAGGTGGAACATTTCCCACGCTGATTCGGTGACGCAGATTCACAGACAGTATTTTGATGCCGGAAGCAATGTTGTCTGCACAAACACTTTTGGCGCAAACTGCTTGAAATTTTCAGATGATGAGCTTGAGGAAATCATAAAGCGTGCCATCGAAAACGCCCGTCTTGCCGCAAAACAAAGTAAGAATGACAGCGAAAAATTCGTGGCTCTTGACATTGGTCCGACGGGAAGAATGCTTGCGCCATATGGCGACCTTGATTTTGAGGATGCTGTTTCGGTTTTTGCAAAAACGGTGAAAATTGGCGTAAAATATGGTGCAGACCTTATCTTTATTGAAACCATGAGCGATAGCTACGAAACAAAGGCGGCGCTTCTTGCCGCAAAGGAAAACGGCAACGGACTTCCTGTGTTTGTGTCCAATGCATATGGCGAGGACGGCAAGCTTATGACGGGCGCAACACCCGAGGCAATGGTTGCAATGCTTGAGGGAATGGGAGCTGATGCAATTGGTGTCAACTGCTCACTCGGTCCAAAAGCACTTTCGGGTGTCGTTGAAAAGTATCTTGAATGTGCCTCTGTTCCTGTGCTTTTAAAACCCAATGCGGGACTTCCAAAGGTCGTTGACGGCAAAACTCTCTATGACGTTGCGCCCGACGGATTTGCTCATGAGGTTTCAAAGCTTGTTGCAAAGGGAGTGCGCCTTGCAGGCGGCTGTTGCGGAACAACGCCTGAATACATTGCGGCAACTGTTGCGGCAACAAAGGGCGTAAAACCTGTTGAAATTGCGAAAAAAACGCAAACTGTGGTTTCGTCATACACTCATGCCGTCGCTTTTGGCGATACTCCCATACTCATCGGTGAACGTATCAATCCCACAGGTAAAAAACGCTTCAAGGAAGCTCTTAAAAATCACGATATGGACTATATCCTCAAGGAGGGCATTGCCCAACAGGAAAAGGGCGTCCATATTCTTGATGTGAATGTCGGTCTTCCCGATATAAATGAGGTCCAAATGCTCACTTCTGCTGTGTGTGGACTTCAGGCAATTATTGATCTGCCCCTGCAGATTGACACCTCTGATGTTGTCGCCATGGAAAGCGCACTCAGAAGGTATAACGGAAAAGCAATGATAAATTCCGTCAACGGTAAGAAAGAGAGCATGGAGGCGGTTTTCCCGCTTGCGAAAAAGTACGGAGGCGTGATTGTCGCTCTCACACTTGACGAAAGCGGTATTCCCACAAAGGCAGAGGAGCGTTTTGCCATTGCCGAAAGGATTCTCGAAACTGCAGAACAATATGGTATTGCAAAGAAAGACATAGTTTTCGACCCTCTTGCGCTTACTATCAGCGCAGATGCAACCGCCGGAAAAGAAACGCTTAAAGCCGTCGGAATGATAAAGGAAAAGCTCGGCTGTCATACCTCTCTTGGCGTTTCAAATGTTTCTTTCGGACTTCCGCACAGAGATGCTGTCAACAGCACGTTCTTTGCAATGGCACTTGAAAACGGACTTTCTGCCGCAATCATGAATCCCTATTCCACAGAAATGCTTGGTACATTCCATGCCTTTTGCGCAATAAGCGGATTTGATGAAAACTGTGCAAATTATATAAGCTATGCCGAAAAGGCGGCACTCGAAAATGCCGTGAAACCTTGCCCTGCAAATGCTTCATCGGTTGTCAATAACGCTCAGGCAGGCGGTGACAGCGCAGAAAAATGTTCCTCCGAGTTGCAGAGAGCGGTTGTCAAAGGACTTCGCGATATGGCATCGGCTGTCACGGAAGACATGATTCAGGGCGGCACATCTCCAATGGAAATTGTTCAGAATGAGATAATTCCTGCTCTTGACACTGTTGGACGAGGTTTTGAGAACAAAACCGTGTATCTTCCACAGCTTCTCATGAGTGCCGAGGCGGCAAAGGCGGCATTTGAAAAGGTTAAAACCTGCCTTGCACAAAATCATACACAAGCCTCACAAGGCGAAAAATGCAGATTTGTCATTGCAACGGTCAAGGGAGATGTCCATGACATCGGAAAGAACATAGTGAAGCTTCTTCTTGAAAACTACGGTTTTGACGTGACAGATCTTGGCAGAGATGTTGCTCCGGAAAGGATTGTTGAAACGGCACTTGAACTCAACGCACCGATTGTGGGCTTAAGTGCGCTTATGACAACAACTGTTCCAGCCATGGAGAACACAATCAAATTGCTTCATGAGCGTGCACCACAGGTAAAGGTGGTTGTCGGCGGAGCTGTTCTCAACCGTGAATATGCCGATGCAATCGGTGCTGACAAATATGCGGCGGATGCCATGGAAACGGTGAGATACGCAGAGCAAGTGTGGTCTGACATCAAATAATAATTCGGTTACAATTGAAAATAAAAACGGCAACCTGCACATTTTTCAGTGCAGGTTGTTTTACTGAAAAGGACTTGCACTTGTTTCCACTGTTAGTTAGTGTCGTAACGTCAAAAACCTTTATATTTTCCAAAAAAGTTTTAATATAGTGCAAATTCGCCTATTGACATTTTGCCAAAAAGCGGTATAATAAAGTTGAACATACTTTCACCATTGAAAGCCAATCAAAAAGGAGAGTAAAATCATGCCAATCATTGACGATTTTTTCTATAAACAGCCTCCGAAGGACTTTGTCGAACAGCTTAAAATGCCTTTGCATATGTCAAAACCCCAAGGCTTTGGTGCAAGAAAAGCACTCCCCGACGAAATAGATATGACGGGAATGTTTCTGAACATTTCTTTCAAGGACAAGGACGGTCTTCTTGAAACCGCTTTTGCCGATTTCAATCGCTTTCTTGATGTTTACGAAATTGGCGGAAACAGGTTTGAGGTCAGCGTGGAATTTGGAATCACGTCAGTTTTTGAGGAATACCGCATCATAATTTCCGAAAACGGCGCAAAGCTTGTTGCCGCCGACACAGAGGGAATCCGCCGTGCGCTTGTTTACCTTGAAGATCTCATTATCGAAAGCGAGGGCGCATATCTCAAAGCGCTTGATATAACCCGTAAACCCGTCATAAAGTCCCGCATTACCCGATGCTTCTTTGGTCCGATCAACAGAGCTCCGCTTCATATTGACGAGCTTTATGATGATATTGATTATTACCCCGAAGAATACCTCAACCGTATCGCCCACGACGGAAATAACGGCATCTGGATTTATACCAATTTCAAGCACCTCCTTTCTTCCTCTGTTATCAAAGAATATGGTGCGGAGTCCGAAAAACGCCTTGAAAAGTTGAGACGTGTTGTTAAAAAATGCGCAAGATACGGCATCAAGGTGTATGTCTTTGCCGTTGAGCCTTCGGGCATACCCGTGGCTATTGAAGATAACTATAAGGATATGTGGGGACCAAAAGGTTGGGCGGAATGCCATTCGCTGTGTACAAGAACTGAACGTGGCGCAAAATATATCGTTGAAGCCATGGAAAGACTTTTCAGGGCTGTCCCTGATCTCGGAGGATATATCGATATCACAACAGGCGAGAGAGTGACCTCTTGCTCGTCTGTGGATACCTTTGAAAAATGTCCGAGATGCGGAAAATACTCAAGAGGCGAAAACCTCGCACAAACCGTTTCTCTCATCAGAGAGGGCATGAGACGTGCAGGTGCAAAGGGCGAGTTTATCAGTTGGACCTACGGTCACCGTACCTGGGACTTCGACGGCGAAAAAGCAGGCTACGAAAACATAAAAACCTACGTCAGAAACGCTCCCGATGACGTTATGCTCATGCAGAACTTTGACGATATGGGCGTCGTCGAACAGCTCGGTAAAAAGAGACTCGGCGTAGACTATTGGCTCTCATATCCCGGTCCCTCCGAACTTTTCACACAAACCGCAGATGAGGCAATAAAGCAGGGCAAACACGTCTATGCAAAGATGCAGATCTGTTGCTCTCACGAAATCGCCACCGTTCCCTATATCCCAACTCCCGGACTTGTCTTCGATAAGTATTCCGGTGCATATGACTATAAGGTCGAGGGCATTTTGCAGTGCTGGTATTTCGGAAACTATCCCTCAATCATGAGTAAGGCGGCAGGCGAGCTTTCGTTTACAACGGATTTCTCCGATAAAAACGCAACACTCCGCCATATCGCAGGTATGATTTACGGAAAGAGTAATTCTGAAAAGATTGCGAAGGCATGGGAGATTTTCAGCGACGCTTACAGCAACTATCCTCTCAATATCATGTTCAGCTATTACGGACCCATGCACGACGGCGTTGTCTGGGAGCTTGCCCTCAAACCCAAAAACAGACCGCTCCCAAGAACATGGCAGCTCCTTGATAAAACCGACGGAGACCGTATCACCGAGGCGCTCTGGAACGGTCATACTCTTGAGGAAGCAATTATCCTTTGCGAAAAAATGCGTGACATCTGGAATGAGGGACTTGAAATTCTGCCGCATGAGGTTGTGGGAGAGTTTTCAAACGTGGCAAAAGCTCTTGGACTTATGTTTGAAAGCGGTTGCAATATCCTTAGTTTCTACCTTCTCAGACGAAAGCTTGGTTACGCACAAGGTAATCCCGGTGAGCTTCTTGATGAAATGAGAAAGCTTGTTAATAAGGAAATTGACAATTCAATCAGAATGTCGGAGCTTTGCAAAATTGACCCGAGACTTGGTTATCATTCCGAGGCGGAAGGATATAAATACTTCCCCGAAAAGCTTGAGTACAGAGTTGGTAAGCTTCGTGAGCTTCTGGAAACGGAGTTTATCGAGGTTGAACAACGTGTTGCAGACGGAAAAGCACCTCTTGAATACTTCACAGCCGAAAATGTTCAGGGATATAAGCTTGATGCGAGGGGCATTGAAAACGCAAAGTGGGAGTCAGTTGGCGAAAGCCACGCCTTCAGAGCGAGTGTCGATGAGGATAATATCTACCTTGATATCAGGTGTTCAAAGAACGAGGAAGTGGATATGAGTATGGAGTATGTCCTCACCGAGCCTTCCTCAAGAGTAAACTTTAAGAACGGAAGCTTCTTCAGCAGAACGGATTCTTACCTCTATTGCCCGCATTTCGACTGGTTGCTTGAAAAGGAAAAGGATAAGTATAAGGTTACGCAAACGGACTTTGGCATGAGCATTGTCATTGACCGGAAAAAGGTCAGCTGGACAAATAACACTCCAATAAAGATGCTTCTTAAAATTGGCGGCGATATGTGGATACACGAGGATGACCCCGTGCATCACCTCGGAAAGCACCCTCTTTCGCCCGGCGAATATGGATGGCTGACATTTTAAATTGGAAAAGCTTTGGAAAGAGCGAAAGGAATGGTGGCAAAGATGTGTGGCTTTAACAGCTTTGAAAAGCTCGACGAGGAAATTTTCCGCCTTTGCGTTCCCTTTGAAAACATTTACACAAGCGTTTTTGCTTTCTGTACACCACAAGGCTGGCTGCTTGCAGACACAGGTTCAAATTCCTCGGACGTGCAAAATCATATTGTTCCTGCCCTTGAAAGATCGGGGATTGTTCCGTCAATGATTGTGGTTACACATTCCCACAGTGACCATGGAGGCGGTCTTGTGGAGCTTGCCCGACTTTTTCCTCAAGCTGATGTCGGAATATGCGATAGAGCTTTTGTGCAGAGTCATCCCGAAATTGGCAACGGAAAAGAGGGACGTGTGAAATTCCTTTCGGACAACGAGCTGATTTTAGGATGTATCCGTGTTCTTGCTCTTGGCGGTCACAGCGAAGATTCCGTTGCACTTTTTGACGAGCGCACGAAAACTCTTGTAAGCGGTGATTGTATTCAGCTTTGCGGCGTTGGAAGGTGGGGCACAGGGATTGAAGACGGAAAGGCGTATTTTTCCGCCCACGAAAGACTTTTAAATATGGAGATACGGAAAATTATTGCTTCCCATGAATATGTGCCGTATGGATTTTGTGCCGATGGCAATGAGGAGGTTGCCGAATATTTGCGGTATAGCAAGGCTTACGCAGAGGCACTTTCCGATTATGCGCAAAAGTGCATTTCCTGCGGTGAAACGGATTTTAATAAAATATCCGAAAAATACATCGCTGAAAATCCTGCACTTCCTCCTGTTCACGGAGGAACATTCAGGGCATTGTCAATGTAAAATCATAAGAGCCGGATTTTTTCCGGCTCTTGAATTTTTTTATAAAGGTGAGCAAAAAAACACACTGAAATCAAGCTTGAAAACGTCATAGACAATCATTGCTTCACGCATTAAAAAAGCTTTCCGGCAATTTCAAGCAGAGCTTTCCTGAAAGACTTATTTTTGACAAGGGTTTTACGCTCCACCCCTGTCGACGATGATTGCAACGGCAACGGTTAGAAGAGGCGTGAGGGCACATATCAGCTTGCGAGCTTTTTCGCTTTCACAATTGCGCAGATGTGAAACTGCGGCACAGGTTGAGGCGGCTGTCAAAGCATAAAGAGGTATTGGCAGGGAAATCCCCCGGAAAATACTTATTGCCGAGAAATCTCCCGAAAGAAGCACCATAAGGACAACAGTTATTTCCGAAAGGATAAAGCCGCATGAAACATTTGCGAGGACAAAAAGGTATTCCTCGCATTTTTTGCGCAAAAGGTTGTCCCGTGTCGGAATAAAATCTTCGTCGGGATGCGGCGCACATGAAAAACGTCTCAGCGCCGCAAAGCAAAAATAGCTTTGCGGAAGACTTGCGCAAAGAAGAAGGCTTCCCGAAATGAGCGAACATAAAAAATAAAGCAACAACATTTTCATTATTACACCTCGCTTTTGAATATTTTGCCGTAATTCTTGTAAAAATATGCATTTTTACACATTGTTTCACGACTATTTTATAAAGATTTACAAAATACTTTCACGCAATTACAATATATATGTTAAAATTAAACGAATATATTTTTCGGAGGATTGGCTGATGTTGAAAAAGGGCTTTGCGAAAATGGTTTTTGCAGCGTTGACGATGGCTTTTGTTTGTCTGCTTGCTCTGGGGGTAAATGCCTATGAGGATGCAGAGAATGTTGCATTTGTTGACGGAACATATGAGGTGACAGGTGAAGAAACAGGCACGCAGGGA
Source organism: Eubacteriales bacterium (assembly GCA_045542335.1). GTDB lineage: Bacteria > Bacillota > Clostridia > Oscillospirales > CAG-382 > CAKSUT01. Next base: position 14,588 of record JAZQKV010000040.1, read on the forward strand.
GAAAGCGCAGATTATCCCTTCACGTCGCTTGCCGAGGCATATAAATCGCTTTACAACACGGGAGGAACTGTTGTTGTGTGCGGAAAGACTATGACAGACAAAGGGTTCCCCTCGGGAACTGCCGTAAAGCATACCAAAAGGATTTATTTTACAAGCACCTTTGAGGGCGTTGATTATGCCGCAGAGAACGATGCAAGAATCGTTATGTACACTGCTTTCCACTTCGGCGGAGACGTTACCCTTGAAAACATAACTATTTCCACAAAGAATAACTGCTTTATTCACGCCAATGGCTTTAAGCTTGTTTTTGGAGAGGGAATCAATGTGCTTAAAGGAACGGCGGCAGACCAAAACCTCACGGACAGCACCACAGGTGAATATATTGATTCATCGCAGAACATCGTTGTCCGCAGCGGTGGAGAGAGTGTGTATTATGACCGTGACCTTTACCTTGAATTCAACAGCGGACTTTTTTCCGCAATTCACGCAGGCACAAAGGCATATAATGTGGACGGAAATGTAAACGTTGTCATCAATACACCGAATATAACCTCGGTGAATCTTGGCAATGACGTGGCGAAGGACAGTCTTGGCAATACTATTTATACTGAATATTCCGGGGATGTAAATGTATCTGTAAATGCAGATACCGGTGTCAGCTTCAAATTAAACTATATCAAGAGGGTTGGCGGAAGCATCAACATTGTTCTTAATAACGGTGCGGAATGTGGACTGAACTTTACCCTCGTGCCTGATAAAGGCTTGCATATCGTCAAGGCAAACGGCAACGGACGTGTTGAAAACCTCGGCGGCGGCAGATTCAGAGCTGTGGCTGACGAAGGCTATGTTGCGATGGTACCTGCTGATGTCCTTGAACCTACAACGACGGATTTTTTCTCGGAGGAGTTTGAGTTTACAGCTACCCTGCGTGATACAGACGTGGTTTTCGTCGACCGTGCAAATAAAATTGCCCCCACTGGCGTGTATGCATATCCTGCCTCCGGCGATACTTCCGCCGATGGTGAAATCAGAGGCGTAAACCCCTGTATGGAGTACCGCCCTGCAGGCTCAGACAGTTACATTGCTATCCAAGGCTCAACGATTACGGGACTTACCACAGGTGACTATGAAGTGCGATTCAAGGCAGAGGCAGGATATGCCGCAGGAGAAGCTTTGGTTGTGACTGTCAGCGGAAGAAGTGCGGATGTTGTTATAAACGAGGCACTTTCTGCAAGAGAGGCAAAAATCGAGGCAGTGAGAAGCTCTACAAGCTCCCTTAATCATTCAGATTATACCAATGTGTATTACGTTTCAACCTCCGGCACCGATAGAGATGATTTAAAGATAGGCTCATGGGTTATCAGAGAATATGGCAAAACCGAGGCAACCGCATATAAAACCGTTGCGTTTGCAACAAGCAAAGCCGTTGCAGGTGACCTTATCGTGCTTAAAAGAGGTGATACCTGGAGAGAACGAATTGCCTTGAAATCCGGTGTCGATTATTCTTCCTACGGTGACGCAAACCTTCCCATGCCTTTTCTTTACGGCTCACCCGAAAACGGCGCAGATGCTTCAAAATGGTCACTTGTTGAGGGTACAGATAACATCTGGCTTTATGCAAAAGAGCTGTCTGACGTCGGCGTTATTGTGTTCAACGAGGGCGAGGAAAACTCCCTGAAGGAAATCCCCGATTACTATGACGGCACATACTATGTCAGAGGCACAAAGGGCACAGAAGTGTTTGACTACCTGACCCACCTTGACCGTGACCTTGAGCATTTTAACCTCTATACAGCAGGGCAGTCTACCGTTTATATCCCCAAGCTCACAAGCTCAAAGCTGTATCTCAGATGTGACAGAGGTAACCCCGGTGAGGTCTTTGATTCCATAGAGTTCAATACCACAGGCCACGTTGTAACTAATGCTGCAGGCTGCCATTTTGACAATATCGGAATAAAATATGGCGGCTCTCATGGTATCGGCGGCGGTGCAAGCAGTGACTTTACCGTTACAAACTGCGAAATCGGCTGGATAGGCGGCGTTGTTCAGCTCTACAAACAGAGCACAGCCGGTGAATTCGGAACAGCTACACGTTTTGGAAACGGCATCGAAATCTGGCAGAACTGCGACGGCTTCAGAGTCGAGGATTGCTATGTTTATCAGTGCTATGATGCGGGACTTACACATCAGGGACGAGCATCAAACACCGAAACCGGCGTTCCTAACAATTCCTATATGAGAGACGTTTATTTCTGCAATAATCTGCTTGAGTATAATGTCTATAACATCGAGTACTTCCTTTCACACCTTGCTTCAAGCGATGCATACGCAGGTGCCGGCTATGACTACCCCATGATGACTAATATAAATTATACCGGAAACCTCTGCTTCTACGCAGGCTATGGCTTCGGAAAACAGAGACCCGATGCCGGACGTATGTGCCATATAAACGGCTGGACTACCGGAAACCCCGCTGACGGCTTTAATGTTTCCGGTAATACCTTCTTTGATTCTGTCGACTACATTGTCTATATGGGAGCGGAGAAGAAAGAGTATCTTCCTGTTTTTGACGATAATATCTATATCCAGCAAAGAGGCACTTGCGGAGCTTGCTTCGGCGAAAGCAAGTCAATGTCAAGTATCCCTTTTGATGATGGCATACAGCAGTATTACGTATCCGCCATGGGAGACAGTAATTACGAGGTAATTTTCCTTGAAGTTCTGCAGGATGGAATTGTCGGAATAACCGACGAGAGAAACGGTAAGCTTTATATTACGGGACTTGACGGGTACACGGCAGTTTCCTTCAACAGTGCAGATACATGGGAAACTCCCAACATGAGTGTTGCGGAATACTCCCTTGATGTGCTTGGTGACGACGGCATTATGGTAAAGGCTTTGAGCCGTGGAAACGACAGCAAGGAATCGGGAATTGTGAGCATACAAATTATACCATTGTTTGAAACCGAAAACGAGGACAAAACGGTTATAACGGGATATAATTCAGCTTCAAATGATGAGCGTGTGTTTTTCCCTGTTTCGGCAAAAAGTCTTTCGGAGGACTTTGCTTTTGCGTATGTTCCAAAGTACGCATATATAAGCCACACGGCAACCGAGCTTCGGGCGTCACTTGAGGAAATGAAAATAAAAGTAATACCATATGGCGACGTGAACACCGATGGAAGCATTTCCTTTGCAGACCTCAGCGAGTTACTTTGTCACCTTGCGGCAGGAAATGCACTTGCAGATGAGTTTGCGGCGGACGTGGATTTTAATTCCGTGATTGGACTTAAAGACCTTTCGGCATTGTTTAAGCTTTTGAAATGACAGTACAAATAAACGGGTTTGCATCCTTTGGTGCAGACCCGTTTTTGTATACCCCGACAATTCTGTATGAGGCGATAAGACTTGCCGGAATCGACTTTGTTGACATTTTTTGTATTTTTCTGACATATTATTAAAAAGTTTTACAAAATACTTTTCTCAAATTATAATGTATGTGTTAAAATAAAGCGATTTTTTGTTTGGAGGATTGCCCGATGTTTGAGAGAGTTTTTGCAAAAATGATTTTTGCGACATTGATATTTGCTTTTGTTTGCCTTGTTGCTCTTGGCGCAAATGCCTGTGAGGATGCGGAAAACGAGTATCCTGAAGACGAAATTGGTATATGTGAGGTCAGCGACAGTGCGGCGCAGACGATTGTAAGTGAATCGCTTGAGAAGCGTGAACAAAAGATAAAACAAGTTCGTGAGTCGCTGTCATGCCTTGACAGAAACAGCTATGACAGGGTGTATTTTGTTTCCTCAACCGACGGCAACGATTTAAACGATGGATTGAGTGAGCAGACACCTTGGAAAACTCTCAAGAAAACCGTGAGTGCAAAGGTTGCCGAGGGTTCACTTGTCCTTTTAAAACGTGGTGACATATGGCGTGAAAGATTCTCCCTGCGAAAGGGCGTGGACTATTCCTCTTATGGCGACCCATCTCTTTCCATGCCCGCCATTTACGGCTCTCCCGAGGATGGCGCTGACCCCGAAAAATGGTCGCTTCTTGAGGGGACAGACAACATATGGGTGTTCTATCGGGAGATTGAAGATGTTGGCACACTTGTCTTTGACCATGGCGAAGAAAACTCTATCAAGGAAATCCCCGATTATTACGACGGCGAGTATTTTGTCAGAGGTTCAAATAAAACTGTGGCTTTTGACATTGTGACACAGCTTGAATGTGATCTTGAGCATTTCAATGAATACACTGCAGGGCAAAGCTCGGAATATGTCCCGCTGTTGACAAAATCAAAGCTATATTTGCGGTGCGACAAAGGTAATCCGGGAGATGTCTTTGATTCAATTGAGTTTAACACAAGATTAAATGTTGTAACAAACAATGCCGATGTTCATTTTGACAACATAAGCATAAAATATGGCGGCGCACACGGTATAGGAGGCTTGGCGGCAAACAGCAATTTCACGCTTTCAAACTGCGAGATTGGCTGGATAGGCGGTGTTGTTCAGAATTACACGAAGAGCACAGAAGGCGAGTTCGGAACAGCAACCCGTTTCGGAAACGGCATTGAAATCCGTCAGAACTGCGACGGTTTTTATGTCAACAACTGTTACATTTATCAGTGCTATGATGCCGGCATTTCCCATAAGGGCAGCGGAATAAACATCTCAAGCGGCGTGCCGATAAATGCTTATATGAAAAATGTTTATTTGTGCGACAACCTGCTTGAATATAATTTTTATAACATTGAATATTCTCTTTCGGGAATTGCCGCTGCCGGGCTTTATGAGGAGCAAGGACTTGCCTTTCCCATGATGACCAATATAAACTACACAGACAATCTTTGCTTTTATGCCGGCTATGGCTTTGGAAAACAGCGCCCTGATTCTGACCTTATGACACATATAATGTCGGGTGGGGAAAATCCGTCAACGGAGTTTCATATTGAAAATAACCTGTTCTTCGATTCGGCTTGCTATTGCTCGGTTACGCTTGCAAATGATGCGCAATGGCTTCCCGATTACGAGGGCAACACCTATGTTCAGAAACGTGGGACATATGCCGCTGCCCACGGAAACGATATTTCTGCGCGTGAATACTTTGATGATGGGGTGTATTCATATATTGGTGATGTGCTTGGAGATGAGAGCGCAAGGGTTGTGTATCTTGAAACTGTTCCAAGGATAATTCGGGCGGTGACTGACGAAAGAAACGGTAAACTCTTGGTTTCGGGACTTGATGGCTACACGGTGGTTTCGCTTGATGGCGGAGAAACTTTTGAAGCTACGGCAGAGCAAATACAAATGTTTGAGCTTGAAAGGCTCGGCGAAAGCGGAGTGCTTGCAAAGGCATTGAGCCGGGGAAACGACAGTTTTGCTTCGGCGGTGAGCCCTGTTGAGATTCTGCCTATGTTTGCAGCTTCGGATAATTCGGAAAACTCGGGCGTTGTGACGGCATATAATTCCCCAACAATAGATGCAACGATTTTCTTTCCAAAATGGGCAAAGGACGTTTCGGAGGATTTCTCTTTTAGCTATGTCCCTGCGACAGCATATATTTCGCATGAGGCAACAGGACTTTATGAGTTTCTTGAATCAAATGGAATAACCGTGAAGCTTTATGGCGACACAGACATGAACGGTATTGTTGAGTTTGCGGACTTTGCCGCACTTCTCGCTCACTTCGCCACGCAAAGCATAATTGCGGATAGCTATACCGCCGATGCAAATGCTGATGGCGAAGTTTCTCTTGCAGATCTCTCGGCACTTTTGAAAATGATGAGATGATATAACTAAATGAAACATCGGACTTGTCGCAAACGTCGTGACGAGTCCGATTTCTATGTTGTCGAAACAATAACGCCATCTCAATCGGCATTTCTTACGGCTACTTTTGTAACATTTGCTTGTGCCGCAGTTTTATTTATACGGAATTTCATAAATATTGCGTAAAAAGTTACAAAAATCCTTTTCTATGTTATAAAGTTTGTGGTAAAATTATACAGGATTATTGTTGACACAAAGGAAAGGATAAAAATTATGAAATCGTTTGGCTTGGCAAAAATGCTTGTTTTCGCTGTGCTTGCAATTGCGTTTTCTGCAGTTTTGTGCGTCACGGGATTTGCATACGACGATGCACAGAATGTTGCGTTTGTAAATGGGCAGTATCAAGTAACAGGGGAAGAAACGCTAACGCAGGGAAAGAGCGCAGAGTTTCCCTTTACAAGTCTTTTTGAGGCATACAGCTCGCTCTACGAAACAGGCGGTACAGTTGTTGTCTGCGGAAAAACAAGGCTTGAAAACTGGACAGTTAATTCAACTGCCATGAAACATTCCGAAAGGATTTTCTTCACCAGCCTTTTTGAGGGAACCGACTATGCACAGACAAATGATGCACAGATTATTATTGTCGGCGCACCGCATTTTGCCGGAGATGTAACAATTGAAAACATAACCATTGTAACAAAGCAGTATGCTTTTATCCATGCCAACGGCTTTAAGCTTGTTTTCGGCGAGGGAATAAACGTTGTCAAAGGAACGGCAGCGCACGAAAACTATAAAGACAGTACAACGGGCGAATATGCCGATACAACCCAGAACCTTGTTGTGCGTAGCGGCGGCGAGGGACGTGCGTATGACCGTGACCTCTACCTTGAATTTAATGGCGGTCTTTTTAGTGCAATTCATGCCGGAACAAAGGGACACAGCATTAACGGCGACGTAAATGTAATTGTCAATATTCCCCAAATATCTTCGATAAACCTCGGAAACGATGTGGCAAAGGACAGCTCCGGAAATGCAACTTATCACAAATATATGGGCGATGTCAATGTGACGGTTAATGCAAACACAAGCATAACATTTTCACTCAGCTATATCGAGCAGGTCTGTGGAAGCATGAATTTTGCTCTTAATAATGGCGCAGAATGTGTAACTAATTTCAGCCTTGTTCCCGACAACGGAATATATATTGTTTCCGCAGATGAAAATGGAAGAGTTGAAACCCTCGGTGGCGGACGCTTCAGGGCTGTGGCAGATGAGGGGTATATTGCAGTTGTCCCGATGGGAGCTAAAAATGTTTCGATTGATAGCAGTTTTGCGCAAATGTTTGAGTTTGATGCAACTGTAAGGGAAACAACGGTGGCGTTCGTGGATCGTGCAAACAAACCTGCTCCAACAGGACTTTATTCAATTCCTGCTTCGGATTATGATGCAACAGACGGCGAAATTCATGGAGTAACCATTGCTATGGAGTATCGTCTTGAGGGGCAGACAGATTTTATTGCCGCAAGCTCAAGCATAATTTCCGGACTTGCTCCCGGTGTGTATGAGATCAGATATAAGGCAGAAAACGGCTATGATGCCGGAGAAATTACAAAAATAACCGTAAGCGGCAGAAGTGCCGAGGTCGTTGTCCGTGAAGCACTTGAAGCAAGAGAGGCGAAAATAAGAGAGGTCAGAAGCTCAACAAGCAGCCTTAACCCTGCGGACTATGCCAATGTTTATTATGTTTCAACAAGCGGTGTTGACAGAGCTGATGACGGCGAAAACGTGTACGGCAAAAGCGCAGACACCCCATATAAAACAGTTGCGTATGCAACAAGCAAAGCCGTTGCAGGCGACCTTGTTCTGCTAAAGAGAGGCGACATCTGGAGAGAGCATATTTCTCTCAAATCCGGCGTTGACTATTCTTCCTACGGTGATGCAAGCCTTCCCATGCCTTTCATTTACGGTTCACCCGAAAATGGCGCAGACCCCTCAAAATGGACTCTTGTCGAGGGTACAGATAACATCTGGCTTTACGAAAAAGAACTGACCGACGTTGGCGTTCTTGTGTTCAATGAGGGCGAGGAAAACTCCCTGAAGGAAATTCCCGATTACTACGACGGCACATATTATGTGAGAGGCACGAAAAAGGCAGAAGAGTTCAACTTTCTCACACACCTTGACCGTGACCTTGAGCATTTCAATCTCTATACTGCAGGTCAGTCTACCGTTTACATTCCCAAGCTCACAAGCTCAAAGCTGTATCTCAGATGCGACAGAGGCAACCCCGGTGAAGTGTTTGATTCCATTGAGTTTAACACCACGGGAAACGTCGTGAAAAACGCAATTGACTGCCATTTTGACAATATCGGCATCAAGTACGGCGGTGCTCACGGTATCGGCGGCGGCGCAAGTAAAGACTTTACCGTCACAAACTGCGAAATCGGCTGGATAGGTGGCGTTGTTCAATATTATAAAAAGAGCACAGCCGGCGAATTCGGTGCAGTCACTCGTTACGGCAACGGCATTGAAATCTGGCAGAACTGCGACGGCTTCAGAGTCGAGGATTGCTATGTTTATCAGTGCTACGATGCAGGACTTACCCACCAGGGACGAGCATCAAACACCGAAACCGACGTCCCCAACGAATCTTATATGAAGAACGTTTATTTCTGCAACAATTTGCTTGAATACAATGTTTATAACATTGAGTACTTTATGTCAAATGTGGTTGATGCAGAGGCTTATGAGAATGCGGGCTATGACTACCCCATGATGACCAACATCAATTACACCGGAAACCTCTGCTTCTATGCAGGCTACGGCTTCGGAAAACAGCGACCGGATGCCGGACGTATGTGCCACATAAACGGCTGGTCTCACGGAAACCCCGCCAACGGTTTTAACATTTCAGGCAACACATTTTTTGATTCTGTTGATTATGTTGCTTATATGGGAGCACAAGATGAGGAATCTCTCCCTGTCTTTGGTGGCAACACCTACATTCAGAAGAGAGGAACATATGGTGCATATTATGGACAAAGCTCTTCTATGTCAAGGGTTATTTTTGATGAGGGAATACATCAGTTCTACGAATCCGCTATGGGTGATAACCAACAAGAGGTAATATTCATTGAGGTGTTAAACGATGAGCTTCGTGCTGTGCGTGACGAAGCAGCGCAAAAGCTCTATATAACAGGCATTGATGAATACACGGCGGTTTCTTTCGACGGCGGCGTAACATGGCAACAACCCGAAACCGATGCGGCTGAATTTTCTATTGATAAGCTCACAGAGAAAGGTGTGCTTGTCAAGGCTGTAAGTCGTGCGAGAAACAGCATGGAATCCGAGGCTGTTGTGCTTGAGCTTTTGCCGGCAGATGATGGCTTCACGGTTTCTGCTTCGTATAACCTTTTGAGAAATTCGCAAGATTCCTACATCAAGGATGCGCAAAGTGGCTTTAATAATTGCGCCGTTATAACAATTGTCGATGAGGCGGGAAATGTTGTGGCAACTCATTATGAGAATGTGGAGAATCTTTATGCCCAGACAAATGGACTTGCCGTAATCAGCATCGCACGAACAATTTCTCCCGGAACATATAAGCTTGTTTTCACCAAAAACGGCTATGCTGAAAGTGTCACGGATTTTGTGATCGAGACTTCAAACGTTGATCTCGGAACAATTTCGCCTGTTGGTGGTGATGTGCGAAACAGCTATAAGCAGCGTGTCGGTGACGGTGTTGTTGACGTTGATGACTTCCTGATAGTTTTAAGAGGTCTTTATAACGACGCCGACGAAAATCTCAGATTGACAGTTGATATTAACGAGGATGGAACTGTAAGCGCAGATGACTTTGATATTATCAAAACAGCTCTCGCTTCAAATTGACAGAAGTGTCAGAAATTTGAACTGAACCTTTAACATCACAAAATAAAAACACAAAAACTCCCGAAAACAGTCGCTTGAACTGCTTTCGGGAGTTAATTTTATGCCAATGCTTTTATCTGTAATATTCAAATTCAGCGCCATAAAGGGAAACAATCTGTCCCTCTTGGATTCCTCTTTCTTCAAGAGCGTCAATAATTCCGCTGCTGCGAAGAATTTTCTGGAAATAGGCAACTGATTCACGGTCGGTGAAATTGACGGAGTTGATAACATTGACAATTCGTGGAGCTGTGACATAGAACGTGTCATTTTCTCTTTTGATAGTGATTTCGTCGCTGTCCTCGTCGCCAAACAAATCCTCGTCAGGAATGATGTCAGGCTCAAAGATTTTAAGAGGGGGAAGGTCACGAAGCTTTTCGGCAATCATGCACGCCAGCTCATCTGTGCCCTCTGCAATTGCCGCACACACGAAAATAATGTCCCAACCATGTTCTGCGGCATATTTTTCAAGTCGTTCTTTGGTTTCGTCCTCTGTCATATCAAGCTTGTTGCCCACAAGAATTCTCGGACGTGCGGAGAGCTCCTCGTTGTAAAGTCTTAACTCCTCGCTTATCTTTTCAACGTCATCAATCGGGTCACGTCCCTCGCAGCCTGACGCATCAACAACATGAACAAGCAAGCGACATCTGTCAATGTGGCGCAAAAACTGATGACCAAGTCCAAGTCCGTCCGCCGCACCCTCTATAAGGCCCGGCAAATCCGCAAGCACAAAGTTTCCTGCCTTGCTTGAAACAACGCCAAGCATGGGAGCAAGAGTTGTAAAGTGATAGTCGGCGATTTTTGGTTTTGCACTGCTCAGTACAGAAAGAATGGTAGATTTACCTGCACTCGGCATACCGACAAGTCCCGCATCAGCAAGCATTTTGAGCTCAAGCTCAACTTCAAGCTCTCGTCCCTTGATTCCCGATTTTGCAAAGTTGGGTGTCTGGCGTGTCGGCGTTGCAAAATGAGTGTTTCCAAAGCCGCCCTTGCCACCACGGATAAGCACAAAACGTCCGTTTTCTTCGACATCCGCATCCGACATATCCTTGATCACTCTGCCACTCTGCGGCTCTTTTATAACCGTTCCTCTTGGAACGGGAATGAGCAAATCTTCAGCGTTTGCACCATGACGCTTGACCGCCTTGCCGTCCTCGCCGTTTTCGGCGATAAATTTTCTGTGATATTTGAATTTGAGAAGTGTGTTTTCTCCCTCGTCAATCACAAAAACAACGTCGCCACCCTTGCCGCCGTCACCGCCGTCGGGACCGCCATGGGAAACATATTTTTCGCGTCTGAATGACACACAGCCATTGCCGCCGTTTCCCGATTTCACAAATATTTTAACCTTGTCGATAAACATTTAATCTCCGACCTCCTCAAAACCTGCAGGGCAGGGAAGAACGCTCAACCCGACAAAAATCTTTGCCAACAGCCGAGCATGACCGATTTTTTGACTTCTGTCTTGTTGCAGGTGTCCGGATTTGCACCGGAAATTCCCATTGTATTCGGGCGTGCTTCTTTTGCACCGGTTCCTGCGTATGTTTTTCATGAAAAACGGCTGTCCAACAAATGCCGGACAGCCGATGCTTTTTTGCCTTATATGCACTTGACGGTGCATTACACTTGTGACTTACGCCTCTGTGTAAACACTTACACGCTTTCTGCCGCCTGCGATATGTTCAAACTTAACAACGCCTGCTGCAAGAGCAAAGAGTGTATCATCTGTTCCGATACCGACATTTGTGCCGGGATGGATCTTAGTGCCACGCTGTCTAACGATGATGTTTCCGGCGATTACGCTCTGACCGTCAGCTTTCTTAACGCCAAGTCTCTTGGACTCGGAATCTCTGCCGTTCTTTGTGGAACCAACACCTTTTTTGTGAGCAAAAAACTGAATTCCCAATCTCATCATTGCAGTATCTTCCTTTCTGTAATTTTTACGTTCTTAGGAAATTGCTTGCACAATTCCAAAATGTGAGAATAAAACACATTCATTATCCGTGAAATATCAGCGGCTTTTTCGCCGTTTTGTTCCACAGAAGAAATTCTGCATTTTATCACTGCGTCCTCCGGCTCGATTTCAAGTTCGGTTACAACATCAAATTCGTCAAAAAGCGAAAGCGTAAACTCTGCCGCCGACGAAATGTATGCGCACACAATGTCGCTTCCGGCTTCGGCATAACCCGAGTGACCCGAAATGCGAAATGCTCCGTAAGTGAAAACCTTGTCAGGGACAAATTCGATCACTGTCATGAATTAAATCAAAGAGCGATCTTTGTGATCTGAAGCTTTGTGTAGGGCTGTCTGTGACCCATCTTCTTCTTCTCGTTCTTCTTGGACTTGTACTTGATGATTGTGATCTTCTTAGCCTTGTCGTTTTTAACAACATTTGCCTCAACAGCACATCCTGCAACATCTGCGCCAACCTTGATTCCGTCGTCGCCGGAAACAGCAAGTACCTTGAGTGTAACATTTGCGCCTGCTTCAACGTCGAGCTTTTCAACGTAGATAACGTCGCCTTCGGAAACCTTGTACTGCTTTCCGCCTGTTTCTACAACTGCAAACACGAAAAGCACCTTCCTTTCTTTTATGACTCGCTGAATCGGGAGCGTTTACGCCGTTGTAACCCTGCGGAACAGTCCACTGAATCACCACTTTGAAAACTGCATTTTTTCAACCCTTATCATGCGGCAAGAGCCATTATATCACATCTTAATATTGATTGTCAAGAGTATTCGGTAAAATTTGCTCTTTGTTTACTTTGTTTTTACATTTCCTGTTCTTTTATAAGTTTTTTCGGTTACTCTATATTTTTGTTTTTGTTTTTGTCCCTGTCTGTCGCTTGTCAAAAGGGAAAACCCATAACGGATTGCATTTTGCCTTGCCATAAAGCAAAAAAGAGTTAGTTTTAAAGACTTTCAGCTTATTTAAGCACCTTTGCGTGAAGTCCCGAACACGAAACAGGCTCATTTCCTGCAAACAGGTGAGAGGTGTCGCCGATGCCGCAGAAGATGCCGTGAGCAATGGGACGACTTTGAAGATGACGCTCCATATAAAGAGTGGTGACGGACGATGTGGGGAGAAAAACTGAGTTCCACACGGCAATAAGGGGCATATTCAGCACATGGGCAATAACTGATGTTCCAAGTCCGAAATGACAGAACAGGGCAATGGTTTCGGTGCTTCCGTCCGCTTTTCCGGTTATGTTGTAAAGACCGCCGTCACGCACAAGCCCATGCTCTGCCATAAATTCGTCAAACTTGCCCGTTACATATTCATATGTTTCAACAATCTTGCTGCCCTCAAGAAGTTTGCTTTCTTTCCAATGATTAACGTCATAAAGAAGCGGGTCGTTTACCCACATTTCAGGTGGCATATTCCAGGGGGATTTCATGTCCTTGTAAAAATCCGTGTTGTAAGTGTTGTTAGCGGCAAGTAGTTCGGGAAACTCACGGAGCCAATCGAGCACAACAGGCGTTATGCCGAGCTTGTCAGCGGTGGGCTTTGCGGTGAGCCTGGCTCTGCCGAGGGGGGAAACGTATATTTCGGAAATACCCTCGTTTATGAGCTTGTGGCTGAGAAGCTCAACTTCCCGCTGCCCCTTCTCTGTGAGGGAATCTGTGGGGTAATACGGATCACCGTGGCGGATTATAAGTATTCTCATGGAAAAAACTTCCTTTCTTTTTTGTCAGAGCTCATTCTGATAAATGCTTTTTCTACCTTATATAATATAGCATATTTTGCATATCAGGTCAAGGGATTTTGGGTAAAAATGTGTTTTTTAACACCTTTTGCATTATTCAACCCTCACATGTACATTTCAAAGATATTCCGGAAATCCAAAGATGACGCTTTTCTTTAAAATTGCCCTTTTTGAAAGGGTGAAGCTTTTTCAGAATACGTGCACAGTGCAATATTTTAACGCTTAACAACCTTTTCTGTTTTTCACCTGCCTTACACAAAACTCACCAAACTTTTTGACTCATGTTCAAGCACTGTTAACAATAATATGTTAAAATATAATTTGTGTAAAAATGCAAACTGCTCGTTTAAGCTGAAAATGGGCAAATCCGACAGTGTTAAATCACTCTGAAAGGAAAAGCAAAATGATAGAAATACGCAATCTTGTGAAAAAGTACGGCAAAAATTACGCTGTTAACGATATTTCTTTCACCGTGAAGGATGGGGAAATCATGGGATTTCTCGGACCCAACGGTGCAGGAAAAAGCACAACCATGAATATTCTCACAGGCTATCTTTCGGCAACAAGCGGAACTTGCGAAATATGCGGTATTGATGTCCTTGAAAATCCCATTGAGGCAAAAAAGAAGATAGGCTTTCTTCCCGAACAGCCGCCGCTGTATCTTGACATGACCGTTCGTGAATATCTCAATTTTGTTTATGACCTCAAAAAGTGCACACTTAACCGCAAGGCGCACATTGATGAAATCGAAAATGTAATAAAAATCAAGGACGTTGAGCACAGGCTTATCAAAAATCTTTCAAAGGGTTATCGTCAGAGAGT
>JAZQKV010000041.1:0-16842 GCA_045542335.1 Eubacteriales bacterium
CGCAAGGGCATTTTTGCGAAGCCGTCAATAACGCAGCCACGCAAAGCGTGGAGGACGAAGTCCAAAGCACTATGTAGCAAGGCTTTCAGCGTATATTATACCATGAAGCAAAAATGCTTGCTCGCAAGGGCATTTTTGCGAAGCCGTCAATAACGCAGCCACGCAAAGCGTGGAGGACGAAGTCTAAAGCACTGTGTAGCAGGTTTTTCTGCGTATATTATACCATGAAGCAAAAATGCTTGCTCGCAAGAGCATTTTTGCGAAGCCGTCAATGACGCAGCCACGCAAAGCGTGGAGGGGCGTAGCCCAAAGCACTGCGAAGCAGGGCTTTCTGCGTATATTATACCACATCATTTTGCTTTTTTCAACACTTTTATCACCTTTTTTCTGAAAAAGACGGAATTCTGCGAAATTTTTATAAAAAAATACTATGTCTTTATACCTATGTCACAATTTGCTGGTAGAATAGGATCGTAAAAGTGTCGCAAAAAGTTCAAAGGACGGTGTTTGTATGAACAACAGGCAAAGCGGCAAGACCAATTATATAACAGGCTACACGGGATATGACGAAGTCCCCGATTCCATAAAGACATCAAAGACAAACGGTGCAACCATGCGTGCAACCGCTCCGAGATCTGCTTCCTATAAAAGCGGAGCTTCACAAAAGCTTGACGAGCAGGGCATGACCGCAGCACAGCGTTATATGCTTGAAAAACAGCGTGCAGAAGCAAAGGCAAGGGCAGAAGCAGAGGCTAAAAGGGCAGGCGTTCACACAGGACGCGGAAATGGCGCACAAACCTCAAGACCCGTTTCAAATGCAACACCTGTGTCTGCACCACAAATCCCCAAACTGCCACCAATAACGGTAAATCTCACAACAGTTCTTGCGGTTGCGGCACTTGTTTTGCTTATCTTCACCTTTGTCGCATACGGAAGAATTGAGCAGGATTATATTCCCGAGGTTGAAAGAGAATCCGTTATGGACGAGCTTATGGCGGAAATGGAGCCCGAGCTTAAGGCAGGCTATAAGAAGCTTGAGGTTGGCTCAGAGAATATGTATTCGGGAAGCCTTGTGCTTGTAAATTCGGGAAGTAAATACGTGTTCAATAACACTCCTGACATTGTCCCCGCAGAGGAGCTTGTTGTTATAAACAATGTAAAAGCAACAAAGAGCTATAAGGTAAAGGATTTCACGGTTAAGCTCAACAAGAGCACCGTTGAGAAGCTTGACAAAATGTTTGATGCCTTTTATGAGGTCTCCAAAAAAGGCGACGTAATGATTTCTGCAGGTTTCCGTTCAAGTGAGGACCAACAGAGAATATATGACCAAAAGGTTGAACAGCTTGGTCAGGATCAGAAAATCGCCGTTCTCCCCGGAGAATCCGAGCATCATTCCGGCTATGCCATGGACTTCAATATTTATACAGACAGGGGGATCACACATCAGTTCAACGGCGACGGCGAGTATGCATGGATTGCGCAGAATGCACATAAATACGGCTTTGTTCTTCGCTATCCCGACGGAAAAACAAACATAACCGGCGTTGATTATGAACCCTGGCATTACAGATACGTCGGCGTTCCCCACGCATATTACCTCTATACAACCGGCAAAACCCTTGAGGAATACATAACACTTATTAAAAACTATCCCTGCGATTATCCTTTGTATGTGACCGATTGGGATGGCTCAATGTATGTGGTTTATTACAAAAAATCCGACGGAGCCAAGACCCAGGTTCCCGTTCCCGAGAATGGCGAGTATTCAATTTCGGGAAATAACGTTGACGGATATATCGTAACGGTGAGGGAAAGCGGTCCCTCAAACACGGCAGGACTTTACGTTGGAAACACTTCGGCACAATCCCAGACTTCAACAATTCAGATTCCCGGTCAAAGCGAACGGTAAGCTTAAAAGCATTTTTCCGAAGTCACCCCAATTCGGAGTGGCTTCGGTTTTTTTGTGTGAATCACACAGATTTCAGCAAAAAATCAGATAACGGCAAAAAATAACACACACAGGTTCATAAAAAACACTTGAAGCAAAGTCACATTTGTGTTATCATTATAAAAGATACGGCTGAAAGGGGGCGGAGAAAAATGGATTTCCAATCAACATATACGGTTGAAAATGTAAAAAGCTTTGTTGAAAATGTGCTTGAGAATCTGAGATATGATGTAAACATTTCAATCAAAGGAAAGCATCATATTGTCGATGGCTTTATGTCAGAGATTTACGGCGTTTCACATTACAGCTTTTTTGATGATGAAATAAAGAGAAGTCCCCTGTATGTTCCAACAGTCCTTTCTCCGTCTAATGAGTATGGCGACGAAGTGGTGTTTGTGGGGGACGACGCATATGACACTTTTGGATTTGAACCTTATCTTTGCATTGACAACAATAACCTTTTTCACAGAGAGGGCATTTATGAAAATTATGAGGTCTCGCTTGTGGGAAGTGTTGGTCCTGCATGGAAAAAGGATGACCCCGTGACAATATGCTATGCGCCGGAGGTTAATAGTATGCTGACGCTTTACCCCGACGGAAGCGTTGAGTTTTCCTTTGGATATTCCGACAGAGTTGTTCTTCGTTTTGCAGAAAACGGAGTTTTTGCAGCATATAACGGAAACGATGCTTCCCGTTTGGGTGACGGAAGCTATTCTTCTCCGATGCCACTCTATGTTCACACCCACGGCATAAGCGTAAAGCTCATTTCAAACGGAAAGATTTCCGGGAACTTTGGTGAACACACACACGACACCGGCAATATCCATGATGCCGACAACATTTTTACGGCAGACGATGAGGAACTTAACGGAATTGATAACGAAAACAATGACGCCGACACTGCCGATGACTCTGAGAAAGTACACCTTGACGGCTATCTGATTACCCTTTGTTATACAATAAGAACCCCCGGCGGCGTTTGCGAGGAGGCAAACGTTGAGTTTGAAATCAAACCAATCGAAAATAATAAACGAGGTGAAAAGCATGAAAATTAAAACAAACATTTCAAGGATTTTTGTCATGATTCTTGCGCTTGCAATGTTGTTTTCGCAAGCGGCAGCGGCAAAGTCCATACCGCTTATTTTCCCGGACGGAATCCCTGAAGCAACAGAGGAGAGTTCTCCCGAAGCAGATGCCGAATACTTTGACCCTGAACTTAACGGAAGTGAATTTCCCGAAGAAGAAATTCAGGATGAATCCGTGCGCTATGATGAAAATGTAAAGGACGGAAGTCAGGCAGGGTACAAACCCAATTACTATGACTACATATCCCATTACAATTATGACGCTTTCGAGGAAATTGCCGAGCTTTATCAGTCAACTCACCTTTATAACTTTACAACCGAGGAGCTATATGACGCTTTTCTGAGAAAACTTCTTGCGGATAATCCCTATCTTTTCAAAATGTTTTTAAGCACGCTTCTTTCCACCATGGATAAGTATAGCAACTATTACGATTCTGATTCCGGATTCCTTGATTCAACCGGCACATATTACGGAATAACAATGGGTGACCCGGATGAACTTGAAAGAAAAAAACTTGGCTTTGGCGAAAAGAAAGGCACATATATAATCAGCGTTATCCCCGGAAGCGGTGCTGATACAGCCGGTGTTAAGGTCGGCGACAGAATAGTTGCTATCGGCGACTTTGATGTTGAAGGACTTCCTTATAACGTTGTAAATACACTATTGAGATACTATCCCTTCACTCCGAAGGTCGATGAAGAAAAGCCCGTGACTCTCGAAACCTTCAGACAGATTCTCAATGGAAAAATCACAGATACACAAACTATAAGCCTTGCTGTTGAATATCTCACTTCAATCCTTGCCGATGCAAAGCTTGCCGAGGAACAAGCGGCGCAACAACCCACACAATCGCCCGACTCTGCACCACAGGATGCGGCACAAGCCACTCCCACGGTTAATCCCCTTGTTCTCACTCTTGAACGTGGTGGCGAGAGAGTGACGCTTTCTATGGTAAAAAGCTCTGTTCAGGTGAGCCAGGTTTCGGTTGACTATGATTTTGAGCTTAAAATCGCAACTCTCACAATTTCAAGCTTTGGCGCACATGGTGTTGCCGAAGAGACAAGACAGGCTCTTGAACAAATCAGAAAGCTCGGAATAAGAAACATTATCATTGACCTTCGCTCAAACGGCGGCGGTTATATCGACGAAGCTGTTGCAATGGCAGATCTCTTTGTTGAAAAGGAAAATGAAGTTTATTGCTATCTCAATTCAAGAACCATGGAAAAGCCCGAACCCATTCTCAGTGCCGGCACAGGCAAGGATTATGGCGACATCGTTATCCTTGTCGGTCCTGCAACGGCAAGCGCATCTGAGCTTTTCTCAATGATTCTGCGTGACCATGTCGGTGCTTTTCTTATCGGCACAACAACCTACGGCAAGGCAGTCGGTCAATCGGCATATTACCTCATGAACGGAGATATGATTACCGTAACCGATTCCGAAATTCTCACTCCAGGTCTTCGCTCTTATAACGACATAGGCCTTTCTCCAAACCTTGAGATTGATATTCTCGAGATGCGCTATAAGTTCCCCGAAGAACTCAAGAAGCTTGAATTGACATATGACGCTTATCTCTCAATAAAGCCCGGCGAGTATTCAACTGCCGCACTTGCCTTTGAAAAATATTTTGCATTCCTTGGAAATATGGACGAAGCCTTTGCAGATGGAGTTTTTGACGAGAACACCACCAGAGCAATCAACGCTTATCTCTTGCTCAACGAGCGTGTTGCTGACGGAATACTCACCGAAGCCGACATCAAAAAGCTGTCAAATTCCGTCAACAAATACAGAGCATATTTTTATAATATGGACACACAATATGAGGTGGCGACATTCTATTTCAGAAGTTTTTCACAGGCAAAACGCCGTGTGAAAGAGCTTGTCAACGAATCAAAGAAAGCCGTTGCAGAGAAAAGGGAAATAGAGCGAATATATGTTGAGCAAATGCGTGCCGAGGAAAAGGCAGAGCAAGAGGCGCAGAAGCAAGCTGAAGCACAGCAATCTCAAGAGCAAACCAACGAAATAACTCCCGAAACACAGCAGGCTAAACAGCCTTAACGTTTAGAAGAATATGTAAAAAAGTGGGTACACCGATTCTTTCGATGTACCCATAACTTTTTTGTATTTAATCAGGCTTTTAATAATAAGCACAAACAAGAGCAATGCAAACACTCTCTATCAATTCCCACTAACCTTGCGCAAGCTCAGTCCGCATAGCACACGCCATCAAAAATGGCTGTCGCTTCCCACGACTCATCTCCGTTCATGACATTGCCGTATCTTTGTTCGTCAAGAAGAATCCAATATTTCTGACAGTCGGGCGTTTCGCAGGCAACCCATTTTTCATTGTCTGTCTGTGTCAGATGAATAGGCGTGCGGACAGGAATAATTGCCTTTTCGCTGTTCTTGTCGGGAGAAAGGTAAACGGTGAGGTCGGAAAGCGTTGTGAGTCTTGCGCCATAAGAATCAATGACGTATAAATAATCTCGCTCGTCATGGACAAGCTCGCCGTCACGCATCACCCAGCGGTCGTATGCGTGCCAGGTCTGCAAAACACCAAGCCGTGTGTATGTGATTATGCTTCCGTCGCCACAGCAAATTGCTTGCCCAAATCCCATATTTCCCTTTTCAATGACACCCTCAATCCATCCGATGCGCTTTAAGGTTTGACCGTCATATTCAAAAATGCGCGTTGAGTAGTCGTCCGACGGTCCGTAATCGTTGAGCGCAAGATGAAGAATGGGATCATTTGTGTCAATATCAATGACACTGTACATTTCGCTTGGATAATCACAACGGTCGAGCATATCCGTAAAGTCCTTGCCGTTAATTTTCAAGGACCACTCTTTCCAACCGTATTCACCCTCGGTAATACCGTACTGAATAACATCGTTTACGCCGTCAGCGTTAAGGTCACATGACGAATTTGTGCCTGCGTAGAACACTTTGCGGTGATTCTCAGTATCGCCTTTAAAGCTGATTGCAATGTTGTAAGGACTTTGCGTGCCTGCGTTTATGGAAACAGGAGCGTTGTAATAATAATCGTCCTTTTCAACCGTGATTTCATAATTTCCCGCAGGAACACCGTCAAAGACAAATTCACCGCTTGCATCGGTTATCATTCCGGCATAAAACTCCGGCTCACGTCCCACGGAAACAATTTCCACCAATGCGTTTGCGCAAGGGGAGGGGAATATGCGCTCGGAATCATAAAAAGGATGTTGAGAAACTTTTCCCGAAAAACATAAGCTCTGAACATCAACCGAAATGTCATTTTCCGCATCCGGAATGATGACACCTCTGTTGCAAGCCGTCATTAAAACCATGATTATGCAAAGAAATGTCAAATAGAATAATTTTGCTGTTGTTTTCATTATAAACACCTCGAAACTTATTATGACAACATTATACACCCAAATTATATGCATTTTCAACGCATTTGTGTAAAAATATAACATAAGCCTTATGTGACCGCAAAAAGAAATGACGGTATACCGCCAGAGCCGCATACCGCCATATCTTAAGGACGTATCCAAATACGCCAAATTACCATAGTAGCACCGAATGAGGAGCCTAACCTAAACAAGTCTTTCATGTTATCACTAAAAGACACCGGCATGGAGAGACCTAACCTTCGTATTAACTATGATGCCGAAAAGTCGAATAACTAATTATTCAGCCTCTCTCTTTGCTGCGAAGCACTCGCTGCAGTAAACGGGTCTGTCGTTGCTGGGCTGGAAAGGAACCTTTGCTTCCTTGCCGCACTCTGCGCAAGTTGTTGTGAACATTTCTCTGGGTCCCTTTGCTGCAAGCTTTCTTGCATCACGGCACTCCTTGCATCTCTGGGGCTCGTTCTGGAAGCCTCTGGAAGCGTAAAATTCCTGTTCGCCTGCTGTGAATACAAATTCTTTGCCACAGTCCTTGCATACCAATGTCTTGTTTTCGTACATCTGATTTTCCCTCGCTTTGGATAATTATAAAATATTTTGCCCTCACACAGTGATAACCTGCATGACAGTGTCCACTTTCGGACACCGCAGTGTTTTAACCCGGGCATAAAGAGCAAATAAATAAACCTCCGTGAGCCTTCAACAAATGCTGCTATCCTACGCACCCACCGCTGTAAGCTTCGCCTTAATTCTTGAAAGAGCATTCTCAACCGATTTTTTGCTCTTACCAAGACATTCAGCCATCTCCGCCGCCGTCATCTCCTGCAAATACAAAAGAAAAACACAGCGCTCATAGTCTGAAAGATGCTCCATGGCACGTTTTTTCAGTTCGGCACGAAATTGCTCGGAAAGGAAGATTTCCTCCGGACTGCTCTCGTGAGTCCCTGAAAGAAGCGTTTCGGGAAGCTCGTCAATGGAAACGTTGCCAATCACCTTGTTGGCATTGACCCGTGTCCAGGAAATCATGCTGTTGCGGATGCTTTTTGAAGCATATGATGAAAAAGCTTCGCTTCCAACCTTGTAAGCGCAAACCGCCCTGTAAAGAGCAATAAGCCCCTCCTGATAAAGATCGTCGAAGTTTCCACAGCCTCTGTCAAAGCTTGCCGCAATTTTTGCAACCAGACCTTTATACTTTCCTGCAATGACGTCAAAGACCTCTCTGTTTCCGTCCCGAAACTCCAAAAGAAGCTGTTCGGGGGTCTTTTCAAAGTCACCCATATTCGAATTGTCGGGAAAAAGTCTTGGTGATTCAGCAGTCATTGACACTCCGTGATACGTTTACAAATTCACTGATAACCATTATAACAAATATTTTCCGATTTGTCAATAGCTTTTACAAAATAACAGATAAATTCTTCAATTTCTCCAAAACGCACCCCCCTGATTTTGGTGGTATTGCACAACAATTTGACAAATGTTGGCGAAAAAAGATGTGAAAACAAAGTCTACAAAAATTTACTTGATGTGCCTTTATTAAAAAATGCTTTTGTGATATATTAAATTTACAAAAAACTTTTTTCATAAAGTAACATCACCAAGGAGATATTTATGGCAACATTCAACAAGCTCGATGCAAAAATGCTCATACTTGCAATCGCCGATTCGTTTGATGCAGAAACGGATTTTGACAGTGCCGCACAAATCATTCTGTCAAGCACAAAAATGGCAAACATGGAATTTCTTGACCTTGTAGCCGAACTTTCGGAGTCAGACCTTGTCAGCCTTTATGAACGTGACGGAGTGAAGCTTTTTTGTGTCACGGAAAAAGGAAGCGCAGTTGCCGCAGGGGCAGGGGAAAGCCTGAGGTTTATTGATCTTGGCAAGATTCTTGCCGTTGCAAAATCAGAATACGAGCGCATTGTGGAAGGCAAGGAGTACACCGCAGAGCTTTTACCGTCAGATGAGGACGGCGGTTGCGTTGTGAGTTTCACATACACCCTCCACGGCAAGCAACGCTTTAAGACTTCTGTTTTCTACGATGATTTTTCCCGTGCCGAAGCGGCTCTTGAAAAGATTCGTCGGGATCCTGCATATTTCAGAGCGTATATCCTGAGTTATTTAAGCTCAAATCCGGGTATGTAATCAATTGTGGGTGAAATTGCCAAAAGCTTTGTCTGATAGCTCGCCGATAGTTTTTCCGGCATTAACAGTAAAGGACCGATCCAGTTATGGACCGGTCCTTTTTGATGCAAGCTTTTATTTTACTTAAAGTTATCTATTAGTGTTTTGCGGCGTTATACTTAATATCCGTATTCAGGAACGAGCACGAATGTGCCGCCGATTTCTTCGGGGAATGCTTCAAGATCACGCTTGATATTTGCATCCGCCGTAAAGGTTTTACCGTAACGTGTACAATAGGTTGCATCAAGCTTCTGAACATAGAGGTTGTCGGTGTAAACTGCCTTGCTTCCACCATCTGCACCTGCGGTCACAATGCGGTTCTTGCTGCGGTCAAACACGTTGTTTGTAACCTTGTAGTTGGTGGTATTGTTGAGAATGCCGCCGTTTCTGATAAGTGCGGTAACACCTGTGTCGGGACGCTGTTCGTGACCAAATCCGCCGCCCATTCTGAGCAGGTTGTTCTCAATATAAACGCCGTCCATGCTTCTTGTAAGGTTGCTTCCCTCTGCCGCTTCACCGTAGAAAATCTCAACTGCATACACACACTTTTCGATAACGTTGTTAGTGTATCTTACATTGCTTACCGCAAGGTTACCGCTACTGTTTCCCTGATGGGTTACGCCTGCATCGTATACCTGCCAGATGTAGCAGTTGTCGATTGTGTAGTCAACAGCCTCACCATACACTTCAACAGCATTTCCGTAGGGCGTAGGCCATGTTCTGTTGTATGCACCGATTTCCGTCTGGATAGAGCCGCCAATCCATGCGAATTCACAGTTTGTAACTGTAAGACCCTTGCAGTTTCCTGCGCTGATGCCGTGTGCGCCGCCATACTTCACGCAGAGGTTGTCAATGTGTACATTGTTTCGGCTTCCGTTGTTAATGACGTGAACCTTCTTTGCCATTTCAATTTCGTCATACACTTCACCGGGGTTGCCTGCTTTACATACGAGGTAAACCTTTTTGTCTCCCTTGATGTCGTGGAAGAAGGTGAGGTCATCAACAAGGTCGTGATAGTCATTGAATTCACGGTTTACACGATAGTCGAGCTTCTTGCCGTCCTTTTCTTCGGAACGGATAACCTTTCTTGTGTGCGTTTCACCATTGAAAATGATGTTTCCCACATCCTGTTCAACTGTTTCTGCATACACCCAAACATTTGGCGTATCTGTCTTTGACCAGAGTGCAGGATCGGCGGAGTTCTTGTCCCAACCGTAAATGTTGGGTTTTGCACCTTCGCCATAAGCGGAATATGTTACGCCGCTTCTTGTTATGATCTGACCTCTGAATGTGTCACCACGTCTGAAAAGAACATAAGAGCCGATTCTTATGCCGAGTGTATTGAGCTTTGAAAGGGTTTTAATTGGAGTTTCGGGTGTGAGACCGTCGTTTGCATCATCGCCGTCGGCAGAAACGTAGTAAACGTTTGCTCCTTCGGGAATTGTGATGGAAGAGGTGCTTCTGATTTCTCCGATTCTCTTGTCGGCAACAAGCTGGATACCCTCTTGAATTGCATCAGTTGTGAGAGTCTGAGCGGCTGCATTGAGTTCTTTGATGTATTCTTCTGCGGTATCAGCCTCTGCGGAAAGCTCAAACTTCTTGCCGACATCCTTTGATACTGTCCAGATTTCCTTGCCGTTAACTGCCTTTTCGGAGGAAGCGGCTATGATATAATTCTTTGCCCAATGTGAAGAAATGTCGTTGAACTTGTTTGCCGTATCCGCATTCGCCTCAACAATTGTTCTGCCGAGGAATCTGTCGATGATTGTAACGAATTCGGCTCTTGTGATTGTGCCAAGGGGCTTGAATGTGCCGTCGGTGTAACCGTTTACGATGCCGGAACCGCTGAGAGCGTAAATTGCCTCGTTGTAGGTTCTTGCACTAAGATCCGAAAAACCCTTTGCAGGTATTTTGACGGAGTCAACACCACCGAGGTTGTAAATGAGCTGACAAACCTCTTGCCTTGTGATTGCCTTTGTGGGGTTTACCTTGTTTCTGAGATTGAGGAAGTCAATCACGCCGAGGTTGGAAAGGAAAGCAACATTGGAATAATACCATGCATCCTTTGCAACGTCGCTGTAAGCAACAGTGTATTTACCCTTGATGTCCTCGTCCTTTGCGAGAAGGCGGGAAACGATGGTCATCGCCTCTGCTCTTGTGATCTGATTCTGAGGCTTGAAAGTGCCGTCGGTGTAGCCGTTGATGAAAGAACCCTCGGATGTAATCTTGATTTCAGGCTTTTTGTCGGCAAGTGTGGGGTTATAAGGCTTAACTTCGTCGAAATTCTCAAGCCATGCAGGGTTTATTGTTTCGGGATAGTGAGATACATCGAGGTAACGTGTGCCTTCAACAAGGCTGTTGAAGTCGTGACCTCTGAGACCTGTGAATGTACCGCCGTAAATGGTGATGTAGCTGTTGCCCATAACGTTTTTGATATTCTTTGCGTCCTCCTCGGAGCCGTTGTTGTTGCCGCCGAAAACGTTTGCGAAAGTACCGCCGTAAATGGTGATGTGGGTGTCACCGTGGATATAACCGTTACGGGAACCTCCGCAGAAGGAGGAATAAGCTCCGCTGTAAACTGTCACATCCGTGTCACCGTCAACGTCGAAGTTTGTGTCACCGCCACCGCGGACACACATAAGGCAATTTACGCCTTCACCCTTGGTGACATTGAGTCCGTAACCGAGTACGAGCTTGTGACCTCTTGCGTTGAGGTAAGCATAAGCTCTGTCTACAACGATATTGAGGTATTCGATTGTAACAGGTCCGTTGGGGTTGAGAGAACGGTTCCAGCTGAGGGTGGATTCTTCGTCAAGACCTGTAAGTGTGACTGTCTGCATACCTGCATCCTCATTAGCAGGCCATGCAATACCCTTTTCTCCGAGAGTGATGTAATCCACGATAACGATTGTACCACCGTCGGAACCCATGTAGTCAAGGGCAAGCTGAATGGAGTTGAGAGGGGTTTCGGGAGTAAGACCGTCGTTGTCCTCCGAACCTTTTTCGTCAACAAACAGAATGTGACCGTCACCAAAGATTTCGCCATAGTCTATTGTGGTCGCATCAGCTGCGGAAGCCACATAGAGAACGGAGGTGAGAATCATGAGCAGAGCAAAAAGAAGTGCAATGCCGCGGGTTATCCATTTGATTACTTGTTGCTTTTTCATGTTTTTTTCCTTTCTTTATAAGCATTTCTGCTTTTTTGCACAATTGTATTATACAATAAAACTGTCAGATTGTCAAGGAGATTAAATCGGATAATTTACATGTTAAAATGTACAATTCTATACTTTTCTCAAGATCAAGCACGCCAAAAATACCTAAATGCTTTCTTTAAACTGATGTATTTGGAGGTTTTGTACAACAAATCCGGCAAAACTTCGGCAGTTTTAACAAAACAGGTTGGCAGGCTTTTTTGATTGCTGCGTCCTGAGAAATATTTGTGCTATTTGAAATATATACGTAAAAAAGGAACGTCGTAGCACTAAATGCAGACGTTCCCGAAAAATTTGCTATTCAATTTTTGTCAGATTACTCTTAAAAATCAACAACAAAAAGGCCACCACCCAAAGGGCTTTCACCGTCATTCGCCGTTGTGACAAACAGCTTTTCCATGTTTTCTCCACCAAAACAACATGAGGTGACGTTTTTGCAGGGGAAAAGAATTTCTCCGAGCTTTTCGCCGCTTGCTGCATCAAAATGTGCCACTCTTGAGCCGCCCCATTCGGCAACGTACAGTGAGCCGTCGGGGGCAACGCACATTCCGTCGGGATTTCCCGGCTCGCAGGTGATGTCAAAATCAATAAGTGTGCGACGGTTTGAGGCATTTCCCGTGGAGAGGTCGTAGTCATACGCCCAAACCTTTCTCTGAGGCGTGTCTATAAAATACATTTGCGTATTGTCGGGGCTGAATCCTATGCCGTTTGATGTGGTGGTATTCTCCTCAATAATCTTTATCGTGCCGTCGGCTTCCATTGAATACAGCTTTCCGTGTCCTTCCATGCGTTCGCTGTCGCCCATTGTACCAACAAGAAAACGTCCCACAGGGTCGAGCTTGCCGTCATTGTACCGCATACGGCTGTCGGTGTATGCGTGGGCAACGTAGTTTTTTTCAAAAGTGGTCGGATTTATCCTGAAAATGCCATCTTTTTCAGCTTCAAGAATGTTTCCGTCGGCGCATATCACCGCACAGCCAACAGCTCCGCCTGTGGCGTAAGAGTTTATACGACCTGTATCGGGATTGAGAGCAAAGATTGTGTTGCCTCGGATTGATACAAAGTAGAGAAGATTGTTTTTTGCGTCCCAGCAAGGACCTTCAAGAAGTTTTGCGTTATTGAAAAATATAAGTTTTGGTGTCATGACACTTTCTTCCTTTATGTAAAGCTTATTTTGTCTGCAAGCTCCAGCGTTTGCACTGTTCTATTCTTGCACCTGCCGGGTCATCGCCGTGTTCGGGGTCGCAGGAATATTCCGTGAGAAGCTTGCAGGGAATATCGGGACACATTCCGCAATGCTCAAAGCCTTTGTTCTGACAGCATACGGCAATGGGACATTCTCCGTGAAACGGATGGCCGTTTGTGGGGATACAGCCGCCGCAACTGAAAGGCTCTTTGAACTGACAGCCTGTGCAACAAAGACCGCAGCGTGAATCGGGGACAGGGGAAAAGGGGACGGGTGAGCTCATATTATGTATCCTTTCGCAAAAGTTTTGTCATGAAAACATTATAAAGGAAGAATATGTCGTAGTGTTGAGGTTTTTGTTTCTCTTTTTATAACAATGTATTCTGAAGGAAACGTTTTAGCTCTTACACATAAACTCCACGTTGTTGAAAACAACCCTGTCGCTGTGCTTTATGAGGGGAAAAGAACCGTGGCTATAAGCTGCTTTGGAAGCACCATGATACTCTTTGTCCGAAAAGACCGAGTAATCAATTTCGGTAAAGGTGCAATCGGAAAACCTTATGTTTTCAATTATATTTTCGGGCCTGCCTTCAATGAGGATTCCCTGGGGGGATTTTGCGTGAATATTTGAAAAATAAAGATTCCGGAATGCATTGACACGGCAATTTTCCGTATCGGATGAAATCCAGAGTTTTACCGGCTCTGAAAAAATGTTTTCCATTATTATGTTGTTGAATGCCAGATTTTCAATGAGTGTTTCTTCTCTGCCGATATCGGCTGTCCATGGTTGCTCCGGGTTGTATTTCATTCCCGGCAGACGTATATCTATTCCAACGGTGGTGTCGGTCATTACAATATTTGAAAAGGTGCACTTGCGGATTACTCCGTCGCAACACCAGCCCACACGGATTCCGCCCGAGTAGCTTGTGAGGTTGCAGTTTGTAACCGTTATCTTTTCGCAGACTTTATTCTCTGCAAGGGCAGAGTTGTTTGCACGCACAACAATGCAGTCGTCACCACAGGTAATGTCGCAGTTTGAGACCGTAACATTGCGGGAGGAATTTATATGTATCCCATCATTGTTGGGGTATTGCACATCCGAGTTGATTTTCAGCTTATCACAGGTGACATATTCGCAATCGGTTATCCAACAGCACCACCCTGCAGGCTGGTTTACAACAGTGAAGTCTTCCAGTTTTACGTTTTTGCACCCTGCAAAGAATATGATTCTCGGAGGAGTGGGACCGGGTATGCGGGTGTATTTCCAACCGCCCATTGTGCTGACGGGATTGACAAAGTATGTTCCGTTGCAGTCAATTTTACCCATTCCCGTAATGGAAACGTTTTTCGCTTCGTCAGCACGGATAAGGCAGGCGTTACGCCACCTCGGAAGCTTTTCGGATTTGACGTGACGGGGATTTTCCTTTTCGGGATAATCTTCACAGCTTGGTGAGCCGAGTAGCGTGGCGTTTGCCGATATGTGAAGCTCAACATTTGAGAAAAGCTCGATAGAGCCTGTCATATATACTCCGTTTTCAATGAGTACACGTCCACCGCCATCTTTTGAGCAGGTATCAATGGCGGCTTGGATAGCATTTGTATTTAAAGTTTTTCCGTCGGGGATTGCCCCGTAGTCTTTGATGTTGTAAATCATGGGTGTATCTCCTTTTTGAAATATAACAGTATTATATCACTTAAAACAGATAATTTCAATGGAGCATAGTTGCCTTTTTTGTACTATATTGAATTATTAATAAAGAAGTGATATAATAAAATTGCGAAAGGAGTGGTGTTGGTGGTTGTCATATTTAACCTCGATAATTCCGTAAAAGCTGTTTCATTCGGAAGAGTTTTGCAAAAGACGGGTGCGTGGCACAACGGCAGAACGACGGGACAGCATATTGTACTGTATTGCACCGATGGGTTTGTCAATATGAATATAGGCGGTGAAACATACAGAATCGGCAGGGGAGATGTTGCGCTTATTCCCAAAGGAACATTTTACCGTCCCATGGAGGGAGAAAACTTCAGATATTATTTCTTTCACTTTGGAATTGACGAAAGACTTGAGGCGCAAAGCGAAATAAAGACGCCTGAAACAGTGGCGGCGGTCAGGCACACGGATATCCACATCGGAGACATTGCGTACAGCTTTGACACAGATTACACTTCGCATATAACCATACCCATATATTCAAAAGATGTGCTCACAAAGGTAAATGGGATATTTGAAAACGCTTTGACATTACACCCGGAATTTGACTTTTCCGATAAACTGAGGCTTGATAACTGTGTCAGAGAGATACTGGTTGAGCTTGGCGCAAAAAGAGTGGTGAAGAGGTTTCCAAAGAAGCTTGCGGAAATTGTTGAATACATCGGAGAGAATTACACAGGCGAGCTGAATCTCGGCATACTTTCGGAAAAATTCGGTATGTCGCAGTCATATATTTCGCGATTGTTCCACAGCTTTCTTCATCAAAAGCCTTCTAGGTATATAAATAGTGTGAGAGTATCTGCGGCAGCATCTCTTTTGCTGGATACCGAGGAGAAAATATGTGATATTGCGCAAAAGGTCGGGTATTCCGACATCTATTATTTTTCAAAGGTGTTTGCTTCTGTGAAAGGAATTTCTCCCGGAAAGTTCAGAAATGGCGCTGTTTATACAAATAAATGATGTTTTACGGTCATTCTGTACAAAAATTCGGGCGAATGTAAAAAAATAGTAAACAAAGGGATAATATCCTTGACAAAATCCTTTGTTTGTGGTATAAATGTAAATTGAATTATAATGCATAAAAATCCCCTTTTTGGGGGTCAGATTGCTTTTTTCAAATGAAAAATAACATTGTACGAAATGTAAACTTTTAGGTCTTTCACCTTATAAAAGAGGAAGTAAGACGTGAAAGTGCAGATATTCCGTGCAAAATGACCATCGTTTTCAGTGCGGCAGACGACCGGGAAACGGATGCCGTTTACAAGATGTGGTAAAATTTTAAGGAGAGTGATTGCAAACATGGTGAAACCGGTTCAACTTGGCAAAACAGTCAGACAGAGCTTTTCAAAGATCAATGAACTGATTGAAATGCCGAACCTCATCGAGGTGCAAAAGGAGTCCTACAAGTGGTTTATTGAGCAGGGACTTCCCGAGGTACTCAGGGATGTGTCTCCTCTTGTTGACTATTCCGGCAACCTCAACATTGAATTTATCGACTACTCCCTCGATGAAAACCCCAAGTATCCCGTCGAGGAATGCAAGGAGAGAGATGCAAACTATGCAGCTCCTCTTAAGGTGAGAGTTCGCCTCACCAACCGTCAGACCGGTGAAATCAGCGACTCGGAGGTCTTTATGGGAGATTTCCCCCTTATGACCGACACGGGTACGTTTGTTATCAACGGTGCCGAGAGAGTTATAGTTTCCCAGCTTGTACGTTCTCCCGGTATCTATTATGATTCGGCAATTGATAAGTCCGATAAAAAGGTATTTACTGCTACGGTTATCCCTTACAGAGGTGCGTGGCTTGAATACGAAACAGATGCAAACGATATTTTCTATGTAAGAATCGATAAGAACAGAAAGCTTCCTGTGACAGTTCTTCTCAAGGCTCTTGGAGTTGGCAGCGGAAATGAGATTATCTCCATGTTCGGCGACGACCCTAAGATTACCGAAACTCTTAAGAAGGACATCACCGAATCCGAGGCTATCAAGAACAGCACAACCGAGCGCGAGGAAGCTCTCAAGGAGATTTACAGAAAGCTCCGTCCGGGTGATCCTCCCCTTGTTGAAAGTGCTGAAACTCTTATCAACAACTTCTTCTTTGATGCAAAGAGATATGATAT
>JAZQKV010000042.1:0-13946 GCA_045542335.1 Eubacteriales bacterium
AAAAATTATTTCACAGGCAGTAACTTCAGAATACATATAATTGTCACGGTTATGCTTGCGGCAGTTGTTGCAATAATCGCAAGGCTGTTCTGGCTTCAGATTATTGACGCAGACGGATATCGTGAAGGAGCATATAATCAGTACACAAGAGAGTTGACAATCGGTGCAAAGCGTGGTATAATATATGATAGAAATATGTCCGAGCTTGCAGTTAACCAAACGGTTGAGAACGTGTTTCTTTCACCCAAAACAATAGAACAGAAAGACCGGAGAAAAATCGCAGAAGGTCTTTCCGGCATCCTCGGCGTTGAAAAGACACTCATTTATCAGCGTATGGAAAAGGTTAACAGCCAATACGAAGTTATTAAGCGCAGAGTTGACCGCAACACTGCTGACAACGTAAGACGTTTCCTTGAACAAGAAGAGATAAAACAGGGCGTGCATCTTGAGGAGGACACACTTCGTTACTACCCCGAGGGACATCTTGCTTCCCACGTCCTTGGATTTACAAATTATGACGGTGACGGCGCATATGGCATTGAAGCCGAGTATAACAAGTATCTTAAAGGCGTACCCGGAAGAATTGTAACTGCAAGAAATGCAAGCGGTGACGATATGCCGTTTAAATATGAAAGCTATATTGATTCCCAAAGCGGAAGCAACGTTG
This sequence comes from Eubacteriales bacterium, assembly GCA_045542335.1. Lineage (GTDB taxonomy): Bacteria > Bacillota > Clostridia > Oscillospirales > CAG-382 > CAKSUT01. Next base: position 668 of record JAZQKV010000042.1, read on the forward strand.
TTCTGACAATTGATAAGAATATTCAGGCGTTTATCGAAAAGAATCTTGAAGCGGCACTTGTTGATACACAGGCAAAAAACAGAGTTCTCGGAATTGTTATGGACGTTAATACCGGAGAAATCCTCGGAATGTCAACAAAACCCGATTACGATCCCAATTCCCCCTCAACTCTTGATAACCTTTCCATTAACAAGCTGAATCTTGCCGCAACCGATCCCGAACGACTTCAGCCCAAGTTTACCGGAGCGAATAAAGTTCTCACGATTGAAGAATATCAGAATGAACTTATGATGAATATGTGGACAAATAAAGGCGTTGGCGAAAGCTATGAGCCGGGTTCCACGTTCAAAATTATCACATCCGCAATGGCTCTTGAAGAAGGACTTGTTTCTGAAACCGAAACATTTAACTGTACCGGTGAAGTTCAGGTTGCCGACAGACTTATTCACTGTCACAACGTGTATGGACACGGTGTTGAAAGCTTTGAACAGGGACTTCAGAATTCATGTAACCCTGTCTTTATGACTCTTGCTAAAAGACTTGGCAGATCTCGGTTTTATAACTACTTTGAACTTTTCGGACTTACCGAAAAGACAAACATCGACCTTCCCGCAGAAGCAAGACCTATCTATCACACCACAATGTCCTCCTTCAATGAAGTTGAACTTGCAGTTTACTCTTTCGGACAGACCTTTAAGGTAACGCCTGTTTCTCTTCTCTCGGCTGTGTCCTCTGTTGCAAACGGAGGAAAACTCATGAAGCCTCACATTGTAAAAAAGCTTGTCGACGACGAGGGTAACACAATTGAGAGCTTTGAGCCGGAGGTTTTGAGAACAGTTTGTTCAGAGGCAACCTCGGAGAAAATCATGCGTTATCTCGCAAACGGAATAACTGTTGGCTCAACCAAAAATGCATATGTCAGAGGCTATTCTGTTGCAGCAAAAACAGGTACATCACAGAAGCGAGATAAAGTAAATCCCGAATCGGGCGAAGAAGACCTTTATATCGGATCTTGCGTTGCCTTTGCTCCTGCGGAGAATCCGGAAGTTGCAGTTCTTGTAGTTATCGACGAGCCTTATGGTGACAGCTATTACGGTGGAACTATTGCCGCACCTGTTGTCGGCTCGATTCTTTCTGACGTACTCCCTTACCTTGGCGTCGAACCCACGGAAGACACATCTTCTGCAAATGACGTAACCGTTCTCAATTACAGAGGACAGGCTCTCAAGGAAGTCAGAGAAAGTCTTGAAACCATGGGACTTAAAGCAAAAATCATGGGTAATGGCGGCTCTGTAACAGAACAGTATCCAAAGGAAGGAAGCGTTATAACAAAGGGCGGCGTTGTTGTGCTTTACACAGGTGATGCAACTCCCTCCGATGATGTAACCGTCCCCGATGTTACCGGCATGAGTGCCGCACAGGCAAATAAAGCTCTTGTAAATGCAGGACTTAATATAAGCATTTCCGGTGCTCACGCAGACACAATCGGCGGTGCTGTTGCATATAAGCAATCTCCTGTCGGAGGTTCTTCTGCAAGACCCGGAACAATTGTCACAGTTGATTTTCTTCACCAGGATGTTTCCGATTGATTCAATTTTTCAAGGTTGACTTTAATCAAAATTAAAAGAAGGTGCTTTTATGATAAGCAAGTTTATAATCAGTTTGCTTTTGTCGTTTGTAATAACGGCAGTACTTGGAAGATTCTTGATCCCTGTGCTAAAGAGCGTTAAAATGGGACAGAAGATTCTTGACATTGGTCCTCGCTGGCATAAGTCAAAAGAGGGCACTCCCACAATGGGCGGCTTGTTCTTTATAATTGCAATATGCACTGTTGTTTTCACAGTCGGTGTTTTTGAAGCATCGAAATTTGAGAATGAGCTTAAAATGCTTATCGTCAATGTTGCATTCATGCTTCTCTGTGGACTAACAGGATTTATCGACGACTATGTTAAGTTTTTCAAAAAGCAGAATAAGGGTCTTTCAGCTAATCAGAAAATGCTTCTTCAGCTTGTTTCGGCGGCTCTTTACCTTGTTGGTCTCGGATACCTTGGTAAGCTTTCAACAAGTGTTGACATTCCGTTTACCGACTTCAATCTTGAGCTTGGAATCCTTTATTATCCGCTTGCAATTCTTGGCATTGTTTTCTTTGTGAATGCCGTTAATCTCACAGACGGAATTGACGGACTTGCTTCCTCGGTAACGCTTATGGCGACAGCATTTTTGTCGGTTGTGTCATATAAGCTTTATTGTGACTATGATGATGCAACACTCCTCATACTTTGCGGCGCAATAATCGGCGGAATGTTTGGCTTTCTTGTGTATAATTTTCACCCTGCAAGAGTTTTCATGGGCGACACAGGCTCGCTTTTCCTTGGCGGTGCACTTGTATGCCTTGCTTTTTGGATAAATAAGCCGATTATTCTGCTCGGAGTGGGAATAATATACATAATTGAAGCTCTTTCTGTTATGATTCAGGTGACAGTTTATAAGCTCACCAAAAAGAGAGTGTTCAAAATGACACCTATCCACCACCATTTTGAAATGTGCGGTTGGGGAGAAATCAAAATTGTGACAGTGTTTTCGCTTGTCACTGCAATAATGGCAGCAGTAATCTGTATTGGATATTTGGCTTGAAATATTTGAAAGGGGACAAGAAACGTGAATTTGCTTAAAAGATTTTCTTTAAGAAACAGAAGCAATGACCCGAGTGTTGCAGGCATTTACAGAGTTAAAGGCAACATGGACTATCTTTTCTTTGCACTTGTGCTTGTAATAGTTGCAATTGGAACAATCATGGTTTTCAGCGCAAGCTATTCATATGCAAGGGAATTTGAAAAGGGCGATAGCTATTTTTATGCAAGAAAACAGCTCATATGGGCTTTCGCCGGCGCATTTGTCATGCTCTTCGTTTCTTTCGTTGATGTCAACATTGTAAGAAAATTCTCATATACACTTTTTCTTGTCAGCCTTGGCTTGATGATTGTGGTAATTTTTGCGCCTGAAAACATTGCCCCCACTGTTAACGGTGCGAAAAGATGGCTTGTTATTCCCGGACTTGGACAGTTCCAGCCGTCTGAAGTTTATAAATTTGCGGTAATTCTGTTGCTGTCGGACTATATTTGCAAAAAACGAGATAAAATCATGTCCGATGATAAACACACTTCTTTTGTTTACGGTATTTTGCCTTATATCGGTGTAATTGCTGTAAGCGGCATCGTAATGTATTTTCAGCCTCACAATTCAGGTCTTATTATTATCGCAGGTCTTGTTCTTGTTATGATGTTCATAGGCGAAACAAGATGGAGATACTTCGGTTTTGCGGCAATTCTTGCCGCAGCAGGAATTCTTGTTATTGCCGCAACTTTCTCTCATGTAAGAGCAAGATTTGAGGTTTGGTTTAATCCGTTTGACTTTATGGACGGAAAAGGTTGGCAGCCTGCTCAGGCACTTTACGCAATTTCCGCAGGCGGTCTTTTTGGAGTCGGTCTCGGAAACAGTAATCAGAAGCAGCTTTACATCCCCGAGCCTCAAAATGACTACATTTTCCCTGTTTTCTGCGAGGAATTTGGTTTTGTCGGAGCTGTTGCCGTTATCATTCTTTATGTCGTGCTCATTTACAGAGGCATTACAATTGCTATGAAAGCAGTTGACCGTTTTTCAAGGCTTCTCGCTCTTGGAGTAATTTTGCAGATTGCAATTCAGGCAATTCTTAACCTTTTTGTTGTCACGAATATGCTTCCAAGTACCGGTATTTCCTTGCCTTTCTTCAGCTATGGTGGCTCGTCAATGCTTGTTCTCATGGCGGAAATGGGTGTTATTTTAAGTATTTCGCGAGATTCACTTGTTGATAAGCGTCAGCCTTCACAGTTAAGAATGCAAGGTGCAATTAAGAGGGCATCTTCAGAAAGAACGCAAGCAAGAGTTCAACCTGCGCAAAGTAATGCACCTCAACAGGTTAAAAGAAACACAAATCAAAAGTCTGTAAAACAACAGGGAAATGCGCAAAACGGTGCTTCAAGAATTAACGGTCAGAATATATCAGACCGTAAAACAAATCTTCATTGAATTTGACCTTTGAAAGGGGGGACAAAGTGTGAGAGTTCTTCTCAGCGGCGGCGGCACGGGCGGTCACATAAATCCGGCTCTTGCAATAGCGGCAAAAATCAAGGAAAAGCATCCTGAGGCGGTAATTGAGTTTATCGGAACTTCCCGTGGACTTGAAACAACGCTTGTGCCCAGGGAGGGATATAAGCTTCACCTTGTAAACGTCAGAGGCTTTAAGCGTAAGCTTTGCGCAGAAACCTTTGTTGCACTCAAGGAAGCGGTTACATCTGTATTTGAAGCCAAAAAGATTATTAAAGAGTTTAAGCCCGACGTTGTGATTGGCACGGGCGGATATGTATGCTGGCCTGTTCTTAAGGCTGCAGCACAAATGAAAATACCCACAGCCGTACACGAGCAAAACGCTTTTGCAGGAGTAACAAATAAGATGCTTGCAAAATATGTTGACAAAGTTATGATAAGCTTTGAGGCGGCAAGAAGGTATTTTCCCGAAAGCAAGGTTGTTCTCACAGGTAATCCTATAAAAGACGAAATGTTGCGTGCTGACAGAATTTCAGCCAGAGCACAACTTGGCGTCGACGATGATACCCCCGTGATTCTCTCCTATGGTGGCAGCCTCGGTGCACGCAGGGTTAATGAAACAAGCATTGAAGTGATCGAACGTTTTTCCGAAAACGCCAAAGTGTTTCATATCCATGCAACAGGAAAGATATATTATGAGGACACTAAAGAACGACTTCTTAAAAGAGGCTACACTGAAACACAAAAAGGTGAGCTTCGCAAGGGAAACGTCGTTGTAAGGGAGTATATTTATAATATGCCATCTCTTATGAGTGCCGCCGATGTTCTTGTATGCAGGGCGGGTGCGATGACAATGTCAGAGGTTTCCGCAATGGGAAAGGCGGCGGTTATAATTCCGTCTCCCAATGTCACAGACAATCATCAGTATAAAAATGCAAAGGTACTCGCCGATGCCAACAGCGGAATACTTATTGAGGAAAGCAATCTTAACGGAGAAACACTCGTAAAGGCAGTAAAAGAGCTTTGTGAGGATAAGAAAAAGCGTCAGAGCATCCAGGAAAATGTCCGACAATTTGCCGTCTGCGACAGCCTTGAAAGGATTTATTCCGTAATAGAAGAAATTACAAAATAATCGGAGGAAGCAAAATGGCAAGAGCCGAGGAAAACGGCGCTACAACAAAGACAGACAACGCCGAAAGAACCAAGGATATCTATAAGAGCTCATATAGCTATAAACCCCGCACAACTGATAGTGAACAAGGATTGAGAATGAGAAAAACAAAGTCCGGCGCAGGGCGTTTTGTGGCTTTTGTAATTGCCGCTGTAATTCTCTTTGCGTCACTTACCCTTACAGTTCATATATGCTTTAAAGTTGAAAACATATATGTTGAAGGTAATTATCACTATTCCAAAGCAGATATTATTTCAAGAAGCGGAATAACAGAGGGAATGAATATGTATTCCGTAAAGAAAAATGAAGTAAAGAGCAATATCCTAGAAAAACTCAACGGAATAAGCGAGGTTACTGTCACAAGAAAGCTCCCGTCTGATATAACGCTGACAGTTGTTGAGCACGTTCCCGCAATGTACGTTGCAGTTGGCGACAGTTATTATATCCTTTCGTCGAGTATGCTTGTGCTAAGACCTGAAACAGATATATCATATATTGAGGAACAGGGACTGATTCGCATCTACACCCCCGACATTCTCGGAGCAATGGCAGGTGAACTTCTCAAGACTGCAGACGAGGATGTAGCGCATCTTGTTGCCGAACTTTATGCAAGTCTCACTTCTCTTTCCATGAGCGAGAGAGTAACCGAAATTAACATGACCGATAAGTTTGATATTTCCGTTAATTATGATGAGAAATATACAATAAAGCTCGGAAACGCACTCAAGCTTCATGAAAAACTAAGCATGGCAAAGCAGATTATGGAAAAGGCTGAAAAAAAGTATGGTATAATCGATGTTTCAGATGATGACGTGTCAAAAGGTATCCATACTTGGGGATAAATGCCGAAAAATTGCATTAAATAATAAACAATATTTAAATTTTTGCTAAAAGCTATTGCAATTCTTGAAAAAATGCGATATTATATAGTATAAGTATAATTTTGTCGGTGAGTGCGACAAAGCTTAACTCGGTAATTTTAGGAAATATAATACAGGAGGAAGTCAAATGCCTTACGAAGAATACGAAAACGTAGTGAAAATTAAGGTTATCGGCGTTGGCGGTGCGGGAAACAATGCAGTTAACAGAATGATTGAAACAGAAACAAAGGGTGTTGAATTTATTGCTGTCAACACAGACGCAATGGCTCTCAGAAAGAGCACAGCTCCCATGAAAATAATGATTGGTGAGAAGATTACCAAGGGCAGAGGCGCAGGCGCAAATCCCATGGTTGGAAAGGGCGCAGCAGAGGAGAACCTTGAGGAAATCAAGAGAGAGCTCGACGGCGCAGATATGCTCTTTATTACATCCGGTATGGGTGGCGGAACAGGAACCGGTGCGGCGCCTGTTATAGCAAAGCTCGCAAAGGACATGGGAATACTTACAATCGGTGTTGTAACAAAGCCTTTTGCTTTTGAGGGTAAGGTAAGAATGGCTCAGGCAATGGAGGGTATCGACAACCTCAGACAGTATGTAGACTCTCTCGTTGTTATTCCTAACGATAAACTCAAGCTTGTAAGTGAAACAAAGATCACAATGATGAACGCCTTTGCAATAGCAGATGACGTTCTCCGTCAGGCAGTACAGAGCATCTCCGAACTCATCAATGTTCCCGGCTTTATCAACCTTGATTTTGCCGATGTTACAACTATTATGCAGGACGCAGGTCTTGCTCACATGGGTATCGGTATTGCAAAGGGCAAGGAAAAGAGCGAATTTGCCGCAAAGGCAGCTATCTCCAGCCCGCTTCTCGAAACAGCAATCACCGGAGCAAGAGGACTTATTATCAACTTTACAGTTTCTCCTGACATCAGCCTTGAAGAAGTTGAAGCAACCGCAACAATCATCTCTGCTGAGGCAAATCCCGAAGCCAAGATTATCTGGGGTGTTGCATTTGACAGCGACCTTGAGGACGAGATGAAGGTTACAGTTATCGCAACAGGCTTTGCAAAGGAAGGCGACGAGATTGTTCCTCCGCCTGCAGCTGCTGTAAAAGCCCCTGTTGACGACGACGATGACGAAGCAACTCCCGTTGTAGTCAGAAGCGTGACCGATGCTGAAAAGAAAGCAAACACACCTGTGGCGGCTCCTAAACCCACTTTCAGCGGAGATCCTGAGGATGATGACATTGATTCCATTGTTCAGCAGTTTGACCTTCTCAATAAAAAGAGAGGCACAAGATTTTAATTTGTAGTCATAATAAAATTTACGGGTCAAAGTAGTAAGCTTTGACCCGTAGTTTTCTAATAAGAGCGTAAAAAGAATAAAGTCAGATGTCAAAATGACACCTGACTTTTTTTTGCGTGTGAAATCAGTTAAGACCCATGCTTGTGAGATAGTCGTAGCTCTTTTTAAGACAAGCAAACGGATCTTCCCCATAGCAGTTGTCCTGCTCAACCAGGGCGTATTCAATTCCAAGGTCAATGCAAGTCTTGATAATGGAATCGAAATCGAGAACACCACTTCCAACTGGAGCAAACAGCGGCTTGTTTTCAGAATCATAAACAAGGTCTTTGAAGTGAACACAGGGCGTTCTTCCTTTGAGAAGCTTAAGATATTCAACAGGGTCCTCTCCGCCAACCTTTACCCAATGGGTATCAAGCGTAAATCCCATTAAATCAGCAGGAAAAGAATCAATAAGAGCTTGCATGAGAGTTTTGTCTCCCACCTTGTTCAAAAACTCAAATGCATGGTTGTGATACATGAAATAGCAACCATTTTCATTAAGAGTTTTAGCAGCAGGGAGATACTTTGAAACAAATGCCTCAAATTTTTCTTCACTCATCGGATCCCATTCGGGAAAAGAACCGATGCCTACATTTTTACAACCGAATACTTTATGTTCTTCGGCAACTTTTACAGTTTCTCCTGAAACTCTTGCGGGAGCAGTATGTGTGAGCACACATTCAAGACCGTTCTTTTCAAGCTCATCTTTCATCCATTCTGCATCAAAACTGCAGGTGCCTGAAACCTGAACTGTTTTGTAGCCGATGTCGGCAATTTTTTTAAGTGTTTCAGCGAGATCCTCTGTGGTTTTGCAGAAATCCCTGACAGTGTACATTTGTGCGCCTATTTTCATGATGTTCTTCCTTTCAAAGTAGTTGTATATTTAATCTATATATTGTCTTGTTTCAGAATCATAAACGAATCCGAGATGTTTAAGAAATTCGTATTTATAAACCATGTATACGTTACCGTCTTTAATCAAGGCGGGCTTGTTGATGTTATAACGCATATTATTTGCATAAACAAGATAAGAGCCGACTTTTAATTCTATAGTGTTGTCGTTATATGCGAAGACAACCGTTTGTTCCTCGTCATTTATTGTATAACCTATTTCTGCCTCTTGTAGCGTAGGCTCAACAGGTATATAAGTTGAGACAGGAGATCTGTTATAGAACAGTTGATAATCTTTGATTGGATTGATAAAGCGAAGCAGTTTTCCGTTTATAATTGTATCTTCGTTGGTTTCATACCCAATTGCTCCACCTGTGATGCCGATTGTCTCGCCGTTTTCGATGATGTAATATGCGTGTCCGCCACCTGCTGCAGTGTATGAATCCTTTCCATTTATCATTTTTCCGTCCTTGAATGTTCCAATATATCCGCCTGACAAACCCGGACGACTACCGCTTTTGGATGAAATACAATACCCGTTAAGCTGTCCATTCTTGTATGTGTCAAGTGATTCGAGAGAATAATCACCGGGCATCGGTCTCTGAGTTGAGTAAACAATGCCCTCAAATTCTCCGTCAACCATGTATCCGTATATGTTTGTTCTTACCAAAAGTTTATGTGCAATCCCGTTTGGTATGCCATTAACTGTTTGAGCTTCGAGATATATAGTCCAACCTTCGGAGGGATCACCGTAAAGCAGCTCAAGCTCATTGTTGCTTTTTGCTTTGTTGTAAGCGTTAACAAGCTCATTTTTGATGATTGATATGTTTAATTCCCTGGAATAGTCGCTGTATGATACTGTGCCGAATGCTGAAAGCTCATCTGCTTGTATAACTAATTGTCCGTTAACTATAAGTGTATGTACGAGGTTGCCATTTATTGTAACGGGTTTTGAGTTTACATAAGCTGGTAGAGTTTTGGTGTTAAAAGCATTGTCAGAATAGTCGCCGTCGAAATAGACTATAGCATTTCTTGCAATTGAAATAGAGTTGTGAGTTTCAGTAACAGCAAATCCGTACATCTTAAGTTTTTCAATTGGAATATACATATTACCGCCTATGGAATAGCTGTCAACATGAATTCCGTCAATTTTGCATTTTATATCAGTCTTGGAAGTGTAAAACAGTGCGGATTCCTGTGCTGTGACAAAAAGCAGACTTTGACAAAGTAAAATGACAAATAAGAGAGCCGTCAATGCTTTTCTCATAGTTATTCCTCCTTATAAATACACAAAGCAATTGTACAACAATACATTATACATTATAGCACATACCGTTACTTTTTTCAATACTTTTCAAGAAAAATATTAAAAATGCAAATTTCTTTATAATAACTATGAGAAAATATAAATACGGAACGGAAATTTATTCCGTTCCGCAATAAATATTTAAATAAATCTGTGAAGTGTAATATAATCGTACTTTTCTCCTGCTTTGAGGAAAGCCTCGCCGTGATTGGGGCTGTCGGGAGCAAACTGTGTTTCAAGGCAGATTGCGTGTCTTGCTTCCTGTTTAACACCACCCTTGAAAGGAACAGGGGTCGTCATTCCGTTTCCGGAATAGAGCTGAACACAAGGCTTGTTAGTATAAATCTGCATTGTAATCTTGTCACCTGTCATCTCGCAACCAAGTCCGAGCTTCTTTGACTGGTACTTAATGCTTTCCTTGCAGTTGAAAATGAAGTTGTGGTCATAACCATTGCCAATCTTAATCTGGTCATAGTCTGCGAACATATCCTTGCCTATGAGCTTGCCTTCTCTGAAATCAAAAGGTGTGCCCTCAACATCGCGAACTTCAACGGGAATAAGTGTTTCATCAACGGCGGAGAACTTGTCTGCATAAATTCTGAGTGTTTGCGAAAGCGTGTCGCCGCTGTCGTAGCCATTCATGTTGAAATACGCATGGTTTGTCATGTTGAGAATTGTGTCTTTGTCACTTACGGCTTCATAACGGATTGAGAAGTCGCCGCCTTTAACTGTGAATGTAACCGTAACTTCAAGGTTGCCGGGGAAGTTCTCCTCACCGTCAGGGCTGAACAAGGATAATACTGCCTTTTCAGCGCCACAACGACAGCTTGTCTTTACATCCCACATTCTCTTGTTAAAGCCTACATTTCCGCCATGAAGGTGCTTTCCGGGTTCGTTGCAGTTGAGCTGAATCATCTCTCCGTTAAGAGGGAATTTTCCACCCTTAATTCTGTTGGCGTATCTTCCAACGGTTGAACCCTGATAACCGCCTCCGTTCAGATAACCCTCAATTGTGTCAAAACCACATACAACGTCAACTCCGTCAACAATAAGGCTTTGAATAATGCCGCCAAAATTTAGAATAGTTGCCTTAATTCTGTCGCTTTCAAGTGTGTATGCAATAACTTCTTTTCCGTCGGCTGTTTTGTCAAATAATCTTGTTTGCATTTTGGTAACTCCTTATAATCATAATTGATGTTTTCAACTTAAAATTTAACAATATCCTTGTCGTGAAGAAGCTTTATATAAAGACCGCCCTGAACTGTTCTGTGCTGGAAGCCTCTCTTAAGTGAGGTTGTGGTAAAATACCAGTCTGTCATGGGAACACGAGTGGGGCTGTAGTGATATGCTTTCCACAACGGTTCAACAAACGCTTCAAATTCGTCGTCTGTTTCTGCAAGGGTTGCTGTCCATACAAGCCAATCGCTCTTTGTATAATCAGAACGGTTGTCAAGCGGCATACCATAAGGGTTCATGTGAGTGAAATTTGAAGCAATTTCGCCTCTGAATGTGCCGGCAGGGAAAATCTTTGTACCAAAAAGCTTGTCCCACACCGCATTGTACTTCATGCTGAAAGTACCGGGTCTGTCAAATGCAAGTCTGAAAGAACCGTCCTCATTCTTTGCACGTTCAACCCATGAAAGTGCCATTTCTTTTGCAAGACCGATATACTTGTCGTATTCTGCATCTTCTCCGAGCATTTTCTTGATGATACCAAAGGATGCAACGCCCATGATTGCTTTGAGAGAAAGGTTGCAGTTGTGTGCAAGATGTCCCGCAAAGTCGTCTGTACAAAGCTGATTTTCGGGGTCATTTCCGTACTTTATAAGATATTTTACCCACATTTCGAGAGTTTCAATATGCTGCTTTGCAAATGACACGTCATTTCCGCAGGCAATTGCTGCTGCCGCTTCCATAACAAGCATATTACCGCACTCTTCAACCGGCATCTGCATTTCAAATTTTGGTGTTTCGCTTGGGTCAAAGTTTTCAAAGTTTGCGCCGTATCTCTGACCTGTAACAAGGGGATAACGTCCTGCATCATGTGGCGCAAAGTCATATGTCCATACATCAGTTTCCGCGTACTTGTAAACGGGACGCATCATTCCCCAAACAAGCTCGGGATTATAAATGAGGAACATGGGAATTGACGGATAGCTTACGTCAACTGTTGCTGCACAACCGTTTGAGAAACATTCCTTGGAAATATAGATAATTTCTCCCTCTTTTGTAACTGCAAGCTTGTGTGCCGCAAGAACTTGTCTGTATGCGAGAACAAGCATCTCTGCATACTTTGTTCCGCCACTCTTGCAAGCATCAAGATAAAGCGAATCACTGAAATATTCGCAAGTGTCAAAAAGATCATCGTATTCGTTATAAGCCTTTTCAAGTGCTTCGAGAATTGTTTCTCCGTCTTTGTTCCAATATGATTTAAGATGATCGCCGAAGTAGTCTATGCTCGCAATATCATCATATCCCACAACAAACAGCGCATTCTCCGAAAGCTCTTTTTCCGCAGAAATAAACTGCATTTCAGTTTTGTCTGTCTTTACACAAGCTTTTTCTGCACCAAGGTAAATATAACCCCAATTCATTCTGTGGTCATCGCCTGCTTTGTTGAGAACTTTCTGAGAAATGGAACCCATTTTAGCAAACGCAAGGCTTTCTGTTTCTCCGAATTCTACAGAAACTCCTTCTTCACCCTTGTGGTCAAGGCAAAACTCTTCTGAAAGCTCAATTCTCACAGAAACCTTTTTGCAGTCACAACCATAAGTTTTAATCACGTTTATATATGTGACAGGTCTTGTGAGGTAATAAAGGTCATCAATAAGAAGGGGAGAAGTGAACACAACATCAAAGCCAACACCGTCTGCTTCAAAAGAATAAAATGTGCTCATAGCGGAATAGTCAAATTTTGTCTGCACAGCCTTGAGCGCACCGTCGTTACAGCCCATGAACTGATATTCTTTGCCATCAACAATTATAAAACCGTTTGCTGTGAAATCCTTTTCGGTCCAATGCATTGTAACGCTTTCATTGAGCATTTCGGATTTTGACCATACAGAAATAAAAGGGTCAATATTGATAAGGGGTATTGCAGGTGGTCTGAGTTTCATAATTTTCTCCAATCTGCAGGCGTAATGAAAAAATTTGCCTACCATTATTTTACAGCTTTATTGTACCACATATTTGTTAAAATTTCAATATATTATTCTACTTGTAAATTGACATATTCTATTGCAGCAATATTATTTGCTGATAATTAAATTTATTTTCAAAATATATCTTTACAGGTAAAAATTGTGTGTTATCATATATAAAGATGTATAGTTGTAAGTTTTGAAAAATGATGCAACAAAGTTTAATATAAATTTATGTTGGAGGCAATAAAATGTTTGATGCATTAAAAGTGAAAAATGAATGTGTACAATGGATAAGAGACTTTTTTGAAAAGAATGGCAAGGATTGTAATGCTGTTGTGGGCATTTCCGGAGGCAAGGATAGCTCGATTGTTGCGGCGCTTTGCGTAGAGGCTCTTGGCAAGGAAAGGGTTATAGGAGTTCTTATGCCTTGCGGTGAACAGCATGATATTGATATGGCAT
>JAZQKV010000043.1:0-23979 GCA_045542335.1 Eubacteriales bacterium
GCAGGTCTCAAGCTCAACGAAATGATTGAAGATGGCAAGATCACAGCTGAACAGGCTAAGGTTGGTTACGTTGGTGCTCATCCTTACGCAGAGGTTAAGTCCGGTTACACATCCTTCTTCCTCGGCGTTCGTTCCGTTTGCGAAAGCGCAACAATGGACGTTAAGTTCACAAACAGCTGGTTTGACATTGCAAAGGAAAAGGAATCCGCACTTGCACTTATCGACGACGGTTGCGTTCTTATCAGCCAGCACGCTGACTCCGAGGGCGCTCCTAAGGCTTGCGAAGAAAGAGGCGTTCCCAACGTTGCATACAACCTTGACACTCGTGAATGGGGTCCCAACACAGCTCTTGCTTCTTCCAAGATCAACTGGGCTCCTTACTTTGAGCACATCATCACAGCTACAATGGACAACGATGAAGCAACTGTAATCGAGCAGGACTTCTGTAAGGGTCTTGAAGAGGACGTAGTTCAGATTCTCGGCCTCAACGACGCAGTTATGGCAGAAGGCACTGTTGAAAAGCTTGAAGAAGTTAAGGCAAAGCTTATCGCAGGCGAGATCAAAGTGTTTGACACCACAACATTCACAGTTAACGGCGAAACACTCACTGAGTACATGGCTGACGTTGATTCCGATGCTAACTTTGAAGCAGATACACAGGTAATCGCTGACGGTTACTTCCATGAATCCGAATATCGTTCTGCTCCTTACTTTGACGTTAATATCGACGGTATCTCCCTCAAGTAAGAAACTGTTTGTTGCAGGCGGAGCATTATAGCTCCGCCTGTCTTTATCTTAATTTGTATGAAACTCAAGGAGGCTTCTATGAACGGGAATGCGGCTATTGAACTTAAAAATATAACCAAAACCTTCGGAAGCGTTGTTGCCAATAAAAACGTTTGTCTAACTGTGAATAAGGGCGAAATTCTCTCTATTCTCGGAGAAAACGGAAGCGGCAAAACAACGCTGATGAATATGATTTCGGGTATATATTTTCCCGACGAGGGTCAGATTTTTGTCGACGGAAACGAAGTGGTTATTCGCTCACCAAAGGATGCGTTTGCCTATAAAATCGGCATGATACATCAGCATTTCAAGCTTGTTGATGTTTTTTCCGCCGCTGAAAATATAATCCTCGGACTTGAGGATGAAGACAGATTTGACGTGAAAAAGGCTGAGACAAGGGTTGCGGAAATCTGTGAAAGATACGGATTTACTCTCGACCCCAAAAAGAAGATTTATGAGATGTCGGTTTCGGAAAAGCAGACGGTTGAAATTATCCGTGTGCTTTACAGAGAGGCGGATATCCTTATTCTTGACGAGCCGACGGCTGTGCTTACACCCCAGGAAGCGAAAAAGCTTTTCGCTGTGCTTCGCCGTATGCGCGACGACGGAAAGGCAATTGTAATTATCACACACAAGCTTCATGAGGTGCTTTCGCTTTCTGACAGAGTTTCTGTTCTCAGAAAGGGCGAATATGTTGGCACGGTAAATACCGCAGAAGCAGACGAAAAGATTCTTACGGAAATGATGGTTGGTCAGAAGGTTGAGCTTAATATTCAACGTGACGAGCCGAAGAATTCCGAGGTCAGACTTTCGCTTACCGATGTGAGTTGCGTTAACCGAGAGGGCGTGAAGCTTCTCAATAATGTTTCCTTTGAAGCACGTTCGGGCGAAATTCTTGGCATTGCAGGTATTGCGGGAAGCGGTCAGAGAGAGCTTCTTGAATCAATTGCAGGCTTGCAAAAGCTTTATAGCGGAGAGATTGTTTATCACGACCCCTCCACGGGCAAGGACGAAAATCTTCGTGACAAAACGCCTATTCAGATAAGAAACATGGGTGTGCGACTTTCATTTGTCCCCGAAGACAGACTTGGTATGGGACTTGTTGGAAGCATGGATATTGTTGACAACATGATGCTCAGAAGCTACAGCAAGGGACACACATTTTTCCTTGAACGAAAGGAACCGGAGGAGCTTGCAAACACGATTATTGAGCGTCTTAAGGTTGTAACTCCCGGTGCAAACACTCCTGTAAGACGACTTTCGGGCGGTAATGTTCAGAAGGTACTTGTTGGACGAGAGATTGCATCCTCTCCAACGGTGCTTATGGCGGCATATCCTGTAAGAGGACTTGACATAAATTCATCTTACACAATTTATAATCTGCTCAATGAACAGAAGCGACTCGGTACAGCAGTTGTGTTTGTTGGCGAGGATCTTGACGTTCTTCTTGAGCTTTGCGACCGTATAATGGTTCTTTGCGGCGGACGTGTCAGCGGTATTGTTGATGCAAGAAGCACAACCAAGGAAGAAATCGGTCTTATGATGACAAAGATTAAGGACGAGGGGGCGAAGCTCGATGAAGAATAATACCAATGTCAAAACACACAAGGTTCGAGAGCCGCTTTTCCAGGTCGTGAAGAGAGACGGTCTTCCGTGGCAGAAATCCTGGGCAATAAGAGCTGTGGCGATACTGATTTCGCTTATTGTCGGCTCGGTTGTTGTTGTGCTTCTCACAAAGAAAAACCCGATAGACGTTTATGTTACGATGTTTGAGGGAACTTTCAAAAACACGAAGAGTATGTGGAGAACCTTTCACGATGTTGCAAAGCTTCTTTGCATATCCCTTGCGGTAACGCCTGCGTTCAAAATGAAGTTCTGGAATATCGGTGCCGAGGGACAGGCACTTGTTGGCGGACTTGCGGCATATGTTTGCATGAAATATCTTGCGCCGGGAGTTTCGGCGTGGGTTTCGGTGCCGGTTATGTTTGTATTCTGCATTGTTTGCGGCGCAATATGGGCATTGATACCTGCTTATTTCAAGGCTCGTTTCAACACAAATGAAACGCTGTTTACTCTTATGATGAACTATGTTGCAATGCAGCTCGTTCGCATTTGCATTGCTATATGGGTTCCCAACGCTTCGGCGACACTTCCTGCACTTTACACAGGAAACCTTCCCATTCTTTTTGGCGTGGATCAGCTTTTCAACATCCTTGTGGTTGTTGTTCTCACGATTGCAATGTACATTTATCTCAACTATTCCAAGCAGGGATATGAGATTGCGGTTGTTGGCGAAAGCGAAAACACGGCACGCTACATTGGAATAAATGTTAAAAATGTTATTTTGCGCACAATGCTCATTTCGGGTGCACTGTGTGGCGTTGCAGGTTGCCTTATGGTTGCAGGTGGAGCATACATGGTTTCTCCCGACACAATCGGAGGCCTTGGCTTTACGGCAATTATGGTGTCGTGGCTTGCAAAGTTTAACCCCGTTTACATGACATTCACGTCTTTCCTGCTTGTTTTTCTCGATAGAGGAGCCGGAAAGGTTGCAGAGGTTTGCAGAATCAACACAAGCGTTTCCGATATTCTTACAGGTATAATCTTGTTCTTCATAATCGGAAGTGAATTCTTCATCGCATACAAGATTAAGTATCATAAGGCAAGTCACGCAAAGGAGGGCAACTGATATGACAGATTTTATGTATATTATAAACCTTATTGTTGCCGTTATTTGCAGTGCTTTTATTCAGAGTATTCCGTTGCTTCTTGGCTCAACGGGCGAGATCCTGACTGAAAAATCGGGAAACCTTAACCTTGGAATCCCCGGCATCATGTATGTTGGTGGTTGTTCGGGCGTTATGGGTGCATACATTTATGAGCATATGGTAAGTGAACCTGTTGCGGCGATGAGAGTGATTGTGCCTCTTGCGAGTGCGCTTTTGGGTTCGGGTTTTCTTGCACTCATTTACTGTTTTCTCACTGTAACTCTCAGAGCAAATCAGAATGTAACCGGTCTTGCTATAACGACCTTTGGAACAGGATTCGGAAACTTTTTCGGCGGCTCCATAACAAGCCTCATGGGCGAGGGCGGTAATCTTCAGATTGAAGCGGAAACCGTTGCTATGTTCAGAACAAGTTTTCCTTTTGCAGACAAGCTTGGTCTTTTGGGCAAGCTGTTGTTCTCTTACGGTTTTCTTGCGTATCTTGCTGTTATAATAGCGGTTGTTGCGGCTTGGTTTCTTGGAAGAACCCGTGCAGGACTTCATTTGCGTGCTGTTGGCGAGAACCCTGCAACGGCAGATGCGGCAGGCATAAGCGTTACAAGACATAAGTATCTTGCGACGGTTATCGGTGGCATGATTGCGGGCCTTGGCGGATTCTATTTTATTGTTGACTACACAGGAGGTTCCTGGACAAACGGTGGTATGGGTGACCGTGGATGGCTTGCCATTGCACTTGTAATTTTCGCAACATGGAAACCAAATTTTGCAATTCTCGGCTCGTTTGTTTTTGGCGGACTTTATATTGCATATAACTATGTTTCAATTTTGTTTGTTAATCTCCCCAACGCCGACAGGATTCGTCCTGTTGTGCAGGAGGTTTTCAATACACTTCCATACCTTGTAACTATCGTTGTTCTTATCATCACAAGTATCAGAAATAAAAAGGAGAACCAACCGCCAAACAGCCTCGGTCTTCCTTATTTCCGTGAGGAAAGATAGTTATATAATTCACCTGGACAATGTTCAATCCTTGAAAAAAGGGGTGCTTTTCTTGAAAAGCACCTCTTTTGATATTCCCGAAAAATTATAATTTAAAGTAGGGAACTACGCCCTCATCGCTCCGAAAAAAGACAGGTTATAAGACAGATATAAAATGGTATGTTTTGACCGCTGTCAAATAAAATCGGGGTGAATTTGTAAAAAAATATTGTTAGCCCTTTACAAACGGCAATATTTGGTGTATAATATAGCGTGAATTAAGAATTATCCGAAATGGTTTGGAGGAAATTGACTTTGATTATACAGTTGGAAGAAGCAAAACTCAAGCTCGGCTCGCTGCTTGGCGAAATTAAGGAGCTTGGCGTTGACTTGAAAGTGGAAGATAACAGGGCAAAGGCGGCAGAACTTGAAGCCGAAACCTGCAAAGAGGGATTCTGGGACAGACCCGACACCCAGGCTGTTCACAACGCTTTGAGAGATGCAAAGAATATTGTTGAGAATTACGAAAAGCTTGAGGCGGATGCCGATTCTCTTTCAATGCTTATCGAAATGGCTCTTGAAGACAATGATGAAACGCTGACTGATGAGATTCTGACCGAGCTTTCTGCCGTTGAAAAGGAATATGATAAGCAGAGAACTGAATCGCTTCTTGACGGTGAATTTGACAAGCTCAATGCAATTATTTCCATTCACCCCGGTGCAGGTGGCACAGAGGCGCAGGATTGGGCATCAATGCTTTACAGAATGTATTGCCGCTGGGCAGAAAAGAGTGGCTTTAAGGTTAAGCTCATTGACTATCTTGACGGCGATGAAGCCGGTCTTAAGAGCGTAACCTTTACAGTATCCGGAAATTTTGCATATGGTTATCTGAGAAGTGAAAACGGCGTTCACAGACTTGTGCGTATTTCGCCTTTTGATGCATCGGGCAGACGTCAGACATCTTTTGCATCGGTTGAGGTTGCGCCGGAATTTGACGACACAATTGACATTGAGCTTCGTGAGGAAGATCTCAAAATGGAAACACACAGAGCGAGTGGTGCCGGCGGTCAGCACATCAACAAGACCGACTCTGCTGTAAGAATTACGCACATTCCAACAGGTATTGTCGTTGGTTGCCAGACAGAGCGAAGCCAGCTTCAGAACAGAGAAACGTGCCTTAAAATGTTGAAGAGCAAACTCATGGAGATAAAACAGCGCGAGAAGCTTGATAAAATTGAGGACATCAAGGGCGAGAAGCTGAACATTGAATGGGGTTCTCAGATACGTTCTTATGTGTTCATGCCTTACACTCTTGCCAAAGACACAAGAACAGGTTATGAAGACGGAAATATTCAGGCAGTTATGGACGGAGAAATCGACGGCTTTATGACGGCGTTCCTCAAGGCAAAGGGCAATTTCCTCAAATAAGCAACAGTGAAAAAGAATTGTCAAAGCAAAAAAATGGGAATATAATAAAACAGAAAAACAATTTGAGAGGAGAATTTTTATGAAAAAGGCAAAGCTTTACATTGCAATCTCATTTCTTGTTCAGGCGGTAACATTTATCATTACTGCAATCGCTCTTTACTCAAAGAAAAAGAGCCTTGCCGGAACATTTCTTGCGATAGGACTTATCGGAGGAACGGCAGGAAGCGTGCTTTGGGCTCTTCATGAGCATGACAGAGCAAACGAGCGCAGACATGCCGCAGTTGACGGCGGATATGTTGATGCAGACGACGAGCATTGGTTTGACTATTCTCCCTGCGATTATCCTGAGTGCGATGTCAAGGACGAATATGAAATTCCATTTGTCGAAACTGAAGAAGCTGATGAAAACGAATTTGACATCGGTGAGTGATAGGTAATGGTGTCGGATTGTGTCCCGAACTCTGAAAAGGGGTGCCTTTTGAAAAAAGCACCCCTTTTGAATTTGATTTTATTTCTTATTCTATAAAAGCTTTGGCTGTCCCTCATATCTAACATCTAAAAAGTCTTGATTCTTTTTCGAACAATAGATTATAAGGTACGGCAAAAAAACTTTGATTATACTCTGTCAAGGGAAATAGCAGGTTCATAAAAAATTTCTATAACACACCTTGAAATAAAAGAGTTTTTAGTATAAAATCATACAAGATGTGTAAATTTTGTATTAGACTTTGAAAAAAGTGATATTTTTCCGGAAATACGGAAAAACGAAAAGTCCATTCAATAAAGAAAGGAGACGGAAAAATTGGAAATGCTTGAACAGGTGAAGCTTGCCGAGGAAAAAGCGGCACTGCTTAAGAATGATGCAAAGAAAAAAGCGGCGGAAATTGTTACACAGGCAGAAGTAAGTGCCGAACAGGATGCGGAAAAGATTTTGTCGGAGGCAAAGCAAAAGGCGACGGAAATTGCGGCTGATGCAAAAAAGACGGCAAATGCGCAAACCGAAAAATCCGCCAGCCAATGCGAAGAACAAAAGAAAGTGCTTGATGAGCTTGCAAAGGAAAATCTTGATAAAACGGCAAAGCTCATTGTTTCTTTGATTTGATTGCTTTTGACGGAAGTGAGGTGATTATATAATGATTGCACCGATGAAATATGTAAGCGTTTTGCTTATGAAGGAGGACAGGGAATGTGTTCTTCGGGCGATTCGCAAAAGCGGTGTAATGATGCTGTGCGAAACCGAGGAAAGCACAACTCTCGGCGCAGAGTCGCTTTCAAAGCTTCGCAGAATGGAAAAGCTGATTAAAGGCCTTGACAAATACGAGAAAAAAACGTTTGCAGGCGGTGAGCAAAAGTCTTATTCCGAGGAGATCCTTGACGGCGAGCTTTCCGAACAGGAGATCTTGGCAAATGAGCTTGAAATGCTCCTTGCAGAAAAAGAAAGTCTTGCGCTGGAAAAAGAAAAGACAACACAGCTTGCAGATTCGCTTAAACCGTGGCTTGCGCTTGATGCACCGCTTGAAAGCATTGGTGAAAGCGTTTACACTGATTCTTTCGTGGGAACACTTTCGCTGAAGGTGCTTGAAGCGTGTGAGCTTGCGGCAAAGCAAAATGGGGCGGCAATTGAAGAAGTTTCACGGGATGGTGCGACGGCGTATGTCGTTGTGACGACCATGAAGGACGCTGGGACGCAATTCCTTGCAGAGTTCGGATTTGAAAAAGTTGTACTTCCCACTCTTTCGGGAACTGCATCGCAGAATTTCAGCCGCCTTGAAAATGAGCTTTTACAGATGAGTGAAAGGGCTGACAAGATCGAAGCTGAGCTTTGTGAAAAGGCAAATACCGTTGATGCGCACAAGCTTCTTTATGAAAAGGCATCTGCTCAGAGCGAGATTGAAGCGGCTCCGTTTTGTCAGACCGAACAAACTGTGCTTATTGAGGGATGGACAGAGGCTGATAAGCTTGAAGTTGTTGACAAGGCAATAAGTAAAACAGGAAAAGCGTATGCGATCTATTCAAGAGACCCCGAAGAAGGCGAGGAAGTTCCAACGCTTTTGAAGAACAAAAAAATTACCCGTCAGTTTGAGGGAATCACAAATATGTTCAACCCTCCTAAGTATGGCGAATATGACCCAAATGCCGTTATGGCACCGTGGTATTGGATAATTTTTGGACTTATGATGGGTGATGCGGGCTACGGCATACTTATGTTTGTGCTTGTGCTTGCCATAAAGCTTGTGATGAAGCCAAAAGGTGGCATGGCGGAAATCATGAATGTAATTCTTTATTCGTCGTTGCCAACAATTATTTTTGGCTTTATTTTTGGAAGCTTCTTTGGTGAAACGGTAAAGGTCCCGGGATTGTTCTGGTTCTCGCCACTTGAAAACCCTGTTATGATGCTTGTTTTTACGCTTGTTGTGGGCGTTTTGCACATCTATACGGGTATGATTGTGAAGATTTACCTTGACGTGAAAGCCGGGAAGTTACTCGATGCGCTGTTTGATCAGGTGTCCTGGATGCTTGTGATAACGGGTCTTGGAATGTTGTTTTTGCCGATGGTCAGCGAAAAGCTTGCAATTTGCAGTACAATAGGAACGTATATGGCAATTTTCGGAGCTATTGTTATTCTGTTTACTGCAGGTCGTGAGAAAAAAGGTATTTTCGGGAAAATCACAGGAGGTCTTGGAGGTCTTTACGGCATAACAAGCTATGTGAGTGACATTCTCTCTTATTCAAGAATCCTTGCGCTCAGCCTTGCAACGGGCGTTGTCGGCATGGTTATGAATCTGCTTGCAGGCATGGTGACCTCGGCTATTCCAGTTCCGGTTGTCAAATATATTCCGGCACTTCTTATTTATGCTGTCGGTCATGTGTTTAACCTTGCACTCGGTCTGCTCTCGGCTTATGTACACGACTGCCGTTTGCAGTATATCGAGTTTTACGGCAAGTTCTACGACGGAGGCGGAAAGCTGTTTAAGCCTTTCAAGGTTGAAACAAAATATATCGAACTTAAAAAATAATTTTTAAAACTTAATTTTCGGAGGTAAAAATCATGAATGAAGCAGCAGTAGCAGTAGTACAGGCAGTAGAATCAGCCCCCTCTTTAACAGGTGCGGCAATAGCAATTTTCGGAGCAGCTCTTTGTGCAGGTCTTGCAGGATGTGGCTCGGCATACGGCGTTATGGCGGCAGGTAAAGCAGCGGCAGGAGTAACATCCGAAAAGCCCGACCTTTTCGGTAAAATGCTTATCCTTCAGGCACTTCCCGGTACACAGGGTATTTACGGCTTTCTTGTAGCAGTTATCGTTATGCTCCAGGCAGGTCTCCTTGGCGGTGACCCTACAGCTCTCACAGTTTCACAGGGTTGGCAGTATTTCTTCGGTGCACTTCCCATGGCTATTACAGGTCTTGTTTCCGGTGCGTGCCAGGGTAATGCGGCAGTGGCGGCTATCCACATGACAGGCAAGCAGCCCGATGCATCCGGTAAGGGTATCACAATGACTGCTCTTGTTGAAACATACGCAATTCTCGGACTTCTTATTTCTATCCTTCTTATCCTTGGTATAAAATAAACAAGTCGAAGTAGTGTGCAACTGATGCACTACCCAAAGGATGAAAGGAGGATTTTCACACATGGGTGTTGAAGCATTGATTGAAAAAATAAATGCAAAGGCTTTCAAAGAAGCTGACGAAATCATCGCCGAAGGCAATAGTAAGGCGGAGGAAATCCGCAAAGCAATTGTTTCTGCGGCAGACAAAAAAGCAAATGAAATGATTACTGCAGCAACGGCAAATGCAGAGCTTACCGTGAGAGCCGCAGCAGGCGAGGACGAAATTGACGCAAGAATATGGGTTCTCAACCACAAAAGAGAGCTTATGGAAAGCTCTCTGAAAGCGGCAAAGGAGCTTTTTGTAAAGTTGGATGCAGGAGAAAAAGCAAAGATTTATACAAAATACGTTTCGGAATGTGGCTTTACGTCGGGCGAGGTAAAAGTCGTTGCAGGGCAAGGCGAAAAGGCGCTTGTTTTAGACAAACAGGCGGCAAAGTCGGCTTTTGACTTTGAGGGAAGTGTGCTTGAATACTGGACACAGAAGTTTGGCGCAAGCTTTGTTCTCTGCGAAGAAACGGCTGATGACGGAGAGCTCATGCTCTGCTCGGAAATTTATGACGTTGACCTTTCGATTGACGGTATTTTCAGCTCGGTTTATGCACAAAACGAGGCAAAAATTGCCGAAAGCTTATTTGGAAAGGATGCCGCATTATGACGGGCGCATACGGTAACCAAAAGGATGTTTTCGGAAAAAGGTCGTATGAATATGCTGTCGGAAGCATAAAGGCAAGCTCGCATCCCCCGATTTCAAAGGAAAAACTGGCTCGCCTTGAAGAAGCTGATTTTAATACCGCTGTAAAACTTCTTGCAGAATACGGTTATCCGTCGGTTTCGGCGAGTGCAGGCAGTTGTTCAAGTGTGTTTGAAAGTATTGAGGCGGAAAAAGAGCGCATGGTAAGCTTTGTTCGTGAGATTGCTCCTGACAGCGAGCTTATATCGGCTTTTGTTTTCGAGGAGGATGCTCTCAATCTCAAGCTTTATCTTAAAGCAAAGCTTATGGGACGTGACACATCAAAGCTTACGACTGTAAACGGAAGTATTTCGTGTGAGCTTATTGAGGCTTGCGTTATGGCTGAGGACTTTTCTCTTTTTGGGCAGACTGCTGAAAAGGCTCTTGAGGGAATATGCGAAGTGGAGGATGCGGCAACGGTCAGCGGAATGGTTGACTGCGCAATGTTTGCGAGAGCGATGGATTTTGTCAGAAGCAAGCACTGCAAACCGCTGACACAGCTGTTTTGTGCATACGGTGAATGTAAAAACAGAATCACGGCTCACAGAATGCGTGCTCTTGGCGCAGATGCAGAGAAGTATCCATATGCATTTCTTCCCACAGGGGAAAAACACGATTATTCCGCAGATATCGGAAAGGACGAACCACAGATTCTTGAAGCGGCAAATTCAAAGTTAAATGAAGTTATGACCGAGATTGGCTATGAATCGGGAATTGGTCCAATTGCAGAATACTATTTTCTCAAGAAAAACGAAGCGGCAGCACTGCGGCTTCTGTTTGCGCAAAAGCAGCTTGAAGAAAGCGGTGGGGAGAAAGGGGGACAAGGCTTATGAGCAGTGTGAAAAGTGCGGCAGTGGGCGAGCGTTCCTCGGTGATTCTTTTCAGTGCTGCAGGGGTTTACACAAAAGAAGTCACAACCCCCGAACAAGCTGAAAAGGCGGTTGCATCCCTTGTTAAAGACGGATATAAAATTATTTTTCTTTCCGAAAAGCTTGCACTCAGTATGCCCGAAACCCTTGAAAAATACAGGGCGGCGGCGTTTCCGCTTATTCTTCCCGTTCCCGACCGAAGCGGTTCTTCCGGATATGGCATGGCAAACATTCGCAAGAACATGGAAAAGGCAATTGGAACGGATATTCTCGGATAAGCGTTACAATTGAAATATTCGCAAATCGGACTTTTATAACACGAAAACGTCTGAAAAGACGGTGTCGGATTTGTCCGGAAAAGGCTTCACAGGGCGATTCCCCGTCGCCGTGATGGAGTTTGAAAGAAAATGGGGAATTTGAGGTTTTGCTTGACCTCAGAGAGGAATGAAGGTAAATGCAGACTGAAAAAGTTGGTACAATATACAAAGTTGCCGGTCCCCTTATCGTTGCAACGGGAATGAGAGACGTGCATATGTATGACGTTGTTCGAGTTGGTGAAAAGCGACTTATCGGCGAGATAATTGAGCTTCGTGACGACAAGGCATCTATTGAGGTTTATGAGGACACGGGCGGAATCGGACCGGGAGAACCTGTTTATCTTATGGGAGAGCCCCTTTGCGCCGAACTTGCGCCGGGTCTTATCGAAAGCATTTTTGACGGTATTGAAAGACCTCTTACCGAGATATACAAGCTTGAGGGCGACAGAATCCCGAGAGGTGTTGAAGTTCCAAAGCTTGACAGAACAAGAAAGTGGGACTTTGTTCCTGTTGCAAAGGTTGGCGACAAGCTTTGCGGTGGCGATATTCTCGGAACGGTTGAGGAAACTCCTGCCGTAACGCAGAAAATAATGGTTCCCCCGGAGCTTTCGGGAACTGTTGAATGGATTTATGAGGGAAGCGCGACAATAACAGAAACAGTTGCAAAGCTGAAGGATGAAAAGGGAAAAATCCATGAGCTTCCAATGCTTCAGAAGTGGCCTGTACGTCGCAGACGTCCTTACGCCAAAAAGCTGGTTCCCAAAGAGCCTATGGTTACGGGTCAGCGTGTAATTGACACTCTTTTCCCCATTGCAAAGGGGGGAATTGCGTGTGTTCCGGGTCCTTTCGGCTCGGGAAAAACGGTTGTTCAGCATCAGCTTGCAAAGTGGGCTGATTCGGATATTATCATTTACATCGGATGCGGCGAGCGTGGAAACGAAATGACGGATGTTCTTAAGGAATTTCCCGAACTCCATGACCCAAGAACGGGACTTTCGCTTATGAAGCGAACAGTTCTCATCGCCAACACCTCCGATATGCCTGTTGCTGCAAGAGAGGCATCAATTTACACGGGCATTACCATTGCAGAATATTTCAGAGATATGGGCTACAAGGTTGCGATAATTGCCGACTCAACTTCACGTTGGGCTGAAGCACTTCGTGAAATGTCGGGACGACTTGAGGAGATGCCCGGTGAGGAAGGATATCCTGCATATCTTTCCACAAGACTTGCTGAGTTTTATGAAAGAGCAGGCTTTGTTGAATGTCTTGGCTCGGATGAAAGAACGGGCGCAATAACTGCGGTTGGAGCTGTTTCGCCTCCCGGCGGTGACACAAGTGAGCCTGTTTCGCAGGCAACGCTCAGAATTGTTAAAGTGTTCTGGGGACTTAGCTCTGATCTTGCTTATCAGCGTCATTTCCCGGCGATAGACTGGCTTAAGAGCTATTCGCTTTATGAGCAGACAATCAAGGAGTTCTTCTCGGAAAATGTTAAAGAGGATTGGAACGACAATGTCAGCGAGGTAAAGAGTATTCTCCAGCAGGAATCCGACCTCAATGAAATTGTCCGCCTTGTGGGCTTTGATGCCATAGGCGAAAAGGACAGACTCACTCTTGAATCTGCACGCCTTATAAGAGAGGACTTTTTGCAGCAGAATTCTTTCCGTGAAATTGACACCTACACTTCACCAAAGAAGCAGGCGGATATGATAACGGCAATTCTCTCATGGTATCACAGCGGTATGTCTGCTCTTGCGGAGGGAGTGCTCTATAAAGAGCTTATCAGGATGGAATGTCTTGTGAAAATTGCAAGAATGAAATATGAGTCCGAAGAAAACTGGGAAAGCTATATTTCAGAGCTTATGTCGGGCATGAAGGCAGAGTTTGCCGCACTTGGGGGAGGTGAGTCAAGGTGAGCATGAACAGAGATTACAAGACAATAAAAGAGGTTGTAGGCCCTCTTATGCTTGTTGAATGCGTTGAAAATGTCAAGTATGATGAGCTTGTTGAAATAAGACAGGCAGACGGCGAAATCCGTCTTGGAAAGGTTCTTGAGGCAAAGGGAACGAACGCACTTGTACAGCTTTTTGAAAGCTCACAGGGACTCAGAATTTCCGATTCAAAGGCACGTTTTCTCGGTCACAGCCTTGAACTTGCGGTTTCTCCCGATATGATCGGACGAGTTTTCAACGGAATGGGAAAGCCTATTGACGGCGGTGCGGATATTATTCCGGCGGCAAAGCTCAATGTAAACGGTGCACCCATGAATCCTGCCGCAAGGGACTATCCTGCAGAGTTCATTCAGACGGGCATTTCGGCAATTGACGGACTTAATACTCTTGTAAGAGGACAGAAGCTCCCCATTTTTTCAGGATCAGGTCTTCCACACGCAAACCTTGCAGCTCAGATTGCAAGACAGGCGGCAGTTCGTGGCACAAACGAGCCTTTTGCGGTTGTTTTTGCCGCAATTGGAATCACGTTTGAAGAAGCGGAGTTTTTCGTTGAGGATTTCAAGAAAACGGGCGCGATTGAACGTTCTGTTATGTTCATGAACCTTGCAAACGACCCTGCTGTCGAAAGAATTTCAACGCCCCGAATGGCGATTACCTGTGCCGAATATCTCGCCTATGAGCTTGGTATGCACGTTCTTGTCATCATGACGGACATCACGAATTACGCCGAGGCGTTGCGAGAGATTTCTGCTGCAAGAAAGGAAGTCCCCGGAAGACGAGGATACCCCGGTTATCTTTACACCGACCTTGCCTCTCTTTATGAGAGAGCCGGCAGACTTACGGGCAAAAAAGGCTCAATTACGCAGATTCCTATTCTTACCATGCCCGAAGATGACAAAACTCATCCCATCCCCGACCTTACAGGATATATCACCGAGGGACAGATTATTCTTTCCCGAGAGCTTTATATGAAAGGTATCACGCCGCCAATCGATGTTCTTCCGTCGCTTAGCCGACTTAAAAACAAGGGTATCGGAACGGGCAAGACCCGTGAGGACCACGCAGACACAATGAACCAGATTTTCTCGGCATATGCAAGAGGAAAGACGGCAAAGGAGCTTGCTGTGGTGCTTGGCGAATCGGCTCTTTCGGATATGGACAAGAAATATGCAGAGTTTTCAACCGAGTTTGAAGAAAAATATGTTTCTCAAGGATACACCAACAACAGAACCATTGAGGAAACCCTTGCAATCGGCTGGGAGCTTCTCAAGATACTTCCCGAAACCGAGCTTAAGCGCATACATCCCGAATATATCGAAAGGTATATGAAAAAGGACGGTGAATAAGCATGGCAACAAGGGTCAATCCGACAAGAATGGAGCTTACCCGCACAAAAAAGCGTCTTAAAACTGCAATCCGCGGACACAAGCTTTTGAAGGACAAGCAGGATGAAATGGCTCGTCGGTTCATGACTTATATTCGTCGCAACAAGGAGCTTCGCCTTGAAATTGAATCGCTTCTTTCGGGGGCTATGGGAAAAATGGCTCTTGCTGAGGCTCAGATGGGAAACGCTGCCATTGAGGAGGCTCTTTATGTTTCGTCCTCTGCCGCAGAGCCTGAATGTTCAACGGACAATATAATGAGTGTTGAGGTGCCGGTTGTTTCGGAATATAAGGCAAACATGGGCATTTCATATGGCTTTGCGTTTACCTCGGAAAAACTCGATGGTGCAGTGCTTGCCATGGGAACGCTCATGCCAAAGCTTTATGAGCTTGCGGCGGTGGAAAAGACCTGCGATATGCTTGCGGACGAAATGGAGCGCACAAGACGCCGTGTAAACGCACTTGAGCACGTCATGATTCCCGAAATGAAGGCCACCATCAAGACCATTACAATGAAACTTGAAGACAGCGAACGCTCAACTCTTACAAGACTTATGAAAGTAAAAGAAATGATGCAATCAGCTGCAGAATAAGTTTGAGATTATAATTTGCAAAAGAGGGTGCTTTTCTTGAGAAAGCATCCTCTTTTAATCTACCATAAGCTGCGACTATATGAAAGAATCAGGTTAAGTAAAAAACGCTGAAAAATGAATATAAGTTACTTGACAAACGTTACGATATGTGCTAAAATAATGTAGTCAAAAAGAAAAATGTGGACACAAAATCCGCAAAAAAGGAAAGGAAGATACACATGGAAATTACAAAAAGATTAAAAAGCATGCTGTGCCTTGCACTTGCAGTCGTGACGGTTGTTTCGTGCTTTGCATTTACAGCTTTTGCAGATGAGGCGACACAAACAGAGGAACAGACAAGCCCTGATGTTCTTGTCATCGATTATGCCAACAAAGCGTTCAAGGGCGTCGTTGACAAGAAAGATTCTGCAATAACAGAAAAGACAACAAAGGACGGCAAATCCGTTGCAAAAATTGTTCCCAATCCTACGGGTGCAGATTCCGCAAGGCAGATAATGCTTGATGCTTATTCCCTTGCAGGGCTAGGCATTGATATGACTAAGTACAACTATATGACGGTTGAATACTACTATGATTGCGCTTCCCCGAAAGCCAGCGGAAAAATGTGTGTTAATATGCTTCCTAACAAAGCTCCATTCACAGGTGCTCACAGAGTGTATTCAAGGGAAGAACTTGTTACAGGAAAATGGTCGGTTGCAACATTTGGTTTTGGCTCAAAAATTTCAAGTGCAATGAAACCCGAATATGATTCTCCGAACCTCAATCAGTTTCATTTCTATCCTTTCTCCGAGGGCGCAACTGCATCATCTCTTACAGCGAATGATGTGATGTATATCGGCTCGATTTCCTTCCATGTTACAAATCCTGCACCTCCCCTTGACGTGACAATCACGTTTTTAAAGGGCGGACAGGGCGTTGAGGGAAAAGATATTTCTATTTCTGCAAAAGAGGGACAGGAAATAACTATTCCCGAATGTACATACACCAAGGCGGACAGCGAATTTAAGGGTTGGTTTATCGGCTCGAACACGACAAAGCTTTATATGCCGGGCGACAAGTATTCTGTTGGCGACGGCGACGTTTCTTTCTCGGCTTTGTGGAACACTGTGCAAGGCTATCCCGATTATGTAATTCTCAATTACATTGACTATTACAACGGAATCATTGACAAGAAGAAGTACAACGACGTTACAACCGTCAACGAAATAATTGAAAACGACAAGGGACTTTCATATGTAAGAATCTCTCCCAATCCTGCGGCAACAACCGCAAACACCTTCGGTCTTGACGGTTGGAGCTATCCCTCGGCTCATATCTCCCTCAACGAGTACAAGTACCTTGCAATGGTGTATAAGTTTGAAAGCGAAAAGGGATACGATCAGTTGAAACCCAAGTTCAGCATTATGAAAAACGGAGACGTTGTCACTAAGACAGTTCATTGCTTCGGAACGCCTTTTGAATACGGCAAGTGGGCAGTTTCTGTTGCTGATCTTTCTCCACAGGCTGAATTTGTGGGCTCCAACCCCGAGCTTAAGCAGATGCACATTAGACCCTTTGACGGACTTGATATTACAAAGATGTCTGCAAACGACACACTTGAAATTGCTCTCATTGCATTCTTCAAAGAGAAACCCGATGATTTCAAGTTCCACACAAGCTTTATCAACGGCTATGCCGGAAATCTTTTCAAACCCGACAAAACCATGACAAGGGCAGAGGCGGCAACGATAATTCAAAGACTTCTTGCAAGTGATGCTTCAATCAAGGGCAAGTATGAAAGCAAATTTGCCGATGTGGCAAAGGGACAGTGGTATTATGACAGCATCGCATATCTTGAAAACAAGGGTATACTTTCCTCTTACAGCGGAAACTTTGAGCCCAACAAGCAGATAACAAGAGCCGAATTTGTCGAGCTTGCGTACAACATGGGTCTTGCAAAAGAAGATCCCTCAAACAAAAAGACCTTCAGCGATGTTCCTGTAACTCATCCCCGTTACAATGCAATTATGGCGGCGGCATCCGCAGGAATTGTCGGCGGTTATGCAGACGGAACATTCTTGCCCGACAGGACAATCACCCGTGCGCAGGTTGTAAAGGTGATAAACGGTGCAATGGGAAAGACAATTGGAGTAAACTCGCATATGCAGAAGTTTATTGACACAAAATCCGGTTATGCGGATGTCCCCTCAACGCATTGGGCATTTTGTGACATCATGGAAGCCTCCTACACCCACGCAACCGTAACCGAAAAGGGTAAGACAGAAGAATGGGTTTATGCAGCTATTGTTGAGGAGGATTTCGCTATGGATTATTCTGCCGGAGAAGCAAAGGTTGCTGAACTTGACAAACTGACAGCGGAAAGAATCGCCGAAATAAGAAACACAGCTTCAGCTGTAAATGTAACAGGTACAAAGTATTACGTCTCCTATAAAAACGGAAACGATGCAAACGACGGCAAGTCCCCGGAAAAAGCATGGAAGACTCTTGAAAAGGTAAACACAGCAAACCTTGTAAAGGGCGACGGCGTGTTCTTCAATAGAGGCGAAATGTGGAGAGGAAGCCTTACCGGTAAAGCGGGCGTGACATACTCCGCATACGGTGAGGGTGCAAAACCCATCATCAACAGAAGCCCCGAAAATGCTGCGGATGAATCCAAATGGACTCTTGTAGAGGGTACAACCAACATCTGGAAGTACTATAAGGACGTCCACGATATCGGTGGTCTTGTCTGCGACAATACAGAGGATATAACCAAGGGTACGGTCATCGAAAAGCTTGTTGCATACCTCAAGGACGGAGTTTACTACTACGACAAGGAATGTACAAAGCCGATAGGAAGTGCCGCAGAGTATCTCAACAGCTCAGACCGTGATCTCACCTGCTTCAATGACCAAAAGTCAGCAAATGTGCATAACACCGTAGCTCCCCTTTATGTTCGTTGCGACAAGGGCAACCCCGGCAAGGTATTCGGCTCAATTGAGCTTCTTTACGGAGGACCGTCCCATCAGGTTTCAGGTCAGAGCGGAACACACATCGACAATCTGTGCATCCTCTATGGCGGACGTCACGGAATCAGTATCGGAACAATCAAGGACTTTAAGGTGACAAACTGCGAGGTAGGCTGGATCGGTGGCTGTATCCAGAGCTACGGCGCTGTAAACACTGATCCCGCAAACCCTGTAAGATATGGTAACGGTATTCAGCTTTACGGCGGCATTGATGGCTTTGTAATTGACAACTGTTATGTTTATGAGTGCTATGATGCAGGTATCACAAATCAGCTTCAGCGAGGCGGCACAACAAGCTACATTGAGGAAAACGTGTTCTTTACAAACAACGTTATTCACGATTGTTGTTACAATATTGAGTATTTCATGGGCGTTGCGGACAACAACGCAACAAGACTTCTCAAAAATATTGAGTATTCGGGCAACATACTCCGAAATGCCGGCTACGGTTGGGGCAGACTTAATAATTCGGGAGCTTCCCACATCAAGGGTTGGAATCATTACAACCAGTCGGAGAATTTTGTAATCAAAAACAACATCATGGACCGTTCTCTCGGCTCAATGATGCACATCGGAGTTTACAATGCTGCATGGCTTCCCATTTTTGAAAACAATGTATATATTCAGAATCGGGACAGCGAATTTGTGAGATTCGGCGTAGGCTCTGTTATATACCCTTTCGACTCCGACGTTGTTGACGTAATAGAAAGAACCGTCTGCGACAAGGGCGCACAGGTTTATTTTCTAAATCCAATTAAATAAATAGTATAGCTGTGGCATTCGACAGGCAATAAAGCGATACTGCGACAATGCTCATGGCTCAAAAGCACTCACCGCACAAGCGGTATATAATTTCAAACGCAAGCAAAACGCACCGTTTACGGCAAATGCCATAAGCGGTGCGTTTCTTTATACAATTGTTTTACAATATGGTCTCAGGCATTTTGGGTCAGGTCGCCAAGCTTCAGATACCTTATTGCATCCTTTCCTCTCACCCTTGGATTGCCGTTCTGATATTCAAGAGCAAGCTCACTTGTGCTGTACGCCAGATACAAATCGTTCATTATGTCAGTTATGCAGATATTTACAATGCCGTATTTACTGTGCAAATCCGCAAGTAAAAGGTTATCATTGGGATCGTCTTGTTCACCCAGACAAATTCTTATTGCAGTTCTGCCGTCCTGAATTTCGGGGCGATTACCTGTTTCAGTGTTGTAGTAATTATATGCCATGAGTATATGACCTCTGTAGCATAGCATTCTTGGTCTGCATTGTATGCTCTGCCTGAGTGCCACAGGTTCACTCCAGGTTACGCCCATATCCGATGATGTTGTGTAAAAAATGGCATCGCCATTGGCATCGGTTCTGAACATAGCGTGTATTTTTCCGTTCAGAAATCTGTAATCCAATTCATATTGTGCCTTATACGGACAAGCGGCAAAAAATTCCACTGTCTCCATATTGTCTGTCGAGCGAAAAAGAGCAACCTCGGCAAGAAAGCTTACTGCACCTCCATACACATATCCGTCATCGCCTCTGAAAGGAGTACAGCACCCGATTTGCTCTGTAGGCATACACATATGATTGTAAAGTCCCTTGCTTTCAAGATACGAAAAAACAACAGAAAGTCCGTAATCGGCAACACTTCCGTCAGCCTTCCTTACCTTTACGTTTTTCTCTTCGCTTAAAGTGTTGGTTATGTAGTCAAAATCCTTGTAGCAGAGTGGATGGTCTCCCTCTTGTCTGCTGTATTTCTCATAAAACACCCTCACCTTGCCATCTCCAAGTCCAAGGATGTTTGGAAGATACTCGTCATTTCCCTCGGATATATCCACAAACCTTATATTGGTAGGCTGGGATGCAGGAAAATACGATAAAGAAACTTTCCCTCTGGATTCGCCGTAATGACCGTGCTTTCCGGGCATATATGCACAAAACATAATGCCGTACTTTGTGTCAAAGCTGAGGCATCCGCCATCAGAGCTTGTCTGGGAAAAACCATCGTTAATCTGTGTTGACATTTCCATGTTTATCATTGTATTGCCTCCTATCGCTAAAACTATATTTTATTTATGTTCTTAGAGCAACCGCAGTTATTGTCCGCCTTTTTTCTGAAATATATTCTTATCCCTCAAAATAATATGTGTAATTAAGTCTGCCCATCGGTGCACAGTCACCGCTTACATAAAAGTCCATTATATCTTCATTTTGCATATTGTCCGACCATTTGAACTCTATACAAAAGCTCTCGGAATCAATCCCCAACACTTTTTTGGGAATCTTTATGTGCATGGAGTTTCCCTCACAGAAAAAGTCTGTTTCCGCTACCTTTTCCCACAAATACCTACCGTCCGATACACACCTTTCGATAGAAGCTTTTTCCTGTGTACGGTTTCTGTTGACTACAAACTGATAGCCCTCCCAGGAAGCTTTTGTACTTTCGGGATTGCGGATATAGAGATTCATCCAGTTGCTTGCATCGGGGGTGGTTATCTTATTTACGCAATGTGCATAGAAATATACAAATTCATCGTCAGAGGCGACTTTAAGCAAATCAAATTCGTTTCTGCCCGTATAGTTGGTGTATTTACCTATTGCATCATATGCCTTATGGTCCCGTGGCTTACAGCCTCCGGTATATTTACGGTAAGCAACTCCAATATCATCCCACACGGAAAAATCATTGTTTATCACGATGCACGTCTTTTGAGTATCACAAACGGGTTTTTCCATGCCTTTGTACCGTCTGACAAAAGACATAAGCTGCATATAATATGCATCCTTATATCCGCCCTCCATAGGCTCTATATCCCTGCTGTATTCCTCATTGAACTCGTCACGGAAGCAAATATCGTGTCCATTATAATTGTACGCAGGTACACTTGTGCTTTTCGTGGTCAAAAACGGCACAAGCCACTCATTCCACTGGCACACAAACACAACGGGCGGATTCTCTTTCAAAACATATTCCATTTGTTCCTGAATATGAAAGCCGTAATGAGTTGCGTTTTCCCTTGTGTCTTTGGCTCCATCATGCCAACTGCGGCCATGGACGGCTTTTCCCCAATGACCGTCGCTCATGTTTTCTCCGAAAAGCGGGTCATTTTCGTCAAGATCGCATTTGTTTGCACAAACACTTATTGCCATCTGTTCTGCGTTGCCGTCGGAATCCGTAGCCATTTTTGGCGGATTTCCCTCCCATGCCCAACAATCACTTGTTTTGGGGTCAGCCCATGTGGGAGCACGCCATGTGAAAAAGTCTCTTACATTATCCGGGAGTGAGCGTTTTGAATGGCATATTATAAGAGGCTTGCCTTTCCAATAAAACCACAGATTTGAATACAGTCCCGGTTCGTATAACTGTTCCCACAAATCGGCAAGGTTTCCTGTTCCGCATCCCCTTGTCTGTGGTGCTAAATAGAAGCAAACCTTAGGTACATCAAAGCCCTGATTTTGTAAATCCGTAAGAACTTCAAAGAGTTTAATATAGTTTTTTCTATACGAAAAGCCGTTGGTTACGTCAAAATACAACAGGTCAATCTGTGCGTCGATAAACATCTGAACGTGTCTGCGGAGCACCCATTCATCGTCTGAAAGGTAGTATCCGAACATAGGCTTGCCCCAATGCAACAAGGGTGCGTTTGTATAATCGGGCCATGCAGGACTTGAGAGATTATCCATCGCATCCGGGTCCTCTTGCAGAATCTTTGTAATATCATATGGACCCTGTGTGCCATGATAGCCATGCCACAGATAATAAAAAAGTCCTACGACCCGTGTTTTATCCTTTTTTCCAACTGTATCATATTTCGGCAACTCCCGACCTAAATGGTCAATGGCATTAAAATTAGAATGATTTGCAATTTTCATAATTTTCCCACCTCGGTTTGTAAATTAAAAAACACTCATCCGTATCCCCCTATCAACAATGCATGGGGTAAAAATCTGACCTGATTTTGGGAGTGTTCTCAAAAAATACTTGTTGCAAAACGAATTATACCACATTCTTGTAGCCTTGTCAACCCCGACAATGCCGGTTTCAAAGGACAATTCTTGACTCGCAAGGTCTACCAAAACACGCATTTTCTTTTAAATAAATCCACCCATTTACGATGGCAATATAATGCAAAAAAGTCACCTTTGTCCGTAGACAAAAGTGACTTTTTGCTGGCAAATAACTCTAATTTTGATAAAATGCACCCCCTATAAGGAATTTTGCACCCCCTTATAGTAAAAATGCACCCCCTAATTGTAAATTGATTTTTACATTATATTTACAACTATTGACATTACAAATATTTGTAGTATAATATAGTTGATATTTAATGTAATTTATTATAAATTATTATAGTAAAAGGAGGTAATTCTGTGACAAACAATTTAATAAAAGTGTTTGCTTCGGAGGAGTATCTCTTGCTATTTTGGCTTTCGGAAAACTTGACAAAAAGCAAACAAAAAGCATCGGTTAGATTTTCTCAATCAGAAATAGCAGAAGAATTAAATTGCAGTCCAACAACAATCAATAAACGGATACGGTTATTGCAAAAATGCGAGTGCATTAAACTTGATGGGAAAAAAGGATATATGATAACAGACAAAGGAAATCGTGTTATCAAAATAATGAAAAAATTAGAGAGTGTTGATGGAGGAGAGCAAATATGACAAGATATGATATGATAGAACGAATCGGAAATACATATATTACATCAAACATTGAAGCAGGAGAATACAGTTATGTTCTTGAAGCAGGCTCAAAAGCAAAACTGGAACAACTTGTAGGTCATTCCATAAATCACTTTAAATTGGACATTCGTTTTGAAGATGGTGAATATGTTGTTTTGGTTGAAACAAAACAGAATTTTGTTGATGCTGACGAAAAACAACTTGCAGAATATCTTGAAGAAGAAAGGGCATTACACACAGGAAAAAAGGTTATTTGCATACTTGCAAATACAAATAATGATAAAATAAAGGTTTGGAAATCTTTTGTAGACGATGAACACATTCTTGAAGAAGAAACAGTTCTTGATACTATGGAACACTACAAGTCTTTATTTGACCTTAATAAATCAAATGACCGTGAAAAAGTTCTCAGAAACACTTATGCTTTGAATGAACTTCTTCACAAAAAAGATATTGCTGAACAATTAAGAAGTCAATTTGTTGGAACGATTTTATTACATATAAAAGATTTGGTTAAAAAGATTGGTGCAACAAGAATTGATGAAGAATTGCAAAAAATCATAAATAATTCTTTTGCTTTGAAATCTGAAAAGGAAATTAGGGCAGGTATTGAAAATACTCTTTCAGAACTGCTTGACGGCTCTGATAATAAGCAGAAGAAAATTGAATTATTACAAAGAAATGTATTAACAGACCAAAAGGTTCGTGCATTGAAAAAGGCTGACTGGATAGAAATTATAGATTATATTCTTATGAATATATTTAAGTTTATTGATACCGACAGCTCCGAAGGTCAAGACATTTTGAACTTATTCTTTATTGCATTTAACAAATACACAGGTAAAGCAGATAAAAACCAAGCATTTACACCAGACCATATTACAGAATTTATGTGCCGTATCACAGAAGTTGATAGGACA
>JAZQKV010000044.1:0-45581 GCA_045542335.1 Eubacteriales bacterium
CTTACGAGAACAACCTTCTCGCCTCTTTCCTTCCATGCAACAGCGTATTCAGCAGTAAATACTACCTTACCGCAAGCAGCACCGGGGGAAGCACCAAGCCCCTTACCCATCGGAGTAGCAGCCTTGAGGGACTTTGCGTCAAACTGGGGATGGAGAAGTGTATCGAGGTTTCTGGGGTCGATCATAAGAACAGCTTCCTGCTCTGTCTTCATGCCTTCGTCAACGAGGTCGCATGCGATCTTAAGAGCAGCCTGAGCAGTTCTCTTACCGTTTCTTGTCTGGAGCATATAGAGCTTTTCGTTTTCAACGGTGAACTCCATATCCTGCATATCGTGATAATGGTTTTCAAGAATACCGCAGATTTCAACAAACTGCTTGTAAGCTGCGGGGAACTTTTCAGCCATCATTTCAATCTTCATAGGTGTTCTTACGCCGGCAACAACGTCTTCGCCCTGTGCGTTAACAAGGAACTCACCCATGAGCTTCTTTTCGCCTGTTGCAGGGTCACGGGTAAATGCAACGCCTGTACCACAGTCGTCACCCATGTTACCGAATGCCATTGCCTGAACGTTAACTGCTGTACCCCAGGAATAAGGAATATCGTTGTCACGTCTGTAAACGTTTGCTCTGGGGTTGTCCCAGGAACGGAATACTGCCTTAACAGCACCCATAAGCTGTTCCTTGGGGACTGTGGGGAAGTCTTTGCCGATATCGGACTTGTATTCAGCCTTAAACTGGTTAGCAAGCTCCTTGAGGTCATCAGCAGTAAGGTCAACGTCAAATGTAACGCCCTTTTCTTCCTTCATCTTGTCGATGAGCTCTTCAAAGTACTTCTTACCAACTTCCATAACAACGTCGGAGTACATCTGGATAAATCTTCTGTAGCAGTCGTATGCCCATCTGGGGTTGCCGGACTTTGTTGCCATAACCTCAACAACTTCCTCGTTAAGACCGAGGTTGAGGATTGTGTCCATCATACCGGGCATGGAAGCTCTTGCGCCGGAACGAACGGAAACGAGAAGGGGATTTTCCTTGTCGCCGAACTTCTTACCGGTTACGCCTTCCATCTTTTCGATGTATTCATTGATTTCAGCCATGATTTCGGGATTGATCTGCTTACCGTCTTCATAATACTGAGTACAAGCTTCTGTTGAAATTGTGAAGCCCTGGGGAACAGGGTTTCTGTCCGGGAACTTTTCCTTGAAAATGTTTGTCATTTCAGCGAGGTTTGCACCCTTACCGCCAAGAAGCTCACGCATATTTGCGTTACCTTCGGTAAAGAGATAACAATACTTCTTTGCCATTTTTTATTCCTCCTAAAAAATTATTAACTTACTTTTGAAACATTTTTCTACGCTTCACCCATCATTATAACATATATTTTTAAACATTGCCACTATCTTTTGCACATTTTAAAAATAATTTACATTTATTGGGTGTTATTTATGCAAAACATGGTTTTTATAATTGCAATGTCTTGCATTTTTCACAATATGCACCTGTTTTATATTTGCATGGGAGTGTTTTTGTATTAAATCTTATCGTTATCCCTTATGGATAAATGTGAACTCCTACATTGGATAAAGTTGGACGGAGAGATAAGTTTGAAAGTTTTAACCAAGATAAATCGCATTTATTTAAAACTCGATTTTAATCAAATAAAAGGTCGAAACCGAAGTCGTTCAGACCTCGATTTCGACAGGATAAACTATATTGCTTTTTTTACAATAACAGCCTCGTTACAGCCGTTGCGAATGCGATTGGGTTTGGTATAGTTTTCCGTACCGTTGTTGTACACAATAAACGCCGCCTGATCGTATTCAAAAACATACCCGTTGTCAAGGCGGATGTTGCACTTCACTTGTCCCTCAGGCTTAACCGTAAGCTTTATCGTTTCGCCCTCACGCACCCACTTTACATAGAGTTTTCCGCCGGGTGCATCATATGTTCCCTCGGCATAGTCAAGTCCCTCAATAAAGTGAGGTCTTATGAGAATGTTATTTGGGTCATTTTCAAAGGGATTTACATTGATGCCGAGAATACTTCTCATAAACCACTGATTGATGTCGCCGAAGAAGTGGTGATTAAGCGAGCCTGCGGCAGACTTGGCGGTCTGCTCGGAGGACGCAAAATGTTCGGGAAGTGTTGTCATTCCAAGCTTTACAAGAGCACCGTATGACGGGAATTTTTCCTGAGTAATGAGCTTGTATGCAAGGTCCGCCTCGCCGTACTCTGAAAGAACATGGAAAATAACTCTTGCGCCGAGATAACCAACGCTGAAGGTATCGTCCATCTTGTGAATCAGGTCAACAAGCACGTCAAATGCCATTTTCTTTTCGGCAGGATCAAGCAGGTCATAGTAAATCGCCATTGCCTGTCCCGACTGATAGCAACCTATAACCGTCATGGTGCTTTCGTCAAGATACATTTTCCTCACCGCTGCACGCATATCCGCCCACAATGTCTTTGCAAATTCACTCTGCGGCTTGAGTCCTATGGCATCAAACATAATGCTTGCCTTTTTGCACATATCCATTATCATAATACCGTTTGTAAAGCCCAGGGGAAGTGCATACGCATGAGCACTTGCTCTTGAAGCAGGGCACCAGTCACCAAGTCCGAAGTAAACAAGACCGTATTCGTCACGGATGCGCACCATCAGATCAAGATACCTCATCATCATCGAAGCATTTTCCCTGATAAGAGAGGTTTCGCCACGGTAGAGGTACGCATAGTAAGGAAGGTCAAATGCAACCCTGTCCCATGCAGGGCCGTTGCCCCAGGTGTATCCCCAGTCATGCGTTGGAACAATTCCGGGGAGATAGCCGTCAAGATCCTGTGCCGCACGGATATTGTTGAGCCATTCACGCCAGCTGTTTTCAACCGAAAGTGTCATAACCATGTGTTCCGAGGAAGCCGCCGCATCGCCTGTCCAGCCGTCCTTTTCTCTGTGAGGGCAATCTGTGGGGAAATAATGGAAGTTTGACATATCGGAGTTCATGGTCATAGCAAAAAGCTTGTTTGTTACATCATCTGAACAATCAAAGGTCGCACGAATGTCAAGCTTTGTGTTTATTTCAAGATATGTGAGAAGCTCCTTTGTAGCCTGATCCTCTCGGATACCGTGAACATAGAGGTATCTGTAACCGTGGTAAACAAACTGCGGAACATAAATCTCCTCATCTGCTCCCTTACAAATGTAAATGTCTCGCTGACTGTAACCGTCGGGGAAGAAATTGATGTTGTTGTAGTCCACCCTGCCCCTTTCATCAAGCCTCTCGGCACACTGGAACGAGATTTTCTGCCCGGGAGTTGTGTTCTTTATAACAAGTCTGAATATGCCTGCGCTGTTTTTGCCGAAGTCGTAAATGTAGCCGCCTGTGTATGGAGGATTTCCCTCAACCTTTTCAAATGGGAACGCCTCGGCAACGTCCTTTCTCTCCTTGTAGGGTGCAACTTCGCCGGGTGTCACCGAAACGCAGGGAATCTCTGAACGTATTGCAATGGGGTCAGCTTCACATAGCTTTGCCTTGCCACGGGGATTATCTGGCTTTATTGGAGTTCTCCATGCAGAGTCATCAAAGCCGGGGGCATTCCAACCCTCCATTTCAAGCCTTGCATCGTAATGAACTCCGCAACGGTGGTTGTTAAAAGTGATGGGTCCCTCTGTACATTTGAAGCAATCAGCTTCAAAAGACACGGTCTGCTCGCCTGCCTTTGCCTCAAAGGAAAGGGCGAGCTTTGGCGAAGATGTGAAAACCACGTTGTTGAAATTCCACACATTTGTCATAAGATTCTGCATACCGTCGCCAAGCATTACGCCGATTACGTTTTCACCTGCGGTAAGATAGGGGGTAAGGTCATAGTTGTCGTAATAAATGTAGTGGTCGGTGTTTGAAATATAGGGTGCAAGATAACCCTTTGTTATATCCTTTCCGTTGACAAAAAGCTGATAAAAGCCAAGTCCCGTAATAAGAATCTCCGCACTTTCGGGAGTTTTTTCAAGATTAAAGCTCTTTCTGAAAATGGGTGCCGGGATATGCTTTTTGAAGCTTGAATACTCCGTTGAAGCAGACACAAATTTGCTTGGAAAATTGAGCATGGCATAAACCTCCTGTTTTTATATTACATTATCTCACATATTAATAATACACTATCAGGCAAGAAAATTCAACCGACTATATTTCCTTATTTTATGGTGTATTTTAACCTGTTTCCATTACCAAACAACTCTAAAAGCTCGTTGCAAGATTGTTCACATATAGCTTTCAGTCACAGAATTGTTACAAATTCGGGTGGTTTTGACCTTTTATCCCCTTGACAAAAGAGGGCAAATAGGGTATAATTTTAGACAACAGTTAAATTTATTGTTTTTCTGAACTTGAGAAAGGATTGGATTTTCTATAATGGACAGTAGCGACGAGGATAATACAGCAAACCGAAATTCCTGCGTCTTGTTTATATACAGAAGATTTTTAAGACATAACCTGCGGCTCTGATTTCCATACAGAGTAGGAGGTCTATGTCTTTTTTCTTTTTTTGCCGCAAAACAGGTTGTTTGCGTGTCTAAAAAAAGAATTTGACAGATCTTTTTGTTTTTGGGGCATAATCACCTTTCCGTGATAAATACAAGCGCACCTTATCAATGCGTTGTCACGGTCATCCGGGAGTTCGTGCCTTGACATTTCGGAGGTATTTTAATCTTGTACATACAAAGTATAATCATTCAGGTTGTTCTTATTGCACTTAATGCGATTTTCGCCTGTGCGGAAATTGCGGTTATATCAATGAACGATGCAAGACTTTCAAAGCTTGCGTCCGAAGGAAACAAGAGGGCAATCCGCCTCGAAAAGCTCACCTCTCAACCGGCTCGCTTCCTTGCCACCATTCAGGTTGCAATAACCCTTGCCGGCTTCCTTGGAAGTGCTTTCGCCGCAGACACCTTTTCAGAGCCTCTTGTAACATGGATTGTTTCGCTTTCACCTGATGCTCTCGCAAAATACACAGGTGTGTTTGATGCGGTTTCAGTCGTTGTCATCACAGTTATTCTCTCATACTTCACCCTTGTTTTCGGCGAGCTTGTTCCAAAGCGTGTTGCGCAGAACAATCCCGAAAAAATTGCGCTTGGCATTTCCGGACTTGTTTCCTTTATTGCAACGGTGTTCTCCCCAATCGTGTGGGTGCTTACTGTTTCAACAAATGGTGTTCTCCGTGTTCTCGGAATTGATCCCAATGCCGACCAGGAGGAAGTAACCGAAGAAGAAATCCGCATGATGGTTGATGCCGGAAGCGAAAAGGGTGCTATTGACGAGGAAGAAAAGGAAATAATTCAGAACGTATTTGAATTTGACGACCTCGCAATTGAAGAACTTGCAACCCACAGAACAAACGTAACACTTCTCTGGATGGACGAAACACCCGAGCAATGGGAACAGACCATTCACGAGAGCCGCCACACCATTTATCCTGTGTGCGAAGAAAGCATTGACAATGTTGTCGGAACTCTCGATGCAAAGGACTATTTCCGACTCAAAGACAAGAGCCGTGAAAACGTTCTCAAAAACGCTGTTACTCCTGCATATTTCGTACCGGGAAGCGTCAAGGCAGACGTTCTTTTCAAGAACATGAAATCCGGCGGAAACACCTTTGCCGTTGTTATCGACGAATACGGCGGAATGACGGGAATCATAACAATGTCCGACCTTGTTCAGGCTCTCGTCGGTGATTTTGACACAGACGAAACAGGAGCAGCACCCGAGGAAGAAATTGAAAAGCTTGACTCCGGAACATGGAAAATTCTTGGCGGTGCGGCAATGGACGAGGTTTGCGAAGCTCTTGGCGTTGCAATCGAAGAGTCAGAGGACTATGAAACCTTTGGCGGTTACGTCTTTGCAACCTATGGCTCTGTCCCTGACGACGGCTCAACCTTTGAGCTTGAAACAGATGAGCTTGTTGTTAAGGTCACAGAGATCAAGGACCACAGAGTTGTGAAAGCTCTTGTAACGGTTGTTGAAAAGTCCGATGACGAAGACGAAGACAACGAAAAAGACGAGGGCAAAAAGAGCAGGAGAAAGTCCGCAGATGAAGACTGAATCAGATTAAACAAATCAGAGGTGGGTTAAATCCCACCTCTTTTTTTACCCAACATCTATCTCTCAAAAAACTTCTCTATTTCCTTTCCCACATTTTCAGCCGAGGAAAAATAACGGATATTTTCCCACGCTTCCGGGAAGCTTGAAATGTATTTTCTATAACGGTATCTGTCATCAATCAGCAGAACAAATCCCCTGTCTGTTTCTGTCCTTATAACTCTGCCGCCTGCCTGAAAAACACGGTTAAGTCCGGGGAATGTGTAGGCAAAATCAAAGCCGTCATGCCCCTTTGCGTCATATGAGCGGCGCAGAAGATTGCGTTCAAAACAAACCCCCGGCATTCCCGTTCCTATAATTATCGCACCCGAAAGACACTCTCCCCGCAGGTCAACTCCCTCGGAAAAAACGCCTCCACACACGCAAAAGCCAACAAGTGTGTTTTGCCCGAAGCTTTCAAACTCCAAGAGGAACTCTGCACGCTCGTCCTCTGACATTTCAGATGTCTGACACATGGTCTTTATGCTTCTTTGGTTTTCTCCGTCTTTTCGGCAAAGCTCATCGAAGTATTCATAAACACATTCAAGATACCTGAACGATGGGAAGAA
Source organism: Eubacteriales bacterium (assembly GCA_045542335.1). Lineage (GTDB taxonomy): Bacteria > Bacillota > Clostridia > Oscillospirales > CAG-382 > CAKSUT01. Next base: position 6,698 of record JAZQKV010000044.1, read on the forward strand.
AACCATGTAATTGCCCACCTTTGCTTTTACCGAAGAAAAAATCACGTTGGCAATTTTTTCATATGATTCATCCCTGTCTTTAAAGCGTGTTGAAATGCCGCAAATGGCAAGTGGGAGCAAATTTTCTTTTGGAAAAGGCGAGCCTATGCGAATATACTTGTCAAGATATGCCCCATTTTTGGCGGAGGAAATATCAGACGGATATGCTGTATTTTCAATTTTCTCGTCAGAATCATCGCCCTTTCTACTACCGCCGAGAATGTCGTAATAGTAATCAAACGGCCGAAGCGTTGCCGAGAAAAACACGGTGCTTTTTGAAAGCTTTGAGAGGTCATAAAGTATTGCCGATGGGTCGGTACACATTATGTCAAGCTCACCGTTTTTTCCGATATAATTATAAAAAACAGCAAAAGAATTGTCGTAAATTCCGCAAAAATCAATAAGCTTCAAAAAGAATTTGCACTCAAAATATGCTTCAACCGTCTTTTCCTTTTGTGTTTCAAATTCCTCACGGGACAAAAACTTGCGGTATTCCTCACAAAGATGATTGAGAGCCGTTTCAAGAGCATCTGTAATTCTTACACACACCTTGCCCTCCTCGGCTTTTTTATCCTCATTTGCTTTGCCGATTTCGGATATTTCCTTTGCAACCTTGGAAAAAGCGGCTTTAAGCTTGCGCAATTTGCTCTCACCTTTGAGCGACCTTGCCGCATCTTTCAGCATTTTAACGCCAAGTGCCGAAGAATACATCTCCCTTGCCCTGTCGGGAAGATTATGCGCCTCGTCAACAAGCACAGCATAATCGCCGCCACACGAAAAGTAACGCTGAAGCATGGCTCTGGGGTCAAAGCTGTGGTTATAGTCGCCAACAACAGCATCGCAGAAAAGAGAAGCATCAAGGGCAAGCTCGTGTGGACAGACCGTGTATTTTTCAGCATACTGCGCAACAATCTCCGGTGTTATAAGACTGACATTGCTTATCAGATCAAAAAGTGCGGCGTTAACCCTTTCGCCATGTCCCTTGGAATACTTGCAAAGATGTGGCAGGCAGTTTCCGTCGCCAAGGCAGCTTCTTGATTTTGCGCAAAGCACAATAGTCCTGAAATCAAGCTGCGAGCCTTTTGCCATATCCGCCATGGCATCCTTTGCAACCTTTCGGGTTATGACCTTTGCTGTCAGATAGAAGATTTTTCTGATGTGCCCCTCGCCCATTGCTTTTATGGCAGGAAAGAGTGCGGAAACCGTCTTGCCCGTTCCCGTGGGAGCTTCGGCAAAAAGCTTCTCGCCGTCACGGACACTTCTGTAAACGGCGGCGCACAGCTCACGCTGTCCCTTGCGATAGGAATCATGGGGAAATTTCAGCTCTGCAATACTTTCATCACGCACTTTTTTGTGATCAAGATAAAGCCGAAGCCATTTATAGAGAGCATCAAGAGTATGGCTAAAAAGCTCAGAGGATTCGCAAAAATCCACGTCCTTTTTCACCACATTGGTAAGCTTTGAATTGAGGTTGTGAAAAATGAGGCTGACGCAAACGCTGTTTATCCCCTTTTCAATCATAAACATATGGGCATAAAACCAACTTTGCGCCTTGTATTTTGGAATACTATCCATGTCAAGAGTGTCAACACTTTTTGAAACCGTTTTAATTTCGCCTATTTCGGCAGCCTTTGTGCCAGCATTCCATTTAAGAAGGTCGGCAATACCGTTTATTTTAAGCTTCAATCCGTCCTCATATTCATGAAGATACTCCATGCGATACTCGCTGACAAAGCCCTGTTTTTCCATTCTGGCTTCATAAGAACGGTGAAACCTTGCTCCTGCAAGCATTTTCTCCTCGGACGATGAATAGCCGTCACCGGAGACATCACCGTCACGGTAGATAAAATCCGTTATGTCGCGGACTGACATGGAGAATGTGTTTGTTTTTGAGTCGTAATCTGCCATAGCAACGATGCCTCCTTTCTTAAAAGCTAAATTTTGCACTGCGTGCAAAGCTAAATTGTGTCGCTTTGCTCCACAGCTAAATTATTTCGCTTCGCTCAATAGCTAAATTGCTCCTTCGGAGCAGCTAAATCCAAACTCGTTTTAATCTTGTCATTTGGTTTTCAAATGGTAGATCCGGCTTTACTTATTATTTCCTTTAGTAGTGTTAATTGAAGAAACTAACATTCTGCGAATTTGACCACATTCATTTAACAGCACTTTAAACTCCTCATCACTCAAAAAACCGGTTCGCCTAAGAATTTCCAGCCAATACTCCGATTCATAGCACTCCTTCAATGCAATTTGCATTTTTGAGATGAAATCCGCTGTCCCATGTGCATACTTCGATTCATGAATATTTGCACCAATTGATGTTCCGGAGCGCATTAGTTGCTTTGTCATAACATCTTCCCATTGTTGCCTCTTGATTCTTCTACAAACGTTGACAATCTCAACTGCAAAATCTTTTGCTTTTTCAAGCATAACACTATCTGCCACGTCACCACTCCCTTTTTACCTGAATTTTGCACTGCGTGCAAAGCTAAATTGTGTCGCTTTGCTCCACAGCTAAATTATTTCGCTCCGCTCTATAGCTAAATTGTTTCGATGCGCTTAAAAGAAAAAACAATCATGCAAATCATATTTATCTCGCCACAGGTCAATTTAGCTGACCGTAGGTCAATTTAGCTGACCGTAGGTCAATTTAGCTGACCGTAGGTCAATTTAGCTGACCATGGGTCAATTTAGCTGACCATGGGTCAATTTAGCTGACCGTAGGTCAATTTAGCTGACCGTAGGTCACGCTTACAAAGTTCATTATATCATATAATAATGAACACAACAAGCACAATTTGCAACTATGTAAAAACCAAAATTATTATTTTCATTGCAACCAAACGCCCACAAAACAGGTTAATTTTTCTCAACTTTCGGTTAGTTTTTTCCCTTGAAAACCAATTGAAAGGATAGTATAATGTAAATGTAAAAACACTAGTATTTTTTACAAGGAGGAAACATACAATGTCAAGCTATGTAACAAAGAAAACCCCCGGCGACACCTCATGGTTTGTACACGACAGATTCGGAATGTTCATTCATTGGGGACTTTATTCAATGCCTGCACGCCATGAATGGATTAAAAAATTTGAACACATTTCCGAGGAAAAGTATCAGAAATACTTTGAGCATTTCAATCCCGACCTTTACGATGCAAAGGAATGGGCTCGTCAGGCAAAGGCGGCAGGCATGAAATATGCCGTGTTCACCGTGAAGCACCACGAAGGCTTTTGTATGTGGGACACACAGTATACAGACTACAAATGCACCAACACTCCCGCAGGCAGAGATCTTGTGCGTGAATACGTTGACGCATTTCGTGCCGAGGGCATCCGCATCGGTTTCTACTATTCCCTCATCGACTGGCATCACCCCGATTTCACCATTGATATAAACCACCCCAGAAACAATGAAGAAAATGTCGGCGAGCTCAATCAGGGCAGAGATATGAAGAAGTATGCCGAGTATATGAGAAATCAGGTTAAAGAGCTTCTTACAAATTACGGCAAAATTGACATTCTCTGGTTTGATTTCTCCTATAAGCCTGCGCCGGGTCACGACACCCCCGACCTTAACGATCCCCTTTCAATCGGCAAAGGCAAGGACGATTGGGAGGCTGAAAAGCTTATTGCAACCGCCCGTGAAATCAATCCGGACATTATCATCGACAACCGCACGCAGATTGAACAGGATATCCGCACACCCGAACAGTATCAGCCAACAGAATGGGTAAAGGATGCGCAAACAGGAGAGCTTTGTGTTTGGGAAGCTTGTCAGACCTTCTCCGGCTCATGGGGATACCACAGAGATGAAACAACCTGGAAGTCCCCCGAAATGCTCATCAAGATGCTTGTACAGACAGTTTCCCTCGGCGGAAATCTGCTTATGAATGTTGGTCCCACCTCAAGAGGCTATCTTGATTACAGAGCTGAGGCGGCACTCAAAGTTTATGCCGACTGGATGAAATACAACAGCCGTTCCATTTATGGATGCACCATGGCAGAGCCCGAATTCAAAGCTCCAAACGGATGCAGATTCACCCAGAGCGAAGACGGCAAGCGTCTTTATATTCACCTTGTTTCTTATCCCTTTGCATATCTTGAGCTTCCCGGTCTTGCAGGAAAAATCGAATATATGCAGTTTCTTCACGACGGCAGCGAGCTTCTCTTCAACGAGAACAAAATGGTCCACATCGCCGCCACCGACAGAGCAAGTGACGATTCGGGCACTGTATTTGTAAAGCTTCCTCACATAAAGCCCAATGTGATTGTTCCCGTTATCGAGGTATTTCTTAAATAAAAACACCGTAGCACTCAACAGCAGGCGCCCCGACGTCGATTATAACGTCGGGGCATTGTGTTTTATTCTTTGCTATTATCAAAAATAATTTTGCCGTTTATCGCCTCAAATTCGGCAATGCGCTTTTTTATGAGCTGCTCAATCTCTTTGTTCTTACTGCGCCCCTCATAGTCGGCAATATATTCAAGCTTATCAAGCAAATGCTGTGGAATACGAAGCGTGTATCTTGGAAGATTATCTTTCATTTTGACTCACCTCTGACGAAGTTCTTGACAAAATTATACCATTGGAGTATAATAGAATTTGTCAAATGACGAATTTTTGACGCATAATAAATTTTTGAGGTGATGATTATGAAAATTGCCATTATCGGCTCACGAGGTATAAACTCACTAAATCTCAGTGAATTTATACCCGAAAATGTAACAGAAATAGTATCCGGCGGTGCGAAAGGTGTTGACACTTTAGCCAAGCATTACGCCCTGTGTCATGACATTAAGCTTACTGAAATCTTACCCGATTATAAGAAATTCGGCAAAAGTGCTCCTTTAAAGCGAAATATAGTTATAGCCGACCGTGCAGATGTTGTTTTTGCATTTTGGGATGGAAGCTCAAAAGGAACACTATTTGTAATTGACTATTGCAAAAAGAAAAACATTAAATGTGTAGTTACAATCATAAAGGAAAAAAACGTATAGCAAACGCCCCTACGTTGATTATAACGTCGGGGCATTGTGTTTTATTCCTTGTATTGTCAGCCTTTTATCGCCCATATCCTGCCAACCGAATCTGTACGTTTTCCCGTTTCTTGTTCTCCATAATGTTTACTAATTTCCGTGGATTTTTTTAAAGATTGTACTTGCTTTTCATCGCCCGATGTGTCACAATAGAGAAAACAAAAACGATCCGAAAGGAACAACTGCCATGCTTTTAAGAGACAGATTCTGGCTTTGGGGACACCCCGAAGGACGTTACAATCAGAATGCCGACAATTACGGCTGCCCTGACATTTCAAGAATGACTCCCATGGAGGGTTGCCTTTATCTCGGTGTGCGAAACACATTTATGGTTCCTGTTGGAATTGATGTCAACAGACGTCAGTACAACAAATCCTTCAAAACACTTCGTCAGGTGGGTTGGGAGTGCTTTGAAGCAGGAAAGAATCCCGAGCTTATTGAGGAAGTTATCAGAGAGGCAAAGGAGTTCCCCAATATCGGTTGTGCGGTTATAGATGACTTCAAATGTACCGACAAAAACGGCGTTTTAAAATACAAGAGCGTTCCTCTTTCAAACCTTGAAAAGGTAAACGACCGTCTCCACAACAACGGCATCCGCAGACTTGACTCGTGGATGGTGCTGTACTGTCACCAATTCGGAGAAAATCCGCAAGAGGACGAAGAATTTCAGCCATATATGGATGAATTTGACGGCGTTATAATGTGGAACTGGCGTGAGAGTGAATACAAAGCCATTCCCGAAAAATGGGAGCTTTTCAAAAAGCTGACACCCAAAACACGCCGTATGAACGGCTGTTACCTCTACAATTTCGGCGAAAAAAAGCAAGCTACCGGCGAAATTGTGAAATGGCAGCTTGACTTTTATCGTGAACTTTTGTATAAAGGCGAAACCGAGGGCGTTGTCCTCCACACCAACACAATGGCAGACCTTGATTATGAGGCATATGACGTTGCGTGCAAGTGGATGGACGAGCACGGCGACGAAGAGATAGAATAAGGCGTATTTTACCAATTTGCGATCACGGCAGAATAACATCCTCAAGCCTAAAATTGCATCCCTTTATCTGTGCCTTTGGAGCGTCGTCGAGCATATAGTTGACGACATAAAAGCTTCCGTCGTCAAGCCTTACCCACCCCGAATAACCCGTGTCGGATTTGCTGTTTCTGTCAAAGAAAAGCGGGAAGATACGGACATTTTGTCCGTTTCTCTCTGTGGCAAGGGCAGAATCCACATCCGCAAATGCGGCGAAAAGGTTTTGTGTCCAGCATCCGAGCCACCCTTTTCCGCCCTGCATATAACGATATGTTATCATGAGATGCCTGGCATCATAGAATCCCGCAACGGGTCTGTGGCAGGCATCTATATTTGTGTCGTAAATGCCATGCCATGTTGTGCCGTAATCGTGGGAAATACACTTTTTACAACAAATTCCAATAAAGCTGTTTTCACGCATAAAGGCTACAAGTGTGCCGGGATGATCAGGTATCTCGACAATACTCACCTCGCAAAGACTGAGTGCAGGGTCAGAGGCAACAAGAGTTTCATTCCACGTCTTTCCACCGTCATCGCTGAAATACGCAAACTGCTCAAGCTTTTTGCTGTGCAGATTCGGGCGGTGTGTGCCGAAAATGTGTCTGCCGTTTGACAGCACCTGATACTTGTCGGGTACAATACCGACTATATCAAGAATCTGCGGCTCGCTCCATATCTCTCCGCAGTCATCGGAACGCCAGATATATATTTTTGTTTCCCGTCCGTCATCCCATTCTCCGCCCTTGATACAATCGCATATAACAACCATTGTACCGTCGGGAAGCGTTGAAATGCGTGGACAATTCATTCTGAAGCCGTAAAGTCTGCACAAATCGGCATCGGAAAAAGCTTTCTTCTTATCCCATGTTTTCCACCGTCACGGCTTTTGGTCATAGCAAGATGAACATTGTCTCCCCTGTCATCGTGGGATTTACACTCAAGAAAAACGCAAACAAGCTCTCCTTTCGGACTCATCGCCACATCGGGAAATGCTTCGTAAACATCATCATCTCTTGAAACTGTATAATCTGTTTTCATGTTTTTAACCCCTTATATGTATGGTAGAATTCCTTCTTATATAGAATTATATCACACCAAAGCTTATTTTGCAATATCCTTTCCCGACAACAATGCCACAAAGTGTCATATGGGGAAATATCCTCATCGGCTCGTCTGCGCAACTGTCAGGCATCCAAGTCAACCATTTCTGCAAGCTTCCTTGCCACCTTTGCGGCTTTTTCAAGATATAATTCCGGAGCAAGGTCATTATACATTTCACTTTTTGAAGCTGCGACCTCAAGCATAAGTGTCCCAGCAAAGCCGGACTCTCTGATTTGCCGTGCCACACGTTCAAAGTCAACACAGCCATCAAAGGGAAGCCTGTGGCAATCATCGTTGTAGATGCCCGTATTGTCATGGATATGTGTGCAAATAAGTCGGTCACCAAAAATTGGCATATACTGTCTGCCGGGGGTAAAACAGGCTTCATGACCGCAGTCCCAGCAAAAGCCAACACCGCTTTCTTTGCCGAATGTCTCAAATGCCCATGCGATATTTGCAAGCTTCCTCTGATTCTCAAAGGCAATTCTCACTGACTTTTTCATGGAATACTCCACAAGCTTTTCAAAATTTGCACGACCAAAGTCCGTCACGGGAGGCGCATTTTCTCCTGAGGACAGATGCACCACGCAAATGGGCACATTTGCCGCCGCACAGCAATCAACCGCACCGAAAAGCTTGTCCACAATGACCTTTGATCCATCGCACTCACGCCACATATCATTGATGCCGTCAAAGGGTGCGTGGATTGTTTCGTAGTCAACGCCATGCTTTGCAAAAAGCTCCGCAAGCATGACGTGCCGTTCCGGATTGTATGTCCCCGTAAATACGGCATTAAATCCTGCTTTTGCAGAGGCTTTTATCCAAGCCTCGTGGGAAAGTCCCTTAGAGGCATGAAGATTTATTCCGAGTTTTCGCATTTTGATTCTCCTGAATTTTATGGTAATTCCTTTGTAAATTGCACATCTTACGGCTGCGTTGTGGCAAAGGCAAACATCATTAAAAAAATCCAACCTTGTAACAAGATTGGATCTTTTTGGTGGGAGCGGGTGGATTCGGACCACCGAAGTCAGTGACAACAGATTTACAGTCTGCCCCCTTTGGCCGCTCGGGAACGCTCCCGTATGGAGCTGGTGATCGGAGTCGAACCAACAACCTGCTGATTACAAATCAGCTGCTCTGCCATTGAGCCACACCAGCATCATTTTTCTTCGTCAAGCAAAGAGGTTTTCGCTCTCTCGCTCAACGTGATAGATTATACCACAAACAAAGACGTTTGTCAAGAGTTTTTTTTGATTTTTTTGAGATTTGACATTTACAACATTATTTCCTCGAAAAATCGAAGTTCAATATGCTATTATGCACAAAAATCAACACATTTTGTGTTCAATTCAAACGTTTCATATACATTGCAAAGCGCACAAAAAAACCAAAGACCCGGCATTATTTGCAAGGTCTTTTGATGTGAATATTCAAAAAATTGTACGCAATTTCTCAAGTGCCGCCTTTTCAATACGCGACACATATGACCTTGAAATTCCAAGCCTTGCTGCAACCTCTCTTTGGGTCAACGCTTTGCCGCCTGCAAGACCGTAACGAAGAACAATTATTTCGCGCTCACGCTCATCAAGCAACGTTGCAACGCCTCTCAATGCCTTTTCGGTGTTGATTTTTAAATCAATTTCATCCACAATGTTGTCCTCACAACAAATTATATCCATGTATGTAAGAGGGTTTCCGTCCTTGTCGGTTTCAACCGCATCGGAAAGCGAGGTTTCTTTGTCAATGTGCTTGCGGCTTCGGAAATACATCAATATTTCATTCTGCAAGCATTTACCTGCATATGTGGCAAAGCGTGTACCGTTGGATGGATTAAAAGAATCTATGGCTTTTATAAGACCTATTGTGCCGATTGAGATTAAATCGTCGTTGTCAGTTCCGTTTCCGTAATATTTCTTGGCTATGTGCGCCACAAGACGCAAATTGCGTTCAATGAGTATCCGCCTTGCTTCCATGTCGCCCTCTTGCTTGAATTTCCGAAAATATTCCCTCTCCTGCTCTGCGCCGAGTGGCGGCGGAAATGCACTGCTCCCCGATACCCGCAAAAACAACATACATATATTGACAAATATGCCAATTCCCTCTATTATCACTTTCTATCACGCCTTTTCTGCGTTACATCCTGTGCGCATATCCCGGCTTTTGCACAAAATGCTCATACTCTATCATTGTATGCCGCATTTCTCAAAAGGTTTACACGCCTCAAATTGATACAAATTGTTAATTTTCTTGCAATTTTGTCAAAAAAACACAAAACCCCTTTAAAAACGAAAAAAAATGTGTTATACTTAAACGAGAATCTATAAATATCTTTCACCGCAAGGAGGAGCTTGTATGAGCGAAGAAACAAAAACCTTTGGAAGTTCGCTTTTCGGTTATAAACCGTCCTCGGTTAATGACTATATTGAAAAAATAAATGCCGAGGGCAAAGAGAAGCTCGATGAGCTTGAAAAAAAGGTCGGTGAACTGACCGACGAAAATTCGCAGCTTTCCGATGAGCTTTCACATTGGAAAAGCGCAACCGATGCCGCACTCGAAAAGAACACGGCTTTTCTCGATGAAATAGCAAATCTCCAGACCGAAATCGAAGATAAAGACAATGTTATTTCCGAGCTCAAGGAGAAGCTTTCCAATTTGGAAGCAAGCATTTCCGAACTCAAATCTTCAATTCTTGAAAAAGATTCCGAAGCAGAAAAGCAGAGGATTGCCATGGAGGCAGACAAAAAGAAAGCCCTTGACGAGCTTTCTCAAAAGGTTATTTTCGATGCCAAAAATGAAGAAGCCGAGCTTCGCAGAAGAATTGCAGACGAGGCAGAGAGTATGCTCATTGCTGCCGAGGAAAAAGCTCTTGAAATGGTGGAAAATGCACGTTCAAAGGCTCAGGCAGAAGCGCAGAGAATCACCACCGAAGCTGAAAACGATGCTTCCCGCAATCTTCAGAAAACACGTTATCTCCTCAAGCGTCAGGAAAGGCTCATTGACACGCTCACTCAACACAAAAAAGAAATTGACAGCTTTTATGAGGGCTTGCTTCGCACCTTCAACGAAGAAAACAAAAGCTGAAATCCGTCACAGAATCCTGAACAGAACCGAGGGAATTTTTTATGTCAGCCGAATACAAATTCAACGTATCCGAAATCAAGCAATACATTCCGCTTCTTAAAGCAGGCGACGAGGTATTGCTGTCGGGAACAGTTTATACCGCAAGAGATGCCGCCCACAAGCGCATTGTTTCCCTTATTGAAAGCGGTTGTCCCCTGCCGTTCCCCCTTGATGGTGCCGTGATTTACTATGCCGGTCCGACTCCCGAAAAGCAAGGGCGTCCAATCGGCTCTTGCGGTCCCACAACCTCAACACGCATGGATGTTTTCTCTCCGCTTCTTCTGGATAACGGACTTGTCGGAATGATTGGAAAAGGTGAAAGAAAAAAGCCTGTTATTGATTCGATTGTCAAAAACGGTGCAATTTACTTTTGTGCCATCGGCGGCGCAGGCGCACTTGCGGCAAAATGTATAACAAGCTGTGAAGTTATTGCGTTTCCCGAGCTTGGCTGCGAATCTGTCAAAAGGCTTGAAATATGCGATTTCCCGCTTGTTGTCGGCATTGACAGCAAAGGAAATTCCGTTTTCCCAAACCATTAAGCGTTTATCACAAATTAAAGATTTTACGGTTTGTTTTTCAGAACTAATGCAGTTTTCTCAAATTAACTTTAATAAAATTCTGTCCGGTGTCGCTTTCTGACACCGGATTTTTTGTTTTCGTTATAAAAATCAAAACAGTTCTTTGCAACTTTCGCCTTTCAGGAATAATCACCCCTTTTGCCGAATACACTTTAACAAAACCCTGAAAAAATTCAAAAATCAAAAGGAGCAGTGATTAAAATGTTTGTCTATTCGTTAAAAGCGTCAACGCTGAAGCTCATCGGTGCGGTGCTTGCTTCGGTGATGATTATAAGCGCAGTTGTGTTGCTTCTGCCATCGGGTCAAACCTCAGATAACAGCATCAGCACCTTCACAGCAAAAGGAAAAACCTCTTACAGCGGCATCAAATCCGAAACTGAGCTTGTCGGATTCATAAACTCATTCGGGATTCAAACTCCTGCCTCTCCACTTGAAAAAGCGGAAGTGGAAATCCCGCGCAAGTTTGATGCAGTTCTCGAGGAATATGAAGCGATTCAAAAGCAACAGGGGCTTAAGCTGTCCAAATACAAAGGAAAAAACGCCGTCCGTTACACTTATGAAATACTTAACTACCCCAAAAACGCCGAGGGGCAGCCGACAGGCAAAGTTTTTCTAAACCTCATTGTTTACAAGGACAAAGTGATCGCCGGTGACATCTGCTCTGCGGAAATGGGCGGTTTTGTAAAACCTTTTGCAGACTTTTCCCCCGAACAACCCAAAATCTGAACACATAAAAATGCACGGTCAGAGGCTCTCTAAAACCTCTGACCGTGTTCTTGATTATTGAAGCTTGCAAATGCCGCCGGCATCAATAGGTTCCGGGGGGATTTGACCTGTGGTAAACGTAGATATGCTCCCACTGTATCGGCTCGGTGTAGTAGAACACGCCGCCGTCCTGATTCATACGCTTGCAGATAGTTTCCATGTCGAGGGTGTAATAGTATCTTAAGCCATGATTTGCAATGTCGCTATGGAAATATGCATATCCGTTGCCGGAGTGCTGTACAAATGTATTGTCCTTGAAGTAGGGAGCACCGCCGAACGTGGCAGAGCCGACTTCCATGAGACAATGGGTAGATCTGTCGATGATGTTTCCACGGATAATGTAGTTTTTCGCATTGTTTGTATCACGGGGCCAACCCTTGATTGACGAGGGTGCAGGGTCAGGTCTTTGCTGTCCCCAGCCATATCCGGCAAGCCTTAAAATGTTGTTCTCAAAAAGAACGTCACTCATGAAGCAATAGGAATCTTTAAGGTGGTCATCTGCCTGCGGACTTGCAAAATACTCAATGTTGTATGTACAATACTCGATAACATTATTGATATACCTTACATCGTCCATATAAATACTGATGTTCTGACCGCCGACCTGATGGGTAACACCGGCATCATACACTTCATAAATGTAGCAATTGTCAATAACATAGTTGTTGCATCCGCCGTAAATTTCAACGCCGTTACCAAAACGTGTAACAAGTCCGATATTTGCCTTGCCGGCATTGTAATGCTGAATTGTGCCGCCAATCCATCCGATTTCGCAGTTGGAAACGGTGAGATTCTGTCTTGTGCCCGTTCCGATTCCGTGGTTACCAACAAACTTTATGGTTATATTGTCAATCGTAACCGCCGCACCGCCAATACCTATGCCGTTTCTCGGAGGAGCAATCTCGATGCTGTCATAAACGGTTGCAGGGTTTCCTGCGTCACATCTGAAGTACAATTCACCCACAGCACTTCTTACCACGGGAAGGTCAAGCTCCTTATATTTTGCATCGGTGGAAGCAAGACCGTTGTTTGCTGTCTGAAGATAAAGCTCACCCGTGTCGGGGTGCTTGTTTGCAAAGCAAACAAATTCAAGGTCGTTGTCAAGCTCTTCCCATTTGTCGAAAGCTTTGGATGTATTGCCTCTCGCTCTCCAATGTTCTTCCGGATTCTCATATGTGGAGTCGTAGTTCGGGATTTCCTTTGCCGCAACGCTCACAACCTCGCCGTCCTTTATCAGGAACAGAGCACCCGTTTCACAGATGTTTTCGGAATATACCCAGACCTTCTTTCCGCTGTTGTCCTGATCGAAAAGTGTCCAGCTTCCTTCATTTGCAAGGTCAATGTGCGAACCCCATATTTCAGGCTTGTTGCCGCTTCCATATGAGCTGTATGTAACACCGGCAACCGCTGAAAGCACCTTCGTCTGCCTGAAAATGCTGCCTCTTTCAAAGAACACGGCATCGCCGTATTTAAGGCTGAGTGTTGAAAGCTTATTAAGGGTGGCAATAGCGGTATCAGGAGTTTTTCCGTCGTTTGTGTCCTTGCCTTTATTGGAAACAAAGTAAACGTTTCCGAACTTTGAATTGTCTGCAACATAGGCATCGTAGTAGCTGTTGCCCGTTGCTCTGATTGCGGCAATTCTGTCTGCACTCTTGGTATCAAGCTCTTTTATGTAATTGTTACCTGCAATGAAAAGGCTTTCGTCAAGTGTCTCTCCGTCCGTAAAATGGTTTCTCAATGCAAGAACCATCTGTCCGTCCGCACATACACCCTCCTGGGTGAGGCTTGCCGCCATTCTGTGCATGGGAAGATTGTGGGATACGTCTTCAAGCTTGGGAAGCGCAAGACCTGATTTTTCACCTGTCAAAGGAGTAAACAAAGCGGTGGCTATGGATATAAACTCGCCTCTTGTGATAGGCTTGTTTCTGTTGAATGCGGAGAACATAAATCCACTCTGAGGTAAGGCGATGGGAGTACCGATACTTTCGCCTTCATTTGCACCGACAGCTATATGGTAAATCCTTGTTATCCAATCAAGAAGCTCGCCGGAGGTGAGATATGCATTGGGGTTGAAGTTGCCGTCGGAGTCTCCGTCAAGCCATCCGTCATATACTGCTCTTACCGCATATGCGTTGAGAGGATTGTCGCTTGTGATGTCGGCAAACACGGTGTTTGCTGTAGCTGTGGCGGAGTTTTCTCTGTTTATGATACGGGTGACGGCTTTAAGTGCCTCGCCTCTTGTGACCGCTCTTGTGATGCCGGCTGTGTTTCCGCTTTCATCCATGGGCTTGAACGCAGGGGAGACGAACAGAGGAGTTGCCGCAGGCTTTTCACGGTAGAAAATTGCCTTTGCAAGATACAGCTCGTCGTTGGGATGAAGCTGTGACATATAATTGCTGAGAAAGGGTCTGAGGTGACACTGATGTATTATGACATTTGTTGCGCCACTTTTGAGATAATTCTTTAAAGTGGAAATGTTGAAATTGGCAACCGCCCATTGGTTTGCCTTCATTGTCACATCAAAGTTTCTTGAGGAAGATATGTCAAGTCCGCTTGCGAGAACACTCCAACGCATTTTTGCTCCCGAAACGGGTTCTTCGGATTTCCAATAGTATACAAGAGAGAGATAGTTATACTTGGTGATGTCTACTCCCGCAGGTCTCCACGAGTAGGAGTCAAGACTTGCACTTGTGATTGCATTTCCGTCGGTATCCTCGTCGGGCAGCTCTGTGTTGGGTACAAACTTGCACAGGTTTTCAACGCCGTCAAAGGTCTGGTTCTCGGTGTATGTACCTCTGTCCACGCCGGGATGAATAAAGCCTGTGATATAAGTCTGCATATCGACTACTATGTAATCGTATGTCTTTTCGGGAAGTACTTCACCCTTCCAGTCTGCAACAAGCATTGTATCTCCCACAACCGTCATTTCATCTCCGGGATAATACTTCTTGTATTCATACCAGCTCACCCAGCCGTCAAAGGTAAAACCGTCCATTTCATAAGGACATTCGGGAAGAACAATCGTGTCACCCTTTGCGGCATAGATAACCTGGTTTTCGCGAACGCCACTTGAAAATCTCGCCTTGGGAAAGCCTTTGTCAAACTTGATGTAGCTCTTGTCGGCGACAAGCTCGGTGGAGCTTATGATGATGTTGCCGATAGTGAGCCTCTGCGATGCCGTAAGCTCGGAGGCAGGTATGTCGCCATAAAAGCTGAAATGTATCTGTCTTAAAATTTCATCTGATTTCAAAAGCTTTCTGATAAGGTCATTTGAAACCTCGTTCTTTTTGGTTTCATCAGTGTAAATTTCAAAGGTAAGCGTTTTCCATGAGGCTGTCTTCTGAAGCTTGTCCTCAAAGGAATAGAAAGTAACAGCTTCGGGAAGTCCTTTTCCGCCACAGGGCAGAATAGTGAGCTTTGGGTGCCCGAGATTTGTTGTAGAACCGGAAAACTTATACTGAATCTGAATCTGCCTTATTGACTTGAGGGGGATATTCTTTGATGCCCATGAGTAGGAATCCACCTTTATGGTTGATAAGGCGTACTCTCCCGTAGGCTTTGGCACAACAACCGTACCGGTGCTTGCGGGCGTGATAGTTGCCGTATCACGTCTGTCAACAATTCCTCCCTGAATACTTGCAAAGGTTCCCTCAAACAGTGTTTCCGCATGGACATGAATCTGGGGTATGCAGCACACGAGCATCATTACAGTCAACGCAAGTGCAGAAATTCTTTTTGCGAAAATCGACATACACAATCTCCCATTCTAATTTATTTATACCTTTACATTATAACATACTCTCCTGCGTCAAGAATGTATATTCGGTAAATTCTTTGTTGCTATTTTATCTTTCGGGTCTGTTTTTTATGTGATTATTTATGAGAATTGTATAATAACTGTAACTTTCGGAAAACATTGTTACACAATTGTCAATGTTGACGATATTTACAATTTTTTCGTCGGCAATGCTATTGAATAATTTGCAAATGAATGGTATAATGCAAACAGAGCAAAAGAAAAATCGCAAAGGCAAACGGAGGTTAAGGACATGAGCAAAATCAGAGTCAGAATATGGAATGAATACATTCACGAAAAAAATGACGAAAAGGTAAGAGAGATATATCCTGAAGGTATTCACGGAAAAATTTCCGAAATGCTGTCAAAGTTCGGCAAGGACAAATTTGAAATCACAACG
This sequence comes from Eubacteriales bacterium, assembly GCA_045542335.1. Classification (GTDB taxonomy): domain Bacteria; phylum Bacillota; class Clostridia; order Oscillospirales; family CAG-382; genus CAKSUT01. The sequence goes on from JAZQKV010000044.1 coordinate 22,569, forward strand.
GCAACCCTTGACGACCCGGAATGTGGTCTTTCGGAAAATGAGCTTAATAACACAGATGTGCTTCTCTGGTGGGGACACCTCGGACACGACAAAGTTCCCGACGAAATCGCCGCAAGAGTTGTTCAGCGTGTCCGTGAGGGAATGGGACTTATTGTTCTTCATTCGGGTCATTATTCAAAGCCTTTCAAAATGCTTATGGGAACAGGCTGCAGACTCAAGTGGCGTGTCAGCGGCGACACCGAACGCATATGGGTCATTGAGGGAAGTCACCCCATTGCCAAGGGACTTGATGAATACATTGAGATTCCTCAAGAGGAAATGTACGGTGAAAAATTTGACATTCCTGCCCCGGATGAGCTTGTTTTCATCAGCTGGTTTTCGGGTGGAGAGGTTTGCAGAAGCGGTTGCTGCTACAAGAGAGGTCTCGGCAAAATCTTCTATTTCAGACCCGGGCATGAGGAATACCCCATATATCACCGTGAAGACATAACAAAGGTACTTTGCAATGCAATTGAATGGGCAAACTCTTCGGAAGCCGTGAAACCCACATTCGGAGAATACAAGCCTGAATACTTCACAAACAACAATCCTACAAACGGAGGTAACAAATAATGAAAGACACAGTAAGACTTGGAATAATCGGTATGGGCGGAATTGCAAACGGCGCACATCTCGGCGGACTTTCGTCAGTAAAAAATGCAGTTGTAACCGCTGTTTGCGATATTGATGATGGCAGGCTCAACGCCGCAGGAGACAAGCTCGGCATACCTGCCGAAAGAAGATTCCGTGACTATCATGACCTTATTGCTTGTGACGAGGTTGATGCGGTTGAAATCTGCACCCCCAATCATCTTCACGCCGAAATGGCAATTGCCGCTTTCAAAGCAGGAAAGCCTGTTAACCTTGAAAAGCCAATGGGTCTTGACATGAGCGAAGCTCTCGCCATTAAAGCAGCAGAGGAAAACAGCGATGTGTTCGGCATGATGTGCTTCTCTTACCGTTTCAAGGCTCCCGTGAGATATGCAAAATATCTCATTGACAAGGGAGAAATCGGAAACATCATAAGCGTAAATGTTGAATATCTCAAGAACAGCGCACTCTGGGAAGGCAGAAGACTTGAATGGAGATTTGTCAAGGAGCTTGCAGGCACAGGCGTACTTGGCGACTTAGGAGTTCATCTCATAGATATGACACGTCTTCTTGTGGGAGAGTTCACAAGCGTAAGCTGTGATGTACAAACGGTTGTTAAGCGCAGACAGCTTCTTGATTCTGACGAGTGGGGCGATGTTACAACTGACGACATCTGCAATTTTGTTGCAAAGGTAAACGAAGAAATTCCCGTAACTTTCAGCATTTCCCGTTGCTGCCACGGTCATGCGAACACAATCAAGTTTGATATTTTCGGCGACAAGGGCATTATTTCCTTTGATCTCAACAACGATTCAATTCTCAAGGTGTGCATCGGCGAAGCTGACATAAACGGCAACGGACTTCACACCGTGAATGTTCCCGCAAAATACAGGGTTTCGCAGGAGCAGTGCTTTGTTGATGCTTGCCTTGGCAAAAAAGCCAACCATTTCCCCGGAATTGACGACGGAGTTGCATCACAAAAGGTTCTTGATGCTCTTCTTTCCTCGGCAGTTGAGGGAAAACGTGTTAACATTTAAAACCCTTTAACACAAATCGGAATATATTCAAAGACGGCAGAATCGGGAACGGTTTTGCCGTCTTTTCGGCTTTCACAAAATGTATTCTGAAAAGAAAATGCCTTTACGAAAATTTTTCGTAAGTTTTCCTATTGACTTTTTGTGCAAGAGATGTATAATAATGCTTGTGCGAAAAAACATTTGTGGGTTTAAGCAACACCCCAAACGAAAGGACTATTTTGATGACAACAAAAACTCCAATTGCAAAAAAAGACCCCTACCGTGCAAGTAGGATTTCCTACATAATAGAAGCGGCACTTGAATATTTCATCTCTCTGCTTATAACCGACGCTTTTCTTGCAACCCTTCTCACAAGAACCGGTGTTCCTGATGCGGCAACGGGAATTATCACGCAGATTGCGTCCCTATCTTTTGCGGCACAGCTCATCTCGGTGTTCTACCGCAAGAGAAAAGGTGTAAAACGATTTGTGACCGTTATGCACCTTCTCAATCAGCTCATGTACGTTTCGCTTTACTTTATCCCCGGGCTTGATTTTCCTCAATGGTTCAAGGTTGCGGCTTTTGTTGTGATGTTCTCCCTCGGTCATCTCATTGCAAGTGCCGCACAGCCATATAAGCTCACCTGGCTCATGTCCCATGTGCCTGATAAATCAAGGGGAGTTTTCACGGCTAACAAGGAAATCATTTCGCTTCTCGGCGGCATGGTTTTCTCCTTTGTCATGGGAAGTCTTGTTGACCACTATGAAGCAATCGGCAAAGAAGACACAGGCTTCATGCTTTGCGGAATCACCATTTTCGCACTTGCAATTCTCCACCTCATCACTCTTATAATCGTCAAGGAAAAGCCCGAACACGCAAGCGACACCAAGAAAGTTGGCTTTGTTGAAGCAATCCGCAACACTTTTTCCAACAAGGCACTTTTCAAGATAACGCTTGTTGACATTCTTTGGCACATCTGCACAGGCATTGCAATCTCATTCTATGGCGTTTACAAAACCAACGACCTCGGTTTTTCACTCAAGCTCGTGGCAACTCTCGTTGCGGTGCGCTCAATAACAAGGGCACTTATGTCACGTTATTTCGGTCACCTTGCGGATAAATACAGTTGGGCGAAAATGCTTGCAATCAGCTTTGGCTTTGCAGGACTTTCCTTTTTGGTGAATACCTTTGCCACACCTGCAAACGGCGTGTATATCTTTGTAATATATGAATGTCTATACGGCATATCCATGGCAGGCATAAACAGCGGACTTATGAACATCACCTTTGACTATGTACCTCACGAGGACAGGGCGGCGGCTCTCGGCGTTAAATACGCAGTTGGTGGTTTCACCTCTTTCTTTGCCGCACTTGTGGGCGCTGTCATAGTTGACAACATTCAGGGTGCAGGCAACCGTCTTTTCGGCATGGAAATCTATGCGCAGCAGGTGCTTTCCCTCATTGCGGCAATAATCACGGGAATCCTTGTTCTGTATATCGTCAAGGTTATTTTTAATCTTAAAAAAGAAGAAAACTGACACGCTTTCTTCATCTCATCATGAATCATTAAGGCTGTCTGCGGTGCAGGCAGCCTGTCATTTTTTCACTCAAATTTGTTTTTCCTCTTGACATCGCCGCTTTTATGTGTTATACTCTATTTGGATGATTATATTAGCATGGTGGATTGTGCAAAAATGGCGCAAAATGTGTGCGACATATGGAAAAATCCTCTTTGCGACAGATTACGGAGAACGCCGATATGCACCAGAAGGTTTGCGGAATAATTTGCGAATATAACCCATTTCACTTGGGACACAAATGGCAGATTGACGAGCTTAAAAGCCGTGGCTTTGCAGTTGTTTGTATCATGAGTGGGAGCTTTGTTCAACGTGGCGAGGCGGCAATTATGCCAAAGGAAGCAAGGGCAAACGCAGCAGTTGCGTGCGGTGCAGACCTTGTTTTAGAGCTTCCCTTCCCCTTTTCGTGTTTTGGTGCGGAAAAGTTTGCAAGAGCAGGGATTTTTATTCTTGAATCCCTTGGGTTTGTTGACAGTCTTGCCTTCGGAAGCGAGTGCGCAGACAGAGATAGCCTTGAAAAAGCGGCAGAGCTTTTGCTTGATGAGCATTTCAAGCATCGCATAAATGATATACTCAAAAGTGACAAGTCACTCGGCTTTGCAAGAGCAAGAAGCGTTGCAATGACAGAGGCTCTCGGACATGATGTGTGCACGCCAAACGACATTCTTGCCGTGGAATACATCAAGGCGATAAAAGAGCTTGGTTCAGGGCTTGTTCCCCTGCCGATAAAGCGCAACGCCGTGGGACATTCCGACAGTCATGCCGACGGCTTTGCGAGTGCATCACACATAAGGAATCTGCTTTATAACGGCGATTTTGACGAAGCGGAAAAATTTGTACCCAAGCAAAGCTCAAATGCATTTGAGCTTGCTTTTCGTCCCGACGACAAAATGCTTGGCTTTGCCCTTGCGACAGCGGTGCTTGGAAAAGGTGTGGATGGTCTTTCGGGTATTGCCGAGGTGGGCGGTTGTGAGCACAGTGTTTACAAGAGTGTTTACGAGGCTTGCAAAAATGGGAGCATTTCCTTTGAAAACATTGCAAAAAGCCTTTGTGCAAAGCATCTGACAGATGCAAAAATCCGCCGTATGATGCTATTTTCTCTCATGGGAGTGACAACCTCTGACATGGCAGAGCTTCCCGCATACACCCGTGTCATTGCATCAAATGGAACGGGGCATGAGCTTTTAAAGCGTGCGAAGAAAAGCGTTTCCGAGGGGTTCACCATTATTTCGGGAGGCTCGGCTCTTGCGGCGGCAGACAACACGGCAAAACGTCAGTTTGCAAAAAATGCTCTTGCTGAGAGTCTGATTGCGCCGTCACTGGTGAAGCTGAAACATGAATCTTAACTTTTGATAATGGAGGAAAAGTCAATGGATAAGGACACCAAAAAGAGATTATGTGAAATCTGCGAGGACCTTGAAGCCTTGCTTGAAGAAATACAGTCGGTGAGAGATGATGAGCAGGATTTGCTCGATGATATTGACGAGAAAGACGAAAAATTCGCCGAAGCTGAGGCAGGAATTGACACTCTTGACGATGCGGCGTGTTGTATTGACGACGCAATCTGTCTTATCGAAGAAATATGTGAGAGATGACATTCAAAATCGGAGGATAAAGATATGAAACTTGGTATTATCGGAAACTGGAACAACGAAGATTTTTTCAAATATGCGGCAAGCCTTGGCATAACTCACCTTGAATTCTGCATGAACGTTGGCACGGACAGCGCAAAAATTCTTTCAGAGGTTGACGAGCTTAAAGCACGTCTTGAAAGACACGGACTTGCGTGCGGAGCTGTGGGCAGATGGGGTGAGAAGCGAATTGATGATGACGGAAACGTTATCCCCGAGGCACTTCAGCATGACAAAAACATTATTGACGTTGCCGCAGCAATTGGAGCGCCGGTTTTTAACACAGGTTGTAATTTCGCACCGGGCAAGAATTTTTCCGAAAACTGCGATATTGTGACAGATTATTTCAAGACGCTTATTGAGTATGCAAAGCCCAAAGGTGTAAAGATTGCAGTTTACAACTGCAGCTGGACAAATGACGTTTACGATGCTCGCACATGGGATATTATTCTTCCCCGACTTCCCGAGCTCGGAATTAAATATGACACTTCCCACTGCATAAAGCGCCGCGGTGACTATCTCAAGGAAATGAGCAAATACGGCAACCGTTTCTATCACTTCCATCTCAAGGGCACCGTGTTTATCGACGGCGAGCACTATGATGACCCTCCCGTTGGACTTGACAGCACAAACTGGGGCGCAGTTATGAATGTTCTTTATTATGTTAACTACAACGGCGTTCTTTCCCTCGAACCTCACTCTCCAAAGAACTGGACAGGGAACAAGGGTCTTTGGGGCATTGAATTCTCTGTTAAATACATAACGCCCTACATTATGCCCGAAGATTATAAGCCTGATTTTCCCGGCAACTTCAAGCCATGGTGAAAAATCCATAAGGCAGTTTTACCGTTAGTCAAAAAGCAATTAAATATGCCGTGACCTGAAGAATGTCACGGCTGAAAGGACAAAGTCGTGGCAAATTTAAGGAACTTTTTCATAACCTTCTGTCTGTGCCTTGTGATATTTTCGCTTATATCGGCAAGTGTAATGCAGTATTTTGCAAAGAGCAATGAATCCCTCCCCGTTGTAAACACCACGCCAAATCCCATGACAAACACGGATATTGTGGAGTTCGGCGACGGCAAAGAAGTTTCCGAGGATATACTCGGCGAAAACTTTACAATTCTTGCAATTCTTGAAAATCCCGAAACAAAAAAGCTGACAGGTGCAACGCTCATTCACGCTGACAAGGACATGAAAAACTATTGGTTTTTATCTGTCCCTGTGAATATGCTTGTTCCTGTTGACAATGTTGACACCCCTATTTCCGATATTCCCCTTTATCACGACCGTGAATTTGCGTGTGAAAAGATATATGCAGTAACAGGTATTCGTCCTGACTATCGCTTTGTGTTTACGGATGCGGGACTTTCGGAGCTTATTGATGCTCTTGGTGGAATTGAATACGAAGTCCCCAAGGATATGCTTGAATACAGCAGTGAGGATTCGTCCATCGCCACAATCAACATAAAAAAAGGCAAGCAAAAGCTCAACGGCAGAAAAGCGGTACAAATGCTGAAATACAAATCCTATGACAACGGAACGCAGGGTATGTCTGCGGCTCACAGGGGAATTGCGAAGGCGATTTTCTCCATTATTTCATCTGCGGAAAAGTCGTCGTTTGTTCGTGAAAACATAAACCTTCTCCTGTCATATGCGAAAACTGACTTCACCGCAGAAATATTTGAAGAAAACTACGGCATGATTTCGGCTTACAGCTCATTTATCAAAACCGAATCTCAATATCCGGGTTACGACTCCGAAAACGAAGAAGATAACGGTGCTTTTATTCCGTATATAGACGAAGCAACATCAAAATTCAGGCAGTACAGATAAATGTAACTTCGACGTGGCTTCACTCGTAAAACAAGATTTTTGTAACTTTCGCAAAGGGGATGCTTTTAAAAAAGCGTCCCCTTTTGAAGCTTTTCCTGAAAGATTTATCACACCTCATATTTAAGCTTTGCAGTTTTCGGCTTTCTTATATCGGAGGCGCATTATTTATTGCGGAGATTTTTGTTTGCAGAGATATTGACAGAATCGGAAAATGAATGTATAATATAGGCATAACATCAAAATGTTGTAATGGTAACAGCGAGGTAAAACAATGAAGAAATATACGATTGGCATTGATTTCGGAACACTTTCCGCAAGGGCGGTGCTTATTGATTGCGACAACGGCAATGAAATTGCAACTTCGGAATATAAGTTTCCGCACGGTGTAATGGCGGAGACAGATTTCAAAGAGGGCGATAAAAGTGTGCGCAACAGCGCATACCAGCATCCGTCAGATCACATTGATGCCCTTTCTGCGACAGTCAGAGAAGCGGTCAAAGAGTCGGGAATAAGTCCTGAACAGGTTGTTGGAATCGGACTTGATTTCACCTCCTGCACAATGCTTCCCGTTGACAAGAATTTTGCGCCCCTTTGTCTTGACAAGAGATTTGAGGGAAATCCTCACGCTTACACCAAGCTTTGGAAGCACCACAGCGCAGGCGAACAGGCGCAGCGAATCACCGAGCTTGCGCAAAAGAACGGCGAGCCGTGGCTTGCAGCATTGGGCGGAAAGGTTTCTTCGGAATGGATGCTTCCGAAAATTCTTGAAACGCTTGAAAAAGTCCCTGAAATATACAATGCCGCCGAATATTTTGTTGAATCCGGCGACCATCTTATCTGGCTTATAACAGGCAAAAACATAAGAAGCAGCTGCATGGCAGGCTTCAAGGGAATGTGGACGAAAGAAAGTGGCTACCCTTCGGAGAGCTTTTTTGAACAGGTTGCGCCACAGCTCAAAGACCTTGCCACAACAAAGCTTGCGGGTGAAATTGCTCCTGCCGGAACATATGCAGGTCAATTGAACGCCTATGGTGCAGAGCTTCTTGGCTTATGCGAGGGCACAGCCGTTTCCGTTGCCTTGATAGATGCTCATGCGGCAATACCGGGTGGTGGAGTTTGCGGTGACGGAGAGATGATGTTAATTCTCGGCACGTCAGCCTGCTACATTGGAATCTGCCGAAAAAACGCAGATGTTCCGGGAATTTGCGGACGTGTTCCGGACGGAATCTATCCGGGATATGTTGCATATGAGGCAGGGCAATGTTGTGTGGGGGATATGTTTGACTGGTTTATAAAAAAGCTTGTTCCGGGTGAATATGAAAATGCGGCGAACAACAACGGGGAGGGAATTTTCAAGCATCTTGACAGACTTGCGGCGAAAATCGCTCCGGGACAGAATCGTATTATTGCTCTTGACTGGTGGAACGGAAGCCGCACGCCTTATGATGATCCCGAGCTTACGGGTTGTCTTTTTGGCATGACACTTTCGACCACTCCCGAAGAAATATACCGTGCGCTTCTTGAATCGGTTGCTTTTGGTGCAAGGCGGATAGTTGAGCTTTTTGAAAGCAATGGAGTTGCGATAAAGCAGTTATATGCAAGCGGAGGAATTGCCGTGAAGAACACCTTTTTCATGCAAATTCTTGCAGATGTTCTCGGGCGCAAAATTAAGGTTTCGGAATGCAAACTTGCAGGGGCAAGCGGAAGTGCATTTCTTGCGGCATATTCGGCAGGTTTATTTGAAACGCCGGAGGCTTCGGTCAAGGCACTTGCGAAGCCCTGTGTCAAGGTTTACGCTCCCAGGGAGGGAAATCCCGGTGCTTATGATGCGGCTTATGAAAGGTATGTACGCCTTTCGGAGCTTTTTGCTGTGGAGCATGAGGGGATTACTAAGTGGTAAATCCGACAAAAAACAAAGCACTCCGGAATTTGACGTGACCCCAAAAAATAAGCAACAATAATAAAAAACAACGCAAAAGTTTGGTGAAAGGTCTTAAAAATGGTAAACACAAATCTGCGTAATGCCCTCTACACCCTCCTCTCCCTCGAATACAACTGCACCCCCGAAGCTTTCACAAAAAAAGAAAACATTCTCACAGCCTCCGCACTCAATGAGGGCAGAAGAATGTATTCACCGGAAAAATATTTCTTTCACATGGTGACAACAGGAACAAATGCCGTCGTCACCGCAGACGAGTGCCTTCACCCTTTCCTGAAAGAATACATAAAGGACAAAAAAGGTCACTGGCTGTTTGAAATCCCAAATCTCCTGCCGGTTGAAGCACAGCTCAACAAATCCGGCTACACCCTCACGCAGACCCACCATATGTTTCTGCCCGATACCCGGGAAAATGCCGCAAGTCTGCCACACAGCTTCCCCTTTGACATAGTATGGTTTCACGGCAAGGACGAAATCTCAAAATTCTACGGCGACAGCCGTTTCCCCAATGCCATTTGTACCGAGTATCTGCCTCACCGTCCTGATACGACCGTCGTGTGTGCCGTGGATAAAAACGAGTCGGGCGAGGACAAAATCGTCGGCATGGCAGGCTGCTCCGAGGATGCAAAAGGGTGGTTTCAGATTGGTATTGACGTAAAGCCGAGCCATCGTTCAATGGGCGTGGGTACACACCTTGTAAAAACATTGAAGAACTATATTCTGAAACAAGGCGGAATCCCCTTCTACGGAACAAGTGTGTCGAATTACCATTCATGGAACATTGCCATAAATTGCGGATTCAGACCTGCATGGGTCGAAATCGGCGCACAAAAAACCGAGGAAAATACACAAATGAGTAAGGAATAAGGAGATTTATGACTAAAAAAGATAAGAAAGAAAAGACTCTTAAGCTTCCAATAAAGCGCATAGTATCAAACAACCTGTTTGTGCTTAAAATGATTTTCAAGTCCGCACCTGCCATCACCGTCACCAGCCTTGTCATAACGCTGATGACCTCTCTCATGGACTTTTTCTCAACTGCCTATATTTTGCGATATGCGCTCAACGGAATAAACGATGGTAAAAGCTTCGGACAAATTGCGACTTTTATTGCGGTGCTTGTGGTAGTGCAATTTGTGGTTTACGGTCTGTGGCAGTGGTATTACAGATGCTATTTTGAGGTCAGAATGGTCGAGGTGGTAAAAAACGTTCATAACATGGTCTACACCCATGCGATTTCCGTCGAGCTTGAATGCTATGAAAACCCGAAATTCCATGACGACTTTGTAAAAGCCATTGATGAATGTTGCGAAAGGCTGTATAAGGTCAATGAGTCGGTTATGCAGATAGTTTGGTTTGTCACATATCTCTCGACAAATTTTCTGCTTGTCGTTTCAATAGACCCGATGTTTTTACTGTTCGTTGCAATCCCCCTTGCGGTAGTTCCCATACAATCAAAGCTAAATAAGATAAAATACGAAAAAGACATGAAGCTCAAAGAGGAAAACCGTCGCAAGGACTATTCCCGACGCACCTTTTACCTTTCGGATTACGCAAAGGAAATGCGCCTTTTCGGCGGTCAGACAGGCTTTCCGTCACTTATGCTAACACGCTTTCGTGAGTCCGGACAAAGGGTTATCGACATTATAAAAAAGTACGGACTCACAATTGCCACCTTGCGGTATATAATCATAGAGTGTAACGAAATGCTTACTACCCTTGGTGCAACAATGTATGCCGCATGGCAAACGCTTTATACGGGTAATATCGGTTACGGTGACTGCATAGTTATCGTCAACTCCATCGACGGAATCGCCTATACGCTGACAAATTTCACGGGAATGCTTCTCAGCTTTCACGAAAATGCTCTTTACATAGAAAACCTGCGGAAATTCCTCGACTATACCCCGAAAATCACCGACGGCTCAAAGCCTCTGCCCCAAAGCGGAGATATAGTTCTTGAAAATGTCACCTTCAGATACAACGACGCAAAGGACGGTCAGGATGACGGTCAAAAAGTCGTAGCCAAAAATGTAATCGACGGCGTGACAATGCGTTTCGGAGCAAACGAAAAAATCGCCATCGTCGGGCACAACGGAGCAGGTAAGACCACCCTTATAAAGCTTCTACTTCGCCTGTACGATATTGAGGACGGAAACGGAGTGATACGCTACGGCAACGAAAACATCAAGGATTTGCCCGTCAGGGAATACCGCAATATGTTTTCAGCCGTCATGCAGGATTTTCACATTTTCGCCCTGACCGCCGCAGAAAACGTGATTCTCGGAATGAGAAGTGACGGTGACAGTAAACGTATTTGCGACGCCCTTGAAAAAAGCGGTCTCGGTGAAAAAATAAAAGGCTTTGAAAAAGGTATCGAAACCCTCATGACAAAGGAATTTGACGAAAAAGGCGAGGTTCTTTCCGGCGGTGAACAACAAAAGCTTGCGATTTCCCATGTGTATTCAAAAAGCAACCGCTTTGTAATTCTCGACGAGCCGTCAAGTGCCCTTGACCCCATTGCCGAATACGAGATGTACGAGCGCATGACGTCGGCGTGCAAAAACTGCGGAATGATTTTTATATCCCACAGACTTTCCTCCGCCGTCATGGCAGACAGGATTTATCTCATGGAACACGGAAAAGTCCTTGAAACAGGCACTCACGCAGAGCTTATGGCGAAAAACGGCAGATATGCCGAAATGTTCACCAAGCAAGCGCAAAACTATGCGGAAACGGAGGTGACAGCATGACGGGAAGTGATAAAAAGAAGAAGCTGTCACACCGAAACGTGCTAAAATACAGCCTCTGGATGTTCGGCAAGGTACGGAAATACACACCCGGCTATCTTGTGTGGATGTTCGCAGAGGGAATTATATGGGGTATCAATCACTCGGTGCAGATAATTTACATTCAGAAGCTGTTTGACGCCCTGGGAGCACGGGCAGGCTTTGATACGGTGGCACACATCATTTTGTGCTATGCGGTGTATTTTATCGTGTTTCAACTGTTCCATAACTGGTATTGGGAAATATACAATCCAAAGGTCCGTGAAAAGCTTCACATCGCAATGCACAGCGATATGTTCGGTAAAGCCGTCTCCATTGACCTTGCAAAATACGATGACCCGAAGTTTTATAACGATTTCGTCTTTTCCATGGACAAATCCTTTGCCCACGCAACGGGTCTTATGGAGGACACGGGAAAGCTTATAAACAGGCTTGTTGCCTCTGTCACACTCACGGGCGTTCTTCTGAGCGTTGACAAAACCATGGCAATTATGATTTTTGCCCTTGCGATTGTCAGAATCTTTCTGACGCTTGCTTTCAACAAAATTCAGCTCAAATACACCGACGAAATGAATCCTCTTGACCGCAAAGAGCAATACATAAAGCGTGTTTTTAAGTTGCCCGATTACGCAAAGGAGCTTCGCATAACCTCGGTTTTCCGGAACCTTTTTGAAGAACACAATAAAAACACGGACGAAAAAAAGAAGCTTGTGGTGAAATACGGTCTGCGGCTTGCTTTGATTCTCCACGCAAACACCATGGTCGGGATAATTCTTGAAAGCGGACTTATGGTGCTTATGTTGTATAAGGTAATGGTAACCCACGAGGTCGAGCTCGGTGCATTTGCCGTTGCGGTCAATGCGTGCTGGAAAATGTCGATGTTGCTTCGTGACCTTGTAAACCGGCTGATGAAATACCACGAACACGCCATTTTCATTGAAAAAATGGCAACCTTTATGAGTTGTCAGCCGACAATCACCGATGGCTCACTTGTCGCCGAGCCATTTGAATCCCTCACAATAAAAAACGTGAGCTTTTCATATACCGCCGACTCTGCCGACACCGACAAGGCGGCGAACGACACTCAGTCGGAAAAATCAAGTGTCTGCGCCCTTGACGGCGTAGACATGGAAATACGCCGTGGCGAAAAGATTGCCATTGTGGGTTACAACGGTGCAGGCAAAACCACACTGACAAAGCTCATAATGCGCCTTTACGAGCCGGAAAAGGGCGATATTCTCTACAACGGAAAAAGCCTGCGTAGCTACACCGTTGCAAGTCTGCGGCAGCGCATTGCGGCGGTATTTCAGGACTACCGTATTTTCGCAGGCTCTCTTGCGGAGAATGTTGTAGGAGGAATGTGTACACAAGCCTGCGAGCAAAAGGTATGCACCGCCCTTGAAAAAAGCACCTTCGGTGATAAGCTCCATAGCCTCCCCATGGGACTTTCCACTCAGCTCACACGGGAGTTTGACGACGACGGCACTCAGCTTTCCGGCGGAGAACAGCAAAAGGTCGCCATTGCAAGAGCCTTTTACAAGGACGCCGACCTTATCATCCTTGCCGAGCCCTCTGCCGCCCTTGACCCTGACGCCGAATACGAGCTCAACAAATCAATTGCCGAATACGCCGAAAACAGAGCCGTCATTTTCATTTCTCACCGTCTTTCCACAACACGCCACGCCGACCGGATTTATATGTTCGCCGGTGGAAAGCTGATTGAAAGCGGAAGCCATGACGAACTTATCGCAAAGGGCGGGAAATACGCCTATATGTTCAATTTGCAAGCGGAAAAATACAGAGAATCCGACAACGAAAATGTCGCATAAACTTTCCCCGGAGTTGACAAAAAAGGATAACGTCAGCAATAACGCCGACGTTATCCTTTATTTTTACCCTGTTATAACGGTTTGTGAAACCCAAAACGGGTGAATCCCACATTCATCCACTATAAATCAGACCTTCTGCCACACAAACGGAGTTTCCATCGCCTTGAGTCCTGCGGTCCTGATGCCTATTACATCCACAGTTTGCTCCGAGGCAACAGGCACAATGCCTGTATCGTAAAATTCAACGAGAGCATCTATGAAAAGTCCGAAGAAATCACAGTTTACCTCATAGGGCTTTGCCTTGTTGTCAGCATCCACCGTTGTGATTCTGAACTTGAGTCCTGCACCCTGATACATATGAGCGCATCTTCCGTCGTCAAATTCAATAATCATTGACGGCTGTGTGGGAGAGCCTGTGTACATAACACGGGTTGCCCTCACGGGTGTGTCCCTGTTCTGCATAAGGCACACAATGGGTTCAATCTGATGAATAGAATACATTTCATATGTGCCTGCGCCCTCGCTGTAAATGCGTGAGATTTTTGAACGGTCAATGCCCTTGTATTCCTCGGCAAAACGAAGTGCCGAGCTTGAAAAGCACTTTGTACCGTACTTTTTCGCATGGTCAAAAATACGCTGTGCCGTCTGTCTGTCGGGAGCAAAGGTTTTGTCGATGTAAACAAGCTTGCCCGACTTTAACGGCAAATCACAAAGCTCCTCGTGCTTTTCGGGATAGTTCGGAGCAAGCACAACAAGCACATCGCTCTTTTCAATTACTTCCTCAATACTCTGGGCAAGAGGCACACCGTACTTCTCCGACCACTCCTTGTTTGTGATTCCGCCCTCTTTGGGATTGTCAATCTGACCGTAGGCTATCGCCACCTCATACTTTCCGCCTGCACGTTCACGGAAAAACTGTGGATAGTTGTTTGCGTGCCATTCGTCAAGATAGTAGTCAATGAATCCAACCTTTTTTGCACTCATTTTCCTGTCACTCCTCAATGATTATTTCCTTGTGCTGTTCAGCAGAACGGTATATCGCATCCATCATCTTTGATGTGAGAATGTTCACATCAATGTGCGAAGGAAGCTTTTCACCCGTCTTTATACATTCAACAAAACGATTGATTTCATTCTTGAACATATCTTCCTTTTTCATGTTGAAAACGGTCTTTGTGAGCATACCGTCCTTTGTGGAATAAAGAGTAAAATCTCCACCGTAAATAAGGCGTATGCCGCCCTTAGTACCCATGAAATCAATAAACATTTCACTTTCAAATATGTTCTGTGCCCATGCACCGTTGAAATTTATGGTCGGACCGCTTGTGCGGATAATGCCGGTGATTCCTTCCTCAACGTCATAAACACCGTCAAGCTTTTCAGGTCCTGCCCACATACCCGTGTAGGTATAATCACTTATGGGATTTCCAAGCTTGCTGAATGCCTCAGCAGATACTGTTTTTGTCACAGGGTCGCCACAGCAGTACATGACAATGTCAAAGAAATGTACACCCCAATCTATTGTCACACCACCGCCTGCAACAGCCTTGGTCGTAAAATCTCCGCCAAGTCCGGGGATGCTTCTGCCGTTGCGGAAGCTTACATAAACGTTGTAAATCTCGCCAAGCTCGCCTCTGTCGATAATCTCTTTCATTTTGTTTACAGCAGTATTAAAACGGTTTACCACACCGATATTAAGCACCTTTCCCGTTTCGTGCTGTGCCGCCTGCATTTCAAGAGCCTCGGAATAAAGACGTGCCGCAGGTTTTTCGCAAAGCACATTCTTGCCTGCTTTAAGTGCATCGATGGCAATTACAGAGTGCATTTTGTTTGGCGTGCAAACAGATACCGCCTCAATTTCCGAATCGGCAAGCACCTCCTTGTAGTCCGTGACAGCTGTACCGCAACCGTACTTTTCCACCGCCGCCTTTGCTCTTTCGGGGATAATATCACAAAAATACTTTATCTCCGTTTCCTCGTTTGCAAGATACGCAGGGATATGCTGTGTGTTGGCTATCATACCGCAGCCTATAACCGCAACTTTCATTTTTTGTTCCTCCTCAATAATTATAAAAACATCATCACTATTGTATCATGCTTAAATTATATACCTTCACAAGCACTTTTGCAAGGTGAAAAATTGTCTTTACACCGTCAGAAATTTGCGGTATTAAAATCAAAGGCACAGCAACAATGTGCCATGCCCTGATACTTCATTTATTATTCTTTCTATAGTTATCGGGACTTACCCCATATCTGCTTTTAAAGCTTTGGCTGAAGCTGTGAGTAGATGAAAAGCCAAGAAACTCCGCAATCTCTCCCACCGTCATGTTGCTCTCGTTGCTGCCAAGCAGAGAAAGTGCCGTTTCAAGCTTCTTTTTGGTTATATATTCCTTTATGCTCATGCCGATTTTTTCCTTGAAAAGGTGCGAAAGATAATACTCGCTGTATGATAGCTTCTCGGAAATACTGCGTACACTTTTTATGTTCAGATACTCACGGTCAATATAGCGCAGGGCATGATAAATCGTAAAGCCCGATGAAACCTTGTTCTCCTTGCTTTGGCGTGCATTGCCCTCAAAAAGACGGTACATTGAAATGAGAATCTGCGATATGTACATATTTACCATCTTTTCACGCTGAGAGTCTGCCGTGTAAATCTCATTCATAAGCATTTCCGTTAAAACTCTTATACTTCCGTCATCACTGAGCAACTCATAATCCCCGATTTGCTCACGCTTTTCGCAAAAAGCGGAGATAGTGGGTTCACTTGGGTCGGGTATAAAGCCAATGCATATGTATCGGAATTTTTCGTTCATATCCGCAACTATTCCGTGACTTACACCCTTCTTTATGTAGTGAACCTGACCGCCGGAAACCTCACACTCCTCATCCCCCGACAGAAACACAGCTTTTCCCGAAACAGCATAGGTTATTTCATCACAAAACTGCGTGTGCTTTATGATTTCTCCACCGGGTACAACCGAAAGCTCCGCCACCTGCAAAAGCTGCCCGAACGGAAGCTTTATTTTTTCACTCGGCGTAAGCCCGTTATAAACAAACAATCTGCTGTCCATTTTCCGTTCCTTTCTGCTCTTGCTGTGACTTTCATAAAGTCTTTTCGGTTATTTAAGCGGAACAACCGATATGGCACAACCTCTGTCCTTGCCCTCTTCCGCCGTATAAATCACATAAAGCTTTCCGTCTGCCTCATATGCAACCGGATAACTCCATTGCGTACCGCCATAGCCAAGCTCTTTTGAAAAACCGTCCTGCAAGGCTATCACATTTTCAGGCTTGAAAGTGAGGCTTTCATTTTCGGAAATAAGCAGTATCAGCTTCGACCTTGAGCCGGCATGATATGCTCCTGCAGTTTCACGGAAAATATTTCCGACAACATAACATCTGCCGTCAGAAAGAGTCCCCGCATAGATTTTTGAATTTGAAAAAGGTATATCTATCGCCGTCTGTCCCGACCATGTCTCTGCGTTGTCCCTTGAAATAAACATTAAAGGTACGCTTCTCTCATCGTCACGGCAGAACATATAAATGTCTTTGCCGATAATGCTGCAGGCAATCTCCGGATGAATAAACTTTCCACCATCAGCAAGCTTGTTGTCCTCCTGTATCTTTACAAGACGCCACTCTGCATCAATTCTTCCGCTGTCCGAAATAAGAACGCATGGTATATCGGGAAATCCATCCACAGTCGTGGACATTCTACCTGGAAGCATAAGCTTTCCGCCCTCAAGCTTGTAAACATTTGTGTTTAGCTTGAATGAACTCGGACGTGACCACAGCTTGATAAACTTTTCGGTTTGTTCATCGTAAACGTAAAGATTGATTGCGTGCATCCTGTCCGCAGAAACCATCTCATTTATGAACATATAGAGTTTTCCGTCAACCTCGTCAATTCCGTAAACAGGCGGACAGTACAGGATTTTTCCCGTCGGGTCATCCTCAATCACGCTGATTTTCCCCCACGTCCTTCCTCCGTCCGACGAAACACACCCAAGCACAGGTGTCCTTCCTTTAAGCTCGTTGACTTCACAACTGTACCACGATGCAAAAAGCTTGCCGTGATATTCGATTATCGCTGCCTCATGGAGAAACCTCGCACCCTCACGGGGACGTACAACAGTGTATGTTTTCACATCCGAAGATGCCTCAACAGCATCAAAATCAACGCCCTGTGCAAGACTCATTTTGGGAAGCATATTGTAAAAAGCCTTGTCCTCGGAATTAAAAATGTTTGTTATATCGTACATAGTAAATTCCTTTCACCTCACCTGTTTATCAAAAAATCTTCCACCGCCACATTGAAAGCAGCTGAATTATTGTAAGCAATAAAGTGGTCTCCCGGGATTTTTCTGAATACCGCACCCGGTATACTCCGCACAATGGTAAGCGAATGACTCTCCTTTATCATGTCATTCTCCCCCACAATTACAAGCGTCGGAATTTTAAGCTCCTTAAGGCTCTCCGCCGGAATATCCGGCTCGTTTACCATAAGCCCCAGCATCTCTGCGTTCGCATTTGCTTTCCTGCTGAATTTTGCAAAAAAGCTTGCTATCTTATATCCAAGCTCTATCGGGCGTTGCACATTCCTCTTTACCCCATCGGGACTTAGATTTGCACCGTTGAGTATAAGCTTTGAAACACGGTGCGGATTGCTAAGTGCGAAGGTGAGAGCGATATTTCCACCGTCGGAAAAACCGAGAATGTCCGCCTTGTCTATACCCATATCATCCATAAAATCTTTCAGGTCACAGGCAAATTGCTTTATCGTGAACTCTGCCGTCCCCCTTGGCGACTTGCCGTGTCCCCTTGTGTCAAGCGCAATGACATGAAAGCTTTTTGAAAAATGTTCAAGCTGAGCCGCAAAGCACTTCGCCGCCTCGCCGTTTCCATGCAAGAGAATAAGTGGCGGTGCACATTCCTCTCCTTTTTCAATATAGTTTAACTTTATATCCATGTTCCACCCATTAGTCTGCAAACATTTCCGTTGAAAGATAGCGGTCGCCTGTGTCCGGAAGCAGGGCAACAATAACCTTTCCATTGTTTTCGGGACGCTTTGCAACAACCGTCGCCGCATGAATTGCCGCACCCGATGTTATTCCCACAAGCACTCCTTCTCGCTTTGCGAGCTCTCTGCCTGCGGCAAAGGCATCGGCGTGTTTTATGCGCAAAATCTCATCGAAAATGCTCGTATCAAGAGCCTTGGGAACAAAGTTTGCGCCAATTCCCTGGAGCTTATGAGAGCCTGCTCTGCCCTCTGAAAGAAGCGGTGAATCGTCCGGCTCAAAGGCAATTACTTTTACGCCCGGATTCTTTTGCTTCAAGTATTTGCCAATGCCGCTTATTGTTCCGCCTGTGCCAACACCTGCAATGAAAATGTCAACCTTTCCGTCAGTGTCCTCCCATATTTCGGGACCGGTAGAAGCAAAATGAGCCGCAGGGTTTGCCGGATTTTCAAACTGACCGGGGATAAAGCTGTCCGGGATTTCACGGGCAAGCTCATTTGCCTTTTCAACTGCACCACTCATTCCTTTTGCACCCTCGGTGAGAACAATTTCTGCGCCATAGGCTTTGAGCAGGCTTCTTCTTTCAACGCTCATTGTTTCAGGCATTGTGAGAATCACCCTGTAACCCCTGCACGCCGCAACGCAGGCAAGACCGATTCCTGTGTTTCCGCTTGTTGGCTCAATAATAACCGAGCCATTTTTAAGAATCCCTTTTGCCTCGGCATCGTTTATCATGTTAAGGGCAACTCTGTCCTTTACACTTCCGGCAGGATTGAGGTATTCAAGCTTCGCAAGAACGGTTGCACCGAGCTCGTGGGCGCAACTATAATTCTTTATGTTGAGCAAGGGAGTTTTACCGATAAGCTCGGTTACGCTGTTATATACTTTCATGCTGTCATCTCCAATGTATTTATTATGCTTATTATATCAGCAAAAAGGGGGTTTTGTCAATATAAATTTCCAAAACAAAATGTGATTTTTAACTCTCTGTATCAACGATTGTGGCTTTGATGTGTACATTTCATCCCTTCAGGCGCATTTTGCACAAGCTTCCGGATATTTTAACATAACAAAGACTGCGAAAAGTCTTATTACAGACCTTTCGCAGCCTTTTTCCGTTTGTGACAGAACAGTTTTACATACTCTGTCTGAATTTGTCAGCCGTGGTTTTAATCTTGCTCTGCTCCGCTTGTGCAGGACTGTACCAGCCTCGCTTTTGCATCTCGGAAAAAATATCGTGCTGAATAACGTGTTCCTCGTTGAGAATGTTCATGAATACGCCCTTGACCTCGGGACTTGCACATTCATTTGCAAAGGTATTATAGCTGTCGGTGATAAGCTTCTGTGTTGAAAGAGAATCCATGAGCTTCTCTTTTTCGTTGAATGCCGGAATCTGTGCCATAATTTTATCCTTCCTTTCTTTTCGCAACGTTCACGGGTCAGTTGCAGCAGTTGATGATGCCGAAAAGTGCGTCAAAATGCTTGCGGTGACGTGTCACAATTTCCTCATAGCAGCCCTTAAGCTGAGGGTCGGTGCAAGCCTGGGCATATGTGCTGTACTTACTTATGAGGTTTTGCTCCTGGGAAAGCTGATCCTCAATGGCGGTGAGTTCCTTTGCTGTAAGAGATGTCATACCGTTTACCTTCTTTCTGCGGCAAATCCGCACATAATTCGGTTTATCGTTGTTTCCGATAGCCGTGTTATTATTGTTAGCAAAGTTAAAGCTTGTATTCACAAAAATTGCAAAAAATTCTCTGTTAACAAAAAATTTTAAAAGACCGTGCAAAAATGCTTGATTTATTGCAAGAATCGTGGTATAATATCAAAGTATTGTTGTCGGTGCATTTGATGTGCCGATTAAGAGCTTACTGTAAAAGACTTTGTATTACAACAAATTTGCAAAGCATAAAGTAAGGTCACACTATCCGGGAAGGCAGCGGTGTCCTGTACCTGCAATCCGCTATAGCAGGGGGGAATTCCCGCCTTGAGGGGCGTGGCTGTGACGCAGTCGCTCTTTTTTCTTGTGTTGACGTATGGATCTTGTGCAATTGCGCCTTGTGAACCATGTCAGGTGGGGAACCAAGCAGCATTAAGCAATGAGCGTGATGTGCCACGAGGCAGTCTGTGCTGAGTAAGAGGAGAGAAGGACGGTCGGAGCCCCGTTTCGATGGGTGGGTGTGTGATCTTACTTTGTGCTTTGCTTTTTTATTTTGGCGGTGATTTGAATGGAAACAGGGGATATAACAAAGCTGTGCAACCTTGATTACACGGTGGAGAATATTTTTGCGATGCGGCAGATGTGGCACGAAAACAGCGTTTTCACGATGTCCGCACCAAGGCCCACCGATGCACTTCTTTATTTTTGCGGATGTGATGCAATATACACCGTTGGTGCAACAACACACAATGCAAAAATGGGAGATGTTGTGTTTATTCCTCACGGTGCAACATACAAAACTGAATTTATAAACGTGAATCAGAACGAAACAAGTGCGGTGCTTTTTGAGTTTCTCATACATCCCACAGGCTCTCCCGAGGGCACTTCTTTCAGCATTTCAGACAGAATCTTTGCCGTTGAACACAATGTTGCACAAATGCGAGAGAAATTCTTCTCCCTTGTGGATACATACAAGAGTCTCAGTCGCCCAACCGCCGCCGTTAAAGCAATTGCCTATGGAATACTCGCCGATTTTTCCGATGCCGCCAGAACAAAACGGCTTTTTTCAAAAAAATACAGCATAATTTCAAAGGGCATAGTTTTTCTCGAAGAAAACTATGACAAAAACCCAACTGTCAGCGAGCTTGCAAGAATGTGCGCCGTCAGCGAAAGCACATTCCGTGAACTATTCAAAGAATACTCCGGGTTTTCGCCCACAGAATTTATTGCACACGGCAAGACAGAGCGTGCCAAAAAGCTGTTGTCGGAAAGCGGACTTTCCATTGCGGAAATATCCGAACAGCTCGGATTTTATGACACTCCGAGCTTCTGCCGCTTTTTCAAAGACAAGGTGGGAGAAACAGCAAGCGCATGGCGAAGGAAAAGACAATTAGGCTAAAAACGCCCCCGAGACTTACCGTTTCGGAACTTCAAAAAAGTCCGGAGCAAGCGAGGGCAAATCATAACAGCACAAAAACAGGAGGTAATAAAAATGGAAAACACAGTTCTCAAAAGTCTTGAGGAGCGCAGAAGCGTGAGAAAATTCAAGCCTGACGTTCAGGTTGATGAGCAAAAGCTTTGTGAAATACTTCACGCCGCCACCTTTGCGCCCACCGGAATGGGACGTCAATCGCCGATCATGGTTGTTGTTCAGGACAAAGCAACACAGGAAATTCTTCGCAAAATGAATGCCGAAATCATGGGCGACCCTCAAAGTGACCCCTTTTACGGTGCACCGACAATTGTTATTGTGCTTGCAAAAAGAAGTGTTCCGACCTGTATTGAGGACGGAACTCTTGTAATGGGAAACCTCCTCAATGCGGCTCACGCAGTTGGTGTTGATTCGTGCTGGATACACAGAGCACGTCAGGAGTTTGAAAGTCCCGAAGGTAAAGCTCTTCTGAAAAAATGGGGCGTTGAAGGGGACTATATCGGCATCGGTCATTGTATTCTTGGCTACCGTGACTGCGAATACCCCGCACCAAAGGCTCGCAAGGAAAATTATATTTACAGGGTATAAAATCAAGGCAGAGGAATTTTTTCCCCTGCCTTGTTGTATTTTAAAAATAAAGTTGTAACCGGATTAAATCTTTATGTACTCCAGCAACCCCTCAATTGCCGCTTTTTCGCTAAAATCTCCGTCTGCATCGCAAAGCTCAACAAGCAGTTTTTCCATCTTTGAGGGATTCTCCTTACCCTGCATGATTTTTTTGAGCGTCTTAAGAGCTGTTCTGTGAACAAGCGAAAGTTCGGACAAAACCATTTTTCCGGGGAAATTGAAAACCTTTATGCGTTCAAGTGCTTCGGGGGTCTTGAAATTTTTTGGAATAACATAGTCATCGTAGTATTCACGGCAATTGATGGGCGTTATACCCGTTGTAAATACTGCGATTTTTTTGCCCTCAAGTTTTGGTAGGTTCTTGGTTATAAGACTCACGCCATTTATAATTTCAGCGTAAAGACCGCCTCCATAAACTATGACATCATATTTGCAAAGCTCTTCCGCAGTTATGCTTTTTGCCTCAACCGCCTCACACCCCAGTGCTTCGGCTATCCAGTTGGCATACACCCCGGTTGAGCCATATTTTGTTTTATAGATGACAATTGCGTTCATATAAACACCTTCACTTTTCATTTATCATTGCTATCACATTATATCACTTTTTCGAGAAAAAATCAACACCTGACACAAAAAGGCCGATATTTTCGTCATTTTGTTACAGCTTTGTTCGCCTTTCTCCCCATAACCCTCAACACAACCGGTCTGTTATAACGCTGAACTATGATAAACTGTGCATCAAAAAGCATTGCGGCAATCGCCGTCAAAAGAAATATGGGAAATTGTCCCCAGAGAAGCGAGAACAAAATGCTTGAAAGAGAAATAAGCTCATTTATCCAATGATCGGTTTCAGCCTTCGTCATTGCTTTTACTATCTCCTCCATTGAACAGCTCTTAAGAGAAAAAAGCTCGGGATTATACGTGAGTGCTTTCCCCTTCCACTTTTTCACCCGGAGTATTTTATACAGCTTTCTTTCGAACTTTCGTTCTCTGAACCATCGGCAGTTGATATTTATTCTGAAGAG
>JAZQKV010000045.1:0-12400 GCA_045542335.1 Eubacteriales bacterium
CGCACCCTCAATAGGGTCTGTTCCTGCGCCAAGCTCATCGAAAAGAACAAGTGCATTTGGCGAAACTCTCATCATTATGTCAACAATATTGACCATGTGGGAAGAGAAAGTTGAAAGCGACTGCTCGATTGACTGTTCATCGCCGATGTCGGCAAGTATGCTGTCGAAAACAGGAAGCGAAGCTTCGTCGGCAGGGATATGAAGTCCCGATTGTGCCATGAGCGAGAAAAGACCAAGAGTTTTAAGTGTCACGGTTTTTCCGCCTGTGTTTGGTCCGGTTATAATGAGAAGTGTATATTTTCCGCCGACGCTCACATCAATGGGGACAACCGTATTTTTATCAAGAAGCGGATGTCTTGCACGTTTGAGCTCAATCATACGGCTCTCTGTAATTTTTGGTTCATCTGCGCTCATTCTGAAAGAAAGCTCGGCTTTTGCAAAAGCAACTGCTATATCGCAAAGAGCAAGATAGCTTGTCCTTATCGCCTCGGAAAAGCGGCAGACCTCGGAGGTGAGCTTGAAAAGAATCTTTTCTATTTCAGCTTTTTCCTTTACCTCAAGCATACGAAGCTCGTTGTTGGCTTCAACAACGTTCATTGGCTCAACAAAAAGCGTTGCGCCCGAAGACGAGGTATCATGAACAAGACCCTTGATTTCGTTTCTGTATTCCTGCTTTACGGGGATAACAAATCTTCCGTTACGCATGGTTATGATGTTATCCTGCAAATACTTTGAGCTTTCGCCGCCGGAAACATACTTTTGCAGGTTTTCTCTTGCCCTGTTCGAAGCGGCTTTCATTTTACGGCGTATGTCATAAAGCTCGGGTGTTGCGGTGTCGGCAACGGCTTCCTCGGAGATTATAGCCGAGGTTATGGCATCGTGGAGAAACTTGTTAGGCATAAGCCTTTTTGAATAAGGCGCAAGAGGGGATTCTTCTGTCACATAGTCGCCAAAATAGCCACTCATGGAAGAAACAATGCGAAGAACATCTGCAACTCCCAAAAGCTCTCCCATATTGAGTGATGCTTCTTTTTCGGCACGGTAAAGGGAATTGGTAACATCTTTAATACCGCCGAAAGAGGGTGCGCCTTTCATTGCCACAAGCTTTTTTGCCTCGGTGGTTTCGCTTTGAAGCTGCTTTACGGTTTCAGGCGAAATTGAGGGCATAATGTTCCCGATTAGCTCTTTTGCACCGTCTATTGGAGCGCAGTCTATGAGCATTTCGAGAACCTTATCAAATTCAAGCGTTTTTAACGCCTTTGCAAATCCCTCGGCAACACCGCCGGAGATGGCATCGGAGTTATAAACTCCGCTTATTGTTTGTGTGTTTTGATCCAATGCTTTATCCTCTTTGAATTTTGTTATCGGATGAATTTAATTATTAGTTTTTGATAATTCAGTTCTGATTGCCTAATTTTTTGTAATAGGCAAGGCTTCTGTACTTCTTTTCGGATTTACAAAGAAAATAGCTTTCGCAAACGTCACAAAACTCAATTGCAGAGCTGTCGTCAATATCAAATGATAACATTCTGCGCTGATCAGATGCGGCAACATGGCGAATTGCGGCAAGGGTTGTGAGCGAAACGGGTTTACATTCGGGCGGCGTTTGCTGCGCCTGCACAAGCTTCATAAAGCTTTCCTCGCTTATAAAGCCTCCCTCGGAAATACCGAAAAACACTCGTGCCGCTTTTTCAGGGAGCTTTTCGCCGCTTATTATGCAATGGGAGGTTTCGGGCGCAAAGCCAAGCACGCAAGCCGCTTTCATCTCGAAAACCGCCTTGATGAAAGGCACATTCTTAAGCGATTTGTCAACGGCATAAAGTGTGTTGAGGCAAAGCCGCAAAAGCTCGCTTTCGTCGTTGTTTTCAAAGGTACATTCGCTTGCGACCTCGCATATGTAGGCGGCAAGTGAAAAGCTTGCCATATCATTCTGAATGTTGTCAAAATGAGTTTTTATCCGTGAGTCCTTGTAAATCAGCTTTTCGCCCTTTTGCTCAAACTCAAAGGTTGAATAGTTGAGAAGCGAAAGTCCGGAGGCACGTTTGCTTGTTATATTTTTCACGCCTCTTGCAAGGACAGATATTTTTCCGTATTCCCCTGTGAGAACCGTCACAAGCTTGTCCGCTTCATTCAGCGGAAACTCCTTTACGACAAGTCCGTCAGCGGAAATGATTGTTTTTTCGTCCATTGTTTTCTCCGAAAATTTATATTACACCACCGCAAAACAAACGGAAAGTGTCAGTTTTCGTCCTTAAAGCCAAGACGGTTAAGGCTAAGTGCACTGTCACGCCAGTTCTCCTTTACTTTTACCCAAAGGTCAAGGAAAACCTTTTGACCAAGCAGCTCCTCCATATCCTCTCTTGCAAAGGTTGCCGCCTTTTTGAGTGCAACGCCGTTTTTACCGATGATGATTTTTTTATGAGCCTGCTTTTCACAGTAGATTTCGGCACGGATGCTGATTAGATTTGCGCTCTCCTTGAAGTCCTCAACAACTACCGCAACGCCATGTGGGATTTCCTCGTCATTAAGGCGAAGAAGCTTTTCACGGATAATTTCGGCGCAAATCTGTCTTTCAGGCTGGTCTGTAACCATGTCCTCGGGGAAATACCATCTTTCGGGGCGAAGGAATGGTGTTACCTCATCAAGCACAGTTTCAACACCCTCGCCGTTGAGCGCACTTATGGGAATTATTGATTTGAACTCGAAAAGCTCGTTATATTTTGCAATAATTGTGAGAAGCTTATCTTTTTTTGCAATGTCCGTTTTATTGAGAACAAGAACCGCAGGTGCGCCTGTTGACTTTATTTTGGCAATAATATCAAGGTCGCTTTTTCCGGGCATTTCGCAGGCATCGGCAATGAAAATAATTCCGTCTGTTGCGCTCAGGCTCTCGTCGGCAGACTTCATCATATATTCTCCGAGCTTGTTTTTGGGTTTATGAATACCGGGGGTGTCAATAAAGACATACTGACAATCTCCACGGGTGAGAACTCCGGTGATGCGGTTTCGGGTTGTCTGGGGTTTACTTGAAACGATGGCAACCTTTTCGCCAAGAGCCGCATTCATAAATGTACTTTTTCCGACATTCGGGCGACCGATAATTGCAATAAAGCCTGTTTTTTCGTCTTGCTCATTGTGCGCCTTTGATGCAGAATTGCCGGGATTTTCACCTCTTGGGAGTCCCATTTTCTCAAGAATTTCTTCCTGCACACGGTTCATATAAAGCTCATCCGCTTTGTCTGCCTCGTGGTCAAGACCAAGCAGGTGAAGCGTTGAATGAACGGCAAGGAAACATATTTCACGTTCAAAGCTGTGTCCGTATTCCTCCGCCTGCTCCATGGCACGTTGCGCGCATATGACAATATCGCCAAGGGCAATGGGTTCGCCCTCGATGATTTCGTCCTCGTCGATTTCTCCGTCCTCAAGCATGGGGAAAGAGAGTACATCTGTCACACTGTCTTTATTACGGAACTCTGCGTTCAGGCGTTTGATTTCGTCGTTGTCGCAGAATGTCACGGACACCTCGCAGTCAAATTCAACTTCCTCATAGGCAAGTGTTTCGTTAATTGCCTTTTTAACAAGGGCACGCTGTGCGGCGGTTATTTCAATTTGTTTTTGGTCGTTTTTTGTATATATTTTGTTTTTCATTTTCTCTTTTTTCTTTCTTTTCGTTTTCGTATTTTTCGTATGCTACAATGATTTTCTGCACAAGGGCATGGCGGACAATATCCTTATCGGTGAGGCGGTGAATTGAGATGTCCTCGATGTTTGAAAGTATTCGGGATGCCTCAATAAGTCCCGAGCGTGTTCCCATGGGCAAGTCCACCTGGGTTACGTCGCCTGTTATAACCGCCTTTGAGCCAAAGCCAAGACGTGTCAGAAACATTTTCATCTGTTCGGGAGTTGTGTTCTGCGCCTCGTCAAGAATTATAAAGGAATCGTCAAGGGTTCTTCCTCTCATATAAGCAAGAGGGGCAATTTCAATTGCGCCTTTTTCGGAGTTTCTTGCATAACCCTCGCTACCCATCATCTCAAAAAGCGCATCGTAAAGAGGGCGGAGATAGGGGTCAATTTTGCTCTGCAAATCTCCCGGCAAAAAGCCAAGCCTTTCCCCTGCTTCAACGGCAGGTCGGGTGAGAATGATTCTGCTGACCTGTTTTGAACGCAGGGCATTCACCGCCATTGCAACCGCAAGAAAGGTTTTTCCCGTTCCTGCAGGACCTATGCCAAAGGTTATGGTGTTGTTCTTTATGGCATCGACATATTTTTTCTGTCCGACGGTTTTCGCCTTTATGGGTTTGCCCTTGTTTGTGATGCACACGCAATCATCGGAAAGCTCAACAAGCTCCTCTGCATCGCCGCCCTTAACCATGTCAATGACATAGCGGACATTCTGCTCGGTGAGGCTTTCGCTGTAGGATGCCATTTTTGAAAGGTATTCAACTGCGGCATAGGCGTTCATAACCGCCTCATGCCCCTCACCACTGACCTTGATTCCGTCGTCGCAAACCGCAAGGGAAACGCCGAATTCATTTTCCATGAGAGTGCTGTAACTGTCAAAGCTTCCGAAAATCACGGCCGCTTTTTCGTGGGTTATCCCCTTTAAAATTTTTTCTGTCATAAAATTCCTTCGTTTTTGTAAATTAGCCTTTCGGCAATTCAAAGCAAGTCCACCGTTCCCGAACGTTCATCACGGCATACTTACAGTTATTATAATTATACCACACTTTTCCTGATATTTCAAGAGGTTATTTGACTTTTTCCGCATTATTTTAGCCGTATTTTGCCGTTTCCGCACAAAAAAGTCAGAACTTTTTGAATCTTTTTATTTCCGTTAAAAATGTATTAAAGAGTTTCAATGACATTTTGTATTACGGCTCAAATCCGATTGGCGATTCAACCGCTATATCTTCAACAACCTTTGCGTTGCACACAAGGGAAAAAGCCTCGTCGGAGTCGGCTTCGTCAAAGGAGAGCTCAAGTATTTCGGCGTTTGAAAGCTCATCTGAAATGAGAGCATAAATTTCGTTGTAAGCACGTTGTCTTAACATTTCAGAGGTGTGTGTAATGCTCTCTGTACGGTACTCATTACAAACCCTTTTTGTGTACTTCACGGGAAGCGCAATTCCGCCAAAAATTTCAGCCACACCGTTTTCGTGGGTAATATCATATTTATCATACGGAATTACTCCGATTCTATTCACTTTAAAGCTTTTTCCCAGAATTTTGAAAACAAAATCTGCACATTTTTCCCCGGTATAAAACTTTTCGTAAGTTTTTTTAGGCAGGGTGACTTCAAGTTTTCTTTGCGTTTCGGCATACACACTTCCGATTGCACTTTGAAAAACGGGGCCTGAAACGCGGCTGGGGAAAAACGGAGATGCAAGAAGCTGACCCTTTGTGACAAACTCTCCGTTTGAAACCTCTTTGCCGCCATAGAGAATTTCTGTGCGGACAACTCTGCCGTCCCTTGCGGCGACAAGGTTGACAGGTTTTGTATAATCGGTTTTTGGAGGGAGCTGATTACTTTCCCTGACTTCAACAAGAGCAACTGTGCCTTTTATATTGACTGAAATCCAGGAAATCCTTTTGTCATCAAGAAGCACCTCATGATAAAGGCTTTCAAGGTCAATTGCAGGATAATAGACCCCCTCTGAAAAACCGTTTTGGGCAAGGTTATCAAGTATTTCCTGAGTTGGAACCTCAACATTCCCCCCTACCCTTATTTCCCACACAAGGCTTTCCGAGATGATATACAACATGGTGCAAATTGCAATTCCCACTGCAAGACCCATTCTGTCTTTGTGTCGTTTTAGCCATGCGGCAACGCCTCCGCAATAAACTGTTTTCAGAGGTATGCTATACTTTTGCTCGACTCTTTTTAGTTTTGCAAGACCTCTGTTCATGCAACAAAAAAGCACTTTTCCGTCGGTGGGGCGTGAAATGTCAAAAATATCTGTTGTGAGCTCGTTCATTATAATGCCCAAAAAGCGGTCGGTCACCTGTGCGTTATCTTCACCGTCCCCATCAAGAGAAAAGCGAGTGTAGCCAAAAAGCTGTCTGAAAAAGCCGTATGCCATTGTCAATCCTCCGCTTTTCCGAAATCTTTTCTTCGGGAGAATCTTTCAAGGCATATGCCGCAAATACTGCCCTCAATTTTTACCATTCCACGGGCAATATACACCATTTTCATCCCACATCCCGAAATTTCCGCATTTATTTTATCAAGGTCAAGTTCAATCCTTTCTTCAGAAAGGTGATTTACAAAGCGCACGCCCGAAATAACTGCCGAGCGATCGCCTGTGAGTCTTATATTCGGATATCCCACAAGCTCGTCCATTTCGAGCTCGTCGATAATCGGGAAACACTTTTTAACAGGTTTTTTTTCCTTTTTGAATTTCAATACAATTCACTCCTTGCGCTGAGTTGGTTTTCCAATAATATTTATGCGCTGTGCAGAATATAAATGCAAAAAAGAATGAGGATTTTTGGGGGTATTTATGAACAAGTTTTTTCTGTACAAGCTTCTTGCGGTGCTATTGGGAGTGATGTTGATATGCAATGCTTCGCTTGCAAAATCGGCGGTAAAGGAGGGACTTGAGCTTTGTGCAAGTGCCGTTATACCTGCGTTATTTCCATTTGCGGCAGTGACAGGTTTCTTATTTTTTGACGGCAGAGGGATTGGTGTTCCGAAGGTAGTTACATTTCTTCTCAAAAAATTTCTCGGTATTCCAAAAGAGCTTTGCCCGGCGTTTTTATTCGGCATTTTTGCAGGCTTCCCCATGGGCGGCACAGCGGTTTCACTTGCCTTAAAAAATAGAATTTGCACAAAGCGTGAGGCAGAATATGTTTTATGTCTTGCGAGCCTTCCCTCGCCTGCTTTTATCATCGGGTTTGCAGGTCAAAGTATTTCCGGCTCACTCCGAGGGGGCGTTTTCATGCTTATGGCGTTATTTATATCAATTTTGCCGGTCAGTATTCTTTTGAGGCTAACTGTATTTGCCGACAAAAGAGCTATCCCTTTATGTGATGCCCACAAAAAAGAAGCAGAAAATGCCGTAATCACAAAAAAGCCGTCTGCAATTCAAGCGTTTACTTTCGCTGTGAAAAACGCAGGCGTTTCGATGCTCACGGTGTGTTCATTCGTTGTTTTTTTTACGGTTATTTCAAGGTTTTTATGTGGAGGCAAGGCAGAAAGCTACAGTTTTTTGGACGTGGCGACAACGGGTATGCTTGAAATGACATCCGGGGTTGGGTTGATTTCAAAAACCGGGTTGCACGAGCTTCACGCAACGCTTATGTGCCTTGTCACGCTCGGTTTCGGAGGAATATCGGCAATATTTCAGACGATTTCCGTTTTCGGCGAAGGGGAAATTTCGTTTGTTCCATTTTTTATTTCTCGAATTTACTTTGCATTTTTCAGTTTTTTATCCGGGATTCTGATGATGATTTTTCTCCCCGTAACAGCTCCCGTGTGGAATCCCCTGAAAGCTCTCCTTCCCCAATATGCCCTCGGCGGCTCACAACCATATTTTTCGGCAGCATATGCGTTTGCCGCAAGCATAACAACAGCTCTTGCGTTGCTCTGCGCAGGCAAGGCTGTTATGAGGAGGATAAGGTAGTTAGTTGCCAAAGGGGTGCTTTTTGAAAAAAGCACCCCTTTGGAATCCCCGAAAAACTTTATAATGGATAAGATTGATTCTTATAAAATTCATTTACAAGGATTATAAAAACTTTGAATTTGCGTTGTTAAAAGCTATCTGGCAAACGAAACGCCGGACAAAAATCCGACGTTCTTTTTTATGTATTGGCAAAATTGGGTGGTAGGGCGGGGCGCTGCTCCGTACCCTGCCCAATAGGTACTTTTTGAAAAAAGCACCCCTTGGGAATCCCCGAAAAACTTTATAATGGATAAGATTGATTCTTATAAAATTCATTTACAAGGATTATAAAAACTTTGAATTTGCGTTGTTAAAAGCTATCGGGCAAACGAAATACAGGGCAAGCCTTTAACTTATACACCATTCTCTCAAAGCTTGTGTGTTATCCTCGGAATACTCGATTTCGGAGGAATACATTCTCACAATTTCAACAACATCCGAGCGTGTAAGTTCCCCCTTTTCTGCGGCTGTCAAAGCAAGCAAATTCCTTACAAAGTTCACTGCGTGGACACAAAACGCAAGTCCCTCACAAAGAGATGTATCATCGCCGTCATACACAGCTTGTTCGCTTGCGAGGTGACGGAAAACGAGGTAAACAGCAAGCTGTTCAAGGGGAAGCTCAATCTCATTTGAAGTTTCGGAATACAAGTTGGCTTTGTTGGAATATTTATATTTTTCAAGCATTTGTTCCCATGCAGGATCGAGAATTTCAAGGCTAAGATAAAAGTCGATTTGTTCCGAAAGCTGGAGCTTTTTTGGCGTAAAATCAAAGCTTTTCGCAAGCTCATAAAATCGTTGTTCAAGCGTTTTTTGACGGTCTTGCAGAATATCAAAGGCACGTTTTCTTTTTGCAAAAAAATGTATTTCCGCCTGCTCTGTTTCGGGGTCACAATCAATTGAATAGCCATCGTCACGGAGCAATTCGATTGTCATTTTTTCCTTTTGAAAAAGGGCAATTTCCGCCGCCGCTTCGCAGCAAAGTCCAAGCCCGATTTCAGTGGAATTTTCATAGAAATTTCTGAAGCGAGGGTGGTCGGCACAAATCTGGCACAGGTGGTTTTCGCCGCAATTTATTATTATTTCGCAAAGGTTTTCGCTGTTTAAAAAGGGGCATCTTTCGTCTTCTCCGAGTTTGAAATGCGGATTATCAAATTGCTCTCCCCCATTTTCCAATGGTTGAAATTCAATGCTTTCTGCAAGCTTTTTGCCAAACTCGCCGTCAACTTTTTTATATTTTTCAAGGCTCACCTCATCAACGTCAATTTCCCATCCAATGCAACAATTGTGAGAGCATCGTGAGGCCATACATTTAAATTCTTTATAGTAATTCGGAGCAAACAGTTTCATTTTCCAACCTCAAATTTTCAAAGTTTTGAGATGATTTTTAATCTCGGGCGAAATTCTAAGGCTTTCGCAGGCTTTTTTGATTGTCATATTATGTGTCCATTTATCGAGGCATTTTTGTTCGATAATCGGGACGGTATTTTCATATTGCTTTGCAAGTGCGGTTGCAAAATACCATGCACGCATCATGTTCACATAATATTCTTTCGAGCGAATGCTTGAAATTTCATGGTGAAAAACCATGTCAAAATCCTTGTCAAGAAACAGTCGCATTGCAATGCCCATGCCATAGCGGCAGGTATAGGCGTGATGCGACCCAATCCATTTCAGAGAAATATCTTTCATAAGCTCTGCATTTCTGGCAAACACTTTTGGAAAAAACATATCGCACGTTGCCCAATTGTCTATGTACGGCAAAAATTTTCCGGTAAGGTCAAGTGCTTTGTCAAAATCCTTAATTTGTTCAATTATGAAAGCGTGCAGATTATTTTCTTCATAAAGTTCATGTGGAAGAGCTTGCGTAAAATCCATAGCTTCATCGTTTCTTGTCTTAAAAAGTTCTTTGGCATATTTGCGGAGAATCGGGATTCTCACGCCTAGAATTCTTTCTTTTTCTACGTTTGGCATAAGCTTTGAGTGGAATTCACGATAGCTTGGGTCTGCAAGGCTGATTAAATCCGTTTTTATACTCATTTTTACCCTCTTGATACTATTTTAAGGGTGCTTTCCCGAAAAAAAGCACCCTTTTGTGGGACAAATCCCCGTCATTTTCATTTATACAAATCGAGCCATTCTTCAAAGGTGATGCCCCTTGCTTTAATATCGGCGGCAACCTCTTTGCCGACGTATCTATAATGCCAGGGCTCATAAATTATACCTGTTATGTCGCTTTTTCCATTTGGATAGCGGAGAATGAAGCCATAGTCATAGCAATTCTCAAGCAACCATTTTTGTTCTGCAGTATTTTCCTGATTCTCGTCGAGAATCTGATAACTGAGAGCAACGATGTCAACCGCAAGACCTGTGTGGTGTTCACTTGTTCCGGGAACAGCCACAACCGTTCCTGCTTCACGTTTTGCCTCTTCTTCGGACAGTCCCCTTGCCTTTTCACGTTCCACCTGTCTTGTGTAAAGGGTTATCTGCTTTTGCATGGTTCTGTATGAGGAGCAAATTACGGGAGAAAGACCCTCTTTTTTCATTGCGGAAACCATTGCCTTAAGGTCGTCAAGTATACGGGCATCAACAGACTGACTGTCGTTATATGCTGCAAGTTCAACGGAAAAATCTTCCGGAAGGTATGTTTTGGGGTTAACGAGGATGAGTTTCCAATCGTTAAGATCGACCTTAAGAAGTCCGTCATCTTTCTCGTTCTCGGCAATCTCGGGAGCTTCGGGAGAATCGGGGCGTTCATCGGGAATACCGGGATTTTCGATTGGTGAAGGAGTATCGGGAGTCTGGTCACCCTCAGCGGAGGTCTGAGCATCGGAAGGCGCATCGGGAGTTTCTTGGTTTATTTGGGAATTGTCGGCATCGGGAACAGTTACAGGAGAAGATATACCGTTGTTTTCCTGCAAATTTTCACCGGCAATATCGGGATTTGAGCCATCGTTAGTAAACGAGAAAAGCACCGCCCCCATAACGAGGCAAAGAACAACCGGTACAGCCGCAATAAGAACAACTGCGCCGTTACCTTTTTTCTTTTTTCTACCGCCGAGGTAATTATTGTTGTTACCGTTCAAAACATTCATTCCTTTCTCACAGAGAGCTTTAATTTCGCTTATCAAAAGCAGAGCGAAACATTTCGGGGTCAAATGCAAGCATGGGTATCAAGTATGTAAAAGTCACCGAGCTTGTTCAACACCACTATTATTGTACCACAAAAATATTGATAAGTATAATCAAAATTGCAACATTTTTATTGGCACAAAACGTTAAAATGCTGACAAAGCAACGCTTTTACGTCGTTTTTCGGGAACGGGTGTTTGTTTTCTGTTAACAATCAGGAAGAAATGTCGAAAAATGGTAGAATGAAAAAAACTATTGAAAATGCACGGACAAGCAACTGAAGCGGAAAAAGCAACTAGCAGATTGAAAGGAAGCTTCACATCGAAAGCCATCGCAAAATGTCACAATTTGCAAAAGTGGGAATACAATAATGATGAGGCGCTACCAAAAGAGCCTCACGCCAAAAAGATTGGCATCTGAAAGGAGGATTCAAATGGAAAGACAGCGAGCAACGCAATCACGCAACTGTTGCGGACACAGTACGAGAGGCACGAGCCTGGAGCAGGTTGTGAACAGATACTCCGGCTGTAATCTTCCCCTTGCGATTTCGACCGTTCCCATGCAGGAAGCAAACTGGGGCAACACCTACTGTATAGAGGATGCCCTCAAGGCGGGCACGGTATTCCCCGAGCTTTATCTTCCCTTTATAGGAAGTGGAAGGTAACAAGAAGCCGCAGACACGGTTTAACACAACAACTGAAACGGAAGGAATGACAGTAAATTGGCAGTAACAGGCAGATCGACAAGGGGGCAGCTTTTACAGCAGATACAGGCTGTAAGTTTTTCCCTTTACGACACCATGCTATATCTTGACACGCATCCCAAAGAAACAGAAGCTCTTGCACGTTTTAGAGAGCTTAATGATCAGAGAACTGCACTTATGCGTGAATTTGCAGAAAAGTATGGTGCTTTGAACACAGATTTTCTTACGACGAACGATGGTTACACATGGGTATGTGGGCCATGGCCTTGGCAGGAGGGGTAAATTATGTGGAATTATGAGAAAAAGCTTCAATACCCTGTGAAGATTGCGCGGACGGATGTTGAGGCGGCAAAAATTATCATGTCGCAATTTGGAGGTGCGTACCAAAATGTTAGAGTAGCCTTACTAACGCCTCCAAAATACGCATTTTAGGGACTTTCCGTCTTTTCCTCCTTTTATGATTTCTTTAAAAATTGTCCTTGCCATGTTGTTCTTTTCTACATTACTTACATCAGCATCTTTCAAAACCTCGGTCAATCTGCGAAGCTCTTTTTTGTCAATTTTAGCTTCCTCTTCAGGCTCATCCTCTCCGGTTGTTTCAAGCATTTCCTTTAACTTTTCTATCTCATCAAGAATAGATTTTTTATTTTCCTTATATTCTTCCAAAGTGTCAACACCGTCTTCATAAGCTAATTTAACTCTTTCTAAACGAATCTCAAGTGTTTGAATCTGAGTAGAGATTATTTTGCTATCATCAGTATGAGTTGACTGTTTCTCGACTTCAGATGCAGCAAAATCAAGCTCTACATTTGGAAGTTCCATTTCTGATAAGATGTTAAGAATGATTTTGGCAATTTTTTCGGCTTTTATGTAGCCAACGCCATCACATTTTCCTCTGCTTCGCTCT
>JAZQKV010000046.1:0-23277 GCA_045542335.1 Eubacteriales bacterium
ATATCCTCTGGGCATAAAAAATTCCTCCTATGGTAGATATATCTATTCTACCATAGGAGGCTCTTTTTTTCAATTGTCCGTTTTTAACGGACTTGTGCAGCTTGGCTCACAGCTCTATTCATTTTTTGTATAAACGGTAATTATAAAATCAATTGAAGTTGTAAGTCTATCAAGCAATTTCAGTTTTGCAGCATCACTTTCAGACGTTTTCCAATAATATGGTGTCATAAGAAACAAATTTGATATGTTGTTCCCATAAACTGTAATTTCAGAGTTTACCCTATGAATCTCACCGATGTTAAAACCGTCATATTCCTTAATTTTCTCTTCGTTATCATAAGGGTTTTTGTACACCGCAGCTTTCAAGCCATCAAGATGATTCTTTCCCGGAGTAACAACTATCATTTTTCCGTTTTTCTTCAGAACACGCCAAGCCTCTTGGTAAGGAACGGGGGCAAAAACAGACAGGGCAGCATCAAACGAATTGTCAGCAAACGGCATTTCAAAAATGCTTGCAACGCAAAATTTTGATTTATTCCCGGCAAACGTCTTCCCTGCTTTTGCGGCAAGACGTACTGCTTCTTTTGAAAGGTCTATCCCGCAAACAGTTGCATTTGTTTCATTTAAGATTTGCCTATCATAAAAACCTTCGCCGCACCCCATATCGACGATGCTTTGCGCTTCGAGTTTTTTTATAAGTTCCGACAGTTTTTCAGCAAGTGGTGAATAATACTTCTCTGCGAGGAAGTCTCGTCTTGCTCGACACATTTCCTTGGAATCTCCTCCCTGGATTTTCCCTGAAAAAAGGTTTACATATCCCTCGGAAGCAATATCATATGAATGTTTGTTTTCGCAAACATATGACTTGTCAGATGTATAAAGTGCTCTTTTGCACTTAGGACACGAATAAAGCGGAAGCATCTACGCACCTCTCAAAATCAATAAAATTTACAACAAATAAATGTTGTGTTTGCATTTTCCGGGTGGAAAAGCATAAAACGCTGTGATAGAATGATAGTAAGAAAAAAATTAGGGAGGGGTGACTTTGAAAATTTCCGAGCTTGATGATTTGTATACAAACATTAACATGAATCCGAAGGATGACAAAAGTAAATACTTTGAATATAAAAGAAACGTCAAACATTCGGACAGTTTTTTTTCCGACAAAAAAGTTAAATTCATGAGTTCGTTCGGAATCAGTATTCACCCTCTGTATTCCCTACCTGATTATCACTCACACTCATACCTGGAAATGATGTATGTAACAAGGGGTAGCTTTGTAAATGTCGTTGAGGGCGAGCAATTTATTCTCAAAAAGGGTGACATTTTTTTCATTCCTCCCGGTGTTTATCATTCAGTTGACACCGCCGACGGAATTGTACCCGAGGAGTGTGTTCTTCTTAATATTCACATTGAGATTTCAAACGGAATTGACACCTTTAAAACGCTTTCAGACTCAAATCCGATTTCAAAATATGTTGACAACGTATTCTGCGCAGAGAATTATCCTAAATACGCACACATCAAATGTCTTGAATGTGAAAAGCTTGACACGCTGATGCGGTTGCTTCACTCTTTTTATCTGGAAAGGCGTTGTAAAATTGAGCTAAATGCCAGTCGTGCGGCAACATTTCGTATCGATGCTCTTCCGCTGACAAGCAGTGACTATGATATGTGTTCACGACTTCTCTGCATGGTAATTGAATTTGCAGCGCACGATGGGGTTGGCAGTGTTAGCATTTCGAATGCAACAACAAAAAGTGCAGTCCCGGCGACACTTATGCTTGAATACATCAAAGCTAATTGCGAAAATGTGACCCTTGAGGATGTTGCTGAAAAATTCAATTATTCATTCAGCTACACTTCAAAGATGGTTAAACAGTTAAGCGGTGTCGGATTTGCAAAACTAATCACGCAATTCAAGCTTGAAAAAGCCTGTGAAATGCTTCGCAATACGGTGCTGCCTGTACAAGAAATTGCATTTCAAACCGGCTATCACAGCATTGAACATTTTCATAGAACCTTCAAAGATGAATTTGGAATAACACCTGCTCAATACAGAAAAAACAAATAGTAACCAATCACGCCACACCCTTTCGTGTATGGCGTGATAATTTTTGTGCATTTATGCATTTATGCCTTTCCTTTTACAAAATCAACGCTGTATCCGTCGTCATTTACTGTAATGCATCCGCACGAATACTCATTTGCACCATAATTCGGTATGCCGCAGACAACAGCATCACAGCTCAAGTTTTTATAATAATCTTCATCTGACCCCGGAGTTATAACCATCGAACGGTGAAGATGCCCAAAGAGCATAACTGTGGGCTTTATGTTTCTGCAAATCAGCTCCGTCCATTCGCCATATAACTCCGTTTCAATGTTAAACGGAGGCTCTGAAACCGCTATTTGCATAAAAGGACAATGCGCAATTACAACACGCTTTGTGACTCCGTCACTCTCATATTCATTTTTATTGTCTGCAATTACCTTTTTTATTAATTCAGTTTCATCTCTACGGAAGATTTCAGAGCAATTTGCACCGTTTTTTCCGCCATATTCGGCGTTGCTGTCTGGCTTGTCTTCGCCGCAATCGAGCACCATTCCCCAAAGGCTTCCCAATCTGAAAGTAAAATAGGATTTACCGTTTCTGTGAGGAGTGTAATCAATGAAGCTTTCGGCAAATTTTCCTCTTGTGTCGTGATTTCCTCTTGAGAAAACAATCGGAATACTTCCGCCTGTTATCTTTCCGGCAAGCTCATAAATTGTGAGAATATACTCGACCTCGCCGCTATGATTCGGAACATCTCCGTTCATAACAAGCAAATGAGCTCCACCGCTGTTTTTATATGCATCAACAGGTGCATCAACAAGATTATGAGTGTCAGACATACAGAAGATTCTGATGTCCCCACTTTCCGGCAGAGGATTGAACAAAACTTTTGTGTGCACCTCGTCCTCAAATTCGGGAAAATACGGCTTTCTGTCAATAACCTTTCTTGTTACAACAGTATACTCTTTTGCAGTGTTCAGAATCTCCATTGGGACGCATACACGATGCACCCTGCACGCAGAACGCATGATTCCGTTAGTGT
Source organism: Eubacteriales bacterium (assembly GCA_045542335.1). Classification (GTDB taxonomy): domain Bacteria; phylum Bacillota; class Clostridia; order Oscillospirales; family CAG-382; genus CAKSUT01. Next base: position 3,099 of record JAZQKV010000046.1, read on the forward strand.
GGTCACAATAGCGCTTTCCGCCGATTTCAACCCACATAAGGCAATCAGACTTTACGGGAAGCATAATCTGATATTCATTTTCAACACAAAACACTGCAGGGGCAGATTCAAATATTTCGGGAAAATTCACCTATATAACCGCCTTTCGTATATAGCATCTAAAAAACGCAAAAGTCACAATAGAATAAAGTGCTTCTCTGCTATTTTAAAAAATTATTTCTCACCGGAGGGCCACTTGCCATCAAAAACTGGTTCTTCTGTTACATAGTAGAACTTTGCGCCATCATCATGCAATTTTTCAGCGTTAAACACCTCAGCATCGTCATACGCTGTTCTCTCGGGGAAATAACCGAAGCTTGCTCCGCCTCTTGAACAGAATCTTCCGAGAGTGAATTTGGGATTATTTGCAATATGAATGTAAGTGTTTCCTCTCATAACAGGCAAATGTTCTTCATCCTGAACACCGCAATGGAGAATCATAGAACGGCTTCTGTCAAAAATATTGTTCTCAATAACAAAGTTTTCGCTTATATTTCTGTGATCCCAACCCTTGATGTGAGCGGCTCTATCAGGGAAAGAACCCCAACCATATCCGCTATAACGGCAGATATTTCCTGTCATAAGGACATTTTTCATAATCTGCTTTTCATTATTATCCTGTTCAAGGAAATATTCAATAGAATAGATACAGTGTTCAAAAAGATTGTCCTTGTAAAGAACATTTTCCATTGTAACGGGTATCTCATTATTTCCCGTTGTGCCTTTATACTGGTGCGTAACACCTGCATCATAAATCTGATATATGTAGCAATTTTCAACGGTGAAATCCTTACAACCGACATAGATTTCAACACCGTTACCATATCGAGTCACAGAGCCACTCTTATTATAGAACTGAACACATCCGCCAATCCATCCGAGCTCACAATTTCTGACAGTAAGCCCTGCCCTGTTTCCGGTACCGATTCCATGGCAGCCGCAATGCATAACACATATATTATCAATGGTTACATTATCACCTGCAACGCCAATGTTATTAAATCTCGTTAAAAGCTCGATAGATTCAAATACTTCACCCGGGTTGCCTTCATCACATCTGAGATATAATCTACCAGTTTCCTTATTTATATCGGGCACATTGCAAGGCGATTTGTTATCAATTCTCGAAAAGAACCCAAGGTTGTCGGTGATATGCTTTGATTCATCAAAAATCTCGTCTGTTCCGGCAATTCTGTAGTGACCTTTATTGTACCACGGAACCATCTTGATACCGGCGGTCTTGCCATAATCAAATACAATTCCGCCAACATCAAGAATTGGCTGATAATAAAACCATATATTTTCAGTTCCATCAAGAAGCTTCCAACATTCAGGTCTTGCACAGTTTTCCGGTGAACCTGAAATAACAGGCTTCGCTGCATAATTGCCGTCTGCATTTTGTTCATCGCCAAATGCGGAATAGGTTACACCGCCTTGTGCTTTGAGTTTTCCTCTGAAAACATCGCCGCGCTTGAAAAGCACTGTGTCGCCCTCTTTAAGTTCAAGCTCAGAAGCAGCAAGAAGCGTCTTTTTGGGAGAATCTGCGGAAAGTCCATCGTTGGCATCGTCACCATTTCCCGAAAAATAATAAACCGAGCCGTTTGTTGGATAATCAGATTTTGAAGAACGAATCTTAAATTTCATTTCTTCGGCACGAACGTCAATATCGTGGAGAATTTCATTAGTAGCAAGCTGCATTGTATAAAGCTCCTTTCAGACAAAAATGAGTTTATTGGCTTGCATAGATTTTAGCATATTTATCTGAAATTGTCAAGAGAAATTATAAAACAACTATAAATATATTTGAAAAATGGTCAATTAACTTGGTACAACATCTCCGAAAAAACGATATGTGATTTCATAAATGATTTAAAAGTGAAAAAAATGCAAAAACTATTGACTTTTCAAGTCGGTTGTGTTATAATTTATAACGTTGTGAGGGACGGGAGCTTAGCTCAGCTGGGAGAGCATCTGCCTTACAAGCAGAGGGTCAGAGGTTCGAGCCCTCTAGCTCCCACCACAAAAAGGTCTTGTTCTTTTGAACAAGGCTTTTTCTTTTTCCTGCAACTTAAAGAATGCAAGAGCCTTATGGCTCTTTTTTTGTTATAAGTACATTTGACTCATGTCGAAAGGACAAAATATGAAAGAAAAAGGTCTTTTAAAGACGGCAGCATTTATGGCATTTGCGGTTTTTCTTTCAAAAGTTTTCGGACTTCTGAGAGATATTCTCCTTGCAAAGTGCTATGGTACAACAATTGAAGCAATTGCGTTCGACACAGGTTCAAGACTCCCTATTCTACTTTTCGATTTTCTTATAGGCGGAGTTATTACAGCAGCTTTTATTCCCATTTTTAATGAAATAATGGTTAAAGAATCAAAGGAAAAGGCGATGCGTTTTGCTGACACATATGTTACGCTTATAACCATTATTACGGCAATAATTGCTGTTATCGGAATTGTCTTCGCTGTTCCGCTTGTGAACTTTCTTGCTCCGGACATCCCGCAAGATGCGAAAGCGCTTGCCGTTTCTCTTACAAGAATCATGTTCCCAATGATTATGTTTACGGGTATTGCATTTTCATATGTTGGAATCCTGCAATCACTCGGAGAGTTTAAGCTTCCGGCGATTATAAGCCTTGTATCAAACGGTGTTGTTGTTCTATATTTTCTGACCCTGAACAATTTGTTTGGAATATACGGACTTTCAGTTTTCTTTGTGATTGGTTGGATGATTCAAGCGTTTATTCAGGTTCCTAAAGCAAAGAAACTTGGTTATACATATCACATTGGCACAGACTTCAAATCATCTTATATAAAAAATTCACTTATCTCTGCACTTCCCATTCTTATAAGCTCATGCACTCAACCCTTGTGCACGCTGATAAATACTCGTTTTGCGTCCGCTATTGAAAACGGCAGAGCCATAACTGATTTAAGTTATGCAAACAAGCTGTACATAATTGTTGTTGGTGTGTTTTCTTTTGTTGCAACAAACCTCTTGTTCCCAAAGCTTTCAAGAGCTTCCGCATCGGGTGACAAAGATGATGCAAAAAGTCTTATGGTTACATCTTCAAAGCTCCTTGTGTTTGTTATTGCACCGATAAGTGCAGGATTTGTAACACTTTCAGAGCCTTTTATCGAAATCATGTATGAAAGAGGCGTATTCACACATTCTGACACACTCTTGACCGCCCAGGCTCTACGTTGTTTTGCATTCGGAATGATTTTTATGGCAATTAACGAAGTTCTTACCAAAGCTTTCTTTGCCGTAAAAGATACAAAGACACCAATGTTCACGGCAATTGTTTCTATGCTTGTCAATTTTGCACTGGTAAACCTCCTTGCTAAAACCATGGGAATTGGCGGAATTGCTCTTTCTTCGGGAATTGCGACAGCTGTTAACTGTCTTCTGAACTACTTCTTATTATCGAAAAAGGAAGACGGAATTTTTGTAACAAGTGATTTCATGAACATCTTTAAATGCGTGATTTGCGCAGCTATAATGGGCGTGTGTGTACATTTTGTTCATTCTGCAACATTGCATTTGAACGTGTTTATTGACTTTTCGATTTCGGTAATTAGCGGTGTTGTGGTTTATGCTATATTTGCTTCAATTCTCAAGGTTTCCGAAATGACATTTATTATAAGCAAGCTTAAAGGAGGACAAAAACAATGAAAATTAAAGTTCTCAATGTTATAACCGATACAAATTTCGGCGGTGCCGGACGACTTCTTGTAAACTATCTGAAGAATTTCGACAGGCAAAAATTTGAGATTGTTGTTGCAATCCCCAAAGGAAGTGTTCTGACACCCGAAATTACAAAGCTTGGTTATGAGGTTATTGAAACCGAACATGGCGCAGATAAGTCTCTTGACTTTAAATCTATTTCCGAGCTTACAAAGATAATAAAGGATTTGAAGCCTGATATTGTCCACGCTCATGCAAGTCTTAGCTCGAGAATTGCCGCATATATTGCCGGTGTTAAGTCAAGAATATATACACGTCATTGCTACTTTGATTTGCCAAAAAGTGCAACAACATTTCCCCGCAAGCAGATAAGCGGCTTTATTAATAATTTTCTTTCAACAGAAATTATTGCAGTTGCACAGGCTGCGAAGCAAAACCTGCTTGACACAGGTGTTGACGAAAAGAAAATAACTGTTATCGTAAACGGTGTTGAGCCTTTAGAAGAGCTTGATACAATGCACAGAAGCGAGATAAGGGCATCAATGAATGTTAGCAATGATGACTTTCTCGTTGGTATTTCTGCAAGACTTGAACCTGTCAAGGGACACGACACATTTATAAAAGCTGCAAAATTAGTTAGTGAAAAGCATGATAATGCAAAGTTTATGATTATGGGGACAGGTACACTTGCTGAATCGCTCAAAGAAGATGTTGAAAAGCTCGGTATAGCCAATAAGGTTATTTTTACTGGTCTTATTGAGGATGTAACAGGACACGTCAACGCAATGGATCTTAACATTAACTGCTCATACGGCACTGAAACTTCAAGCCTTGCACTTTCAGAGGCAATGAGCGTTGGAAAACCGGCTCTTGCAACGAATTTTGGCGGCAATCCTTATATGATAACCGAGGGCGTTAATGGTTACCTCTACCCCACACACGATGCTAATGCACTTGCAGAGCTTATAATGAAAATCATGAGTGACGCATCTCTTTATAAAACTCTTTCAGAGGGCGCAAGAAAATGTTATGCGGAAAAATTTACAGCAAACAGAATGACCAAAAGCCTTGAAGAGATTTACGAAAGAGATGTGAAAAAACATCGATCAATCAATAAATGAATGTAATTTGTCGGTTGATATGCCAAATGGGAGCAAAATGAAAATAATTCGGAAATTTCTCAAAACCCCTTGACATTTTTATAAAAATCATATACAATAGTATCAGAACATAATGAATACATTAAAGACAGGAGAACATTAAAATGGCAGACGAAAAGAATATTGCAAATGAGCTTGAAAACGAAGTTCTTGATGAAGAACTCGAAATGGAAGAAGTTGAGATTGTAACTCTCACAGACGAAGAAGGCAATGAAAGCGAATTTGAAGTAATTGGCGACCTTGTTGTTGAAGGTGTTAAATACATGGCATTCATGTCAACAGAGGGCGAAAGCGACGAATATGTTGTGCTCCGTTGCGAAAACGACGAAGACGGCGAACTTCTTCTCGTTACAATCGACGATGACGATGAATTTGATAAGGTTTCAGAAGCTTTTGACGAAGTTTTCAGAAGCGAAATTGATTACGATGCAGAGTAATTTGTTTTAGCATTTTTCCTGCTATGTTAGTGATGACTGTGCTTATGAACCCACAGTAGATTTATGGAGTTCGGACTTCTCATATAGGTATGCAGACCTCCCGACTTTCCTGCTCCCCGAACATCTCTTTTGAGCTCTGCGTCGGAAAAGGACCGGAAAGCACGGATGCTGGTAGCACGAAGTATGCGAGAGAACACCACCTTGCGAGAGCAGGGTTTCTTTACGCAGTCACACGGCAATGCGGGGGATTTCAATTTAAAGATTCAGGCAGGGTTAACCATTCGGTTTTCCCTGCCTTTGTTCTTTTTGAATTTTTATCAATTAAAATCAACCGAGAAAATTCTTGCTCGCTCGCATCCCCAAGTTTCGGAAACAGAGATGAAAATTTTAGAGCATTTATGATTAACAGGAATTCTGACAAGCCTTTTTCTGTTTGCACAGGTTGAAAAAACAGATACAATCTCGCCGCTTTCGGTAAGCACCTTAACGTCAAAGCTTTTTACCATTGTTTCCGGCATTTTAAACCAAGAATCATCAAGCATAAAGCGACAAGGCATATTTTTCATATTGCGGGCAAAATTACTGTCAAAAATAATACGTATCTCATTGACATCTTTTGCTTCATCTGAGGAAAACTCAAGACACGAGCCTTTATCAAACACACACACATTTTCACAGTCAGCATAATCACGGTCATGTCCGTTGCGAAGCTTTTCGTCAGGATATGAAAAACTCTTTGTAATGGGTGAAATTATTCGGCTTACACCAGGAATATAACAATCATCAAGGAGCAGTGTCTGCTGTAACAAATCCATATCTATGTTTCTTATATCGACGCCTGACTTAATGGCTATTGCTGTTGCAGTACCAAGCGCCTGACCAAGTATTCCACAGGTTGCCATAACTCTTGTTGAACTGAGTGCGGCGTGGGTTACACTTATATTTCTACCGGCAAATAAAAGATTCTTTCTGGAAGAAGAAATCATTGTGCCAAGTGGGATAAGCCAGGGAGATGGAGCAGGGTGATAAATTGTCGGATGTCCACCATCGTAATAGAATCCTTCGGGAAAGTGGTCATCCATAGTCCAACCGGCATATGCAACTGCATTTTCCTTGACGCCGCCATTATCAACATCTTTTTCAGTTATGATAACCTCGCCTTTATAACGTCTGCTTTCCCTTTTTCCCGGCAAAAAGCCTACCCAATCAAGCTTCCAGTTGTCTGCACCGTGGTCACCTCTGTTTTTGATGTGATCCCACACACCAAAAGCAATTTTTAAAAGCTCATCGCGCATTTCTTCCGTGTCATGTATGCTATCCTTATCTCCGCCAAGCTCTATCCACCAGAAATTGCAAAGGCTGTCAAGATTATGGCTTCTTTCTTTTAGTGCAGTATCATCCTCATAAACATATGCCCAATCCGGAGGAATAAATTCCTGCTTGCGGTCAGTTTCTCTTGCTTGCAAAAGGCAACTCATTCCCATTGTTTTTTTGTCGGCAACATCGGGAGGAATCGTTTCGTTGTATTCAGACTTTGCCTCTCTTCCGAGAAAATAATCAGCGCCGGTCAAAGGAGCAAGAATTGAATCACCGGAGCAATCGGCGAAATATTTAGCTTTTACCGTGTGATATGTTTCAGAGGTCATCTGCCATCCCTTAACACTTTCGATGACATCTCCATTAGTTTCAGCATGAATACAAGTGCAGTTTAGAAGAAGTGTAATGTTAGGTTCAAATCTGACTTTTTCATAAAGAACGCTGTCCCAGATTGAAAAAGAAACATCTCTGTTTCTGTAATAATTCTCGAGCATTAGTTCTTCAACAATACCTGATTCTCTGTTCTCTGCTCCTCTTGCGCCGCAAATCCACATTCTGATTTCAGAAGATGCATTTCCGCCAAGAACAGGTCGGTCTTGCATAAGAGCAACCTTTATCCCATTTCGTGCAGCCGATACAGCCGTGCAAAGTCCAGAAATGCCACCACCTACAACACACAAATCAACTTCATGAAATACACTTTTCATAGTAATCTCACTCCTTTTTGAAATTCATCAATAAGCTTTTCAGACTTTGAAAGTTCAGAAATTATGCTGTCCGGGAACCTTTTATCTTGTGCTTCAATAGCTTCTTGGATTACAGAAACAGGCACTGCATCGACCTCTATATCATTCTTAACCGCATATGAAGCAGCAATTCCCGCAGCTTCACCAATTCCAACACAAATTGGCATAACACGGTAATTTGAATGAGCCTTATGAGTTCCTGAAATACATCTTCCGGCAAGCAAAAGTCCTTTTACGTTTGATGGCACAAGGCAACCATAAGGAATTGTATAACCCGAGTTTTGTCTGAATCCGTTCTGTACACCATTCTTGTCAAGTCCTGCGCCGTCGATATTATGAATATCAAAATTAAAGTGAGCATCCTTGACAACCCAGTCATCAAACACTCTTGCCTCAAGAATATCATGCTCTGTGAGTGTATAAAGTCCCTTGAAATGCCTTGTTTCGCGAATACCAATCAAAGATGCAGAAGTGATAGCATAGCAATTCTCATAACCCGGTGCATATTCTCGCAGAAAATCAACTATTTTGCCGATTTGACGGCGACATATGATCGTCGCACGAGTGAGATCCTCGGCTGATGTACCGTCAATTCCGATGCAGTTAGTCATGTTACAGTTGACAACGCCCGGATACACTGTTCTATAAAGCAGAACGTGTCCTGCAGGATGTCCAATTATTTGCTTCCCAAGGCTTTGAAGCTCACCATTTGGTGTGTGAACCTGCGTTTCAAAAGAACCGGGAAAAACAGCTTTACTGTAATCTACACCGCCAACTTTAAACATAATAGTGCAGGGCTGCATCTTTCCATCATCCACCCTACCCTTTATATAAGGAACACCTGCTTTGTATGCAACATCGCCATCGCCTGTCGCATCTATCACACACTTTGCAAGAATCGCTCTTCTTCCATCTTTATTTTCTGTAATAACACCACAAACTTTGTTTCTGTCATCAATAATTGTGTCGCTGACAAATGTATATAGCAGAACGCTCGCACCACTCTCGCACAGTAATTCAAGGTAGAGCGTTTTTAGCTTTTCATTGTCAATATATTTGTTTGGCTTTCCTTTCAAAATTCCGGAATTCATCTGCGCACTTTTTTCAAGAATCTCTTTATACATTGGTGAAGCAGCTCTGCCAGTCCAATGGCTCATAAGACCTGAAGTTGAAATTCCTCCAACATCCCCTTGAGCTTCAACAAGCATAACTTTTGCGCCTTTTCTTGCGGCACAAATAGCGGCAGACACGCCGGCAGGACCTGCTCCGCACACAAGCACATCAACCTCTGCTCTTACTGCAACGTCAGAAATTTCAAGCAGTTTTATCACGTTTTGAAAACTCCCTTCAATTCATTAAAACAAATAAATATTTGGTATTGACAAACTTTCACATATATTATATAATAATCATAAGAGTATTTCCTTGAAATTATGGCATAAAAGCTATAATATTCTGCAATAAATAATTTTGACGGTGGTGCTATGAGAAACACAGAAAAACATATATCATCATATATTGAATATCTTCGCAGCACCTGCAAGCTCAATGTAACGGTACACGGTGCAGGTACAAAGGGTGTACAGGCACTTATGGGTACACTTGCGCCATATAACATTCACTCATGCGGATACTGTATGTTTATGAAAACAAACAGAAGCATATGGGACAACTGCATCGAAAATCAATATAAAGTTGTAAGAAAGCTAAAAGAAAATGAAGACGGATTTTTCGGAATGTGTTATCTTGGTGTTTGTGAATATGTTTACCCTATTTCATTTGAAAACGAGATTTCGGGATTTATATGCGTAAGCGGTTACTCCGACAAAAGCGAAAAAGCAGATAAAAAAATTAAACTTGCATGCTCAAGATTTGGTCTTGATTATCAGAACGTAAAGCAAGTTTATAATAAAGAGCTTTCAACTAAGATTCCCGATAAGGCTTTTGTCGATACTCTTATATATCCACTTATCTGCATGATACGGCAACTGTGCGCCGAAAACGCCAGCGATATTCCGATTATTTACACAGGTGGAGAATCCTATATCTACGGTCATATTCTCACATATCTTCAACGGAATTTCAAAAGCAACATCACCGTAGATGAGCTTTGCAAGCTTTGCCACTGTTCTTCCTCTCACATAAGCCATATTTTTCCAAAAATGAGTGGAACAAGCATTTCAGCATATATCAACAGGCTCCGTGTTGAAGAAGCGAAGATTCTTCTTACAGGTTCTTCCCTTTCCGTAAAAGAGATTGCTTACAACATCGGCTACAACGATTCAAATTACTTTTCTAACGTTTTCAAAAAGATGGTTGGCGTTTCACCAAGGCAATTCAGAAATACACATTGAAAAAGCAGCAGGCGTATGATTTTACGTCTGCTGCTCAACAATATTACTTCATGCTTGTTCGGAAACGCTCACATATTCTGTGTAGTCATCCGGGATTTCAAACAAACCATCGGGGAGTTCCGAGGTAAGTTCAGCAATTTCAACAACAGTATCAAAACCGTCAAATGTGAAAATAACATACTTGAGATTTCCGTCTTTGTCAAAGGCATATTTTGAAATCTGGGATTCACCCTCTTTGAATGCTTCGTATTCATATTCAACGCCTTCAATTTCAACGACACCTTTTTCAACGTTCTGATCTTCATTGTAAAGATTTCCAATTTTAATCCTGCCTGCAACATCGGCAAGAGATTTGAGCATATCGTGAATCCCCTCAACGTACTGCTTAGAGGCGTTATCAAGGGTATATTTAACGTCAGGCTTCATAATCATGCTGAAATCCATAGCAGGCTCGTTCATTACAATTCTGACATAAGTTTCTTCACCCTTAACAGCATATGTGCATTTCATTGATGAAACTTCATTATAATCAGCATCTTTGTTTGAAAGATTGAGAACCATATAATAATCGCCGGACAAAACATTGGATTCAACTTTTGCAGTATTTGTATCGGTAAGAGAGGGGTTTACAACAGGTTCCGGTTCGGGAACAACTTCGTCTTTTATATCATTTTCTGTTCCGAGTTCGGGACTGTCATCCGCTTCAGAAGTGTCAGCTTCAATATCGTCTTTGCCTTCTTCAGCTTCAACTTCGGGAGTGGTATTGTCGTCCGAACTTGTTTCAACTTCATCAACGACAGTTTCAGAATTTACTTTTTCGCCGTCTTTGGTTTCATCATTAGAGCCGCAGGCTACAAGAAGAAAACAAACGAGCAACGCAATTGCAAGAGTGATAAATCTTTTCATTTTTAAATTCCTTTCACACTGAAAATTTATAGTTTCTTTTAGTCATACACGCATTATACAACTTTTTATTACAAAAGTCAATACAAATATGATAAATTTTATTTACCAATGTTATGATTTGCAAATTCTTTCAGTAAATTAAAGCTAAAAGGGACGCTCACAAAATATGAGCGTCCCAAAAATTATTTAACTATAAGAACAACAGGGAGATAAGAGGAAGTGGGTCTGTCGGTAATGTGAAGTTCGATGTTAAAGCGGTAAATTCCCTTTGTGAGGTTATGAGGTACAAGCTTAATTGTATGCTCATTAAGCCAACCATGGAGTTTGGGATCAATGCGCATAACAGATTCTCTTGCGGGAAGAATCTCCCAATCCTGAGGAGCGTTGACAATCACGTCGGCAAAGAAAGTGCGTGCAATCTTGCAATGTGTGAAAAGTTTGATCTCTTTTTCTTCGCCCTCGGATATTTCTATTCCTCCACAGAAATCAAGATGTGCGTCATAAACAACGTTTTCTGCTTTAACGCACCAAGGCTGTCTGAGCTTGAGTTCTTCTCTGAAAGACCAGAAAGTGGTCTTTTGTGAGCCAAATCCGTAAGGTTCAGCAGGTGCAAAAAGGTTGTTATTTGCGTTAATTGTAAGGCTTTCGAGGTCAAAGTTTTTGCCAAGAAAAGTGGGCATAAGACGAGAAACTCTTGTTGTAAGCTCAGTTATATCTTTGCAAATTTCATCACGGTTCGCAGTAAGATCAAGAGAAAGTGTCTTAATTTCTTCGCCGATTGGCTTAATCCACTCTTCGGGTATTGATTTTGTTCCACCGATAATTCCAAAGACAGAACCAAGAGTAGCGCAGGTGCAGTCCGCATCCTCTCCGCAAGAAGCCGCAATGCAAAGTGACTTTCCGAAATCGCCCTCGCCATAGTACCAACCAATCACGGAAATACCAATATTTGCAGGTGCATCAAATCCGAGTTCACCTACAGGTGCTTCATCTTCAGGAGCCATCTCAACTTGAGTTCCACAGAAAGAATCGGGATATGTATTGAGAAGAAGAGCCCTTGCTTCTCTCCAGGTTTTGCCTTCCTTATAGCACTTCTGAACAAGTTTAACTGCTCCAAGAACTGCGCTGTCTTCGGGAATATAAGAAGCGGCAATCTCAATAAGTTTGTCAGGATCGCTCTCTACAAAGGCTGCAGCCTCAAGAGCAGCTGTGAATACTTCACCGTAAAGTCCTTCATCAGCATGGTCAACCATAGCATCTTCAAGTGCATATTTAACAGCGATTTCGGGATGACCCGGTGCAAGGCAAGCCCATATTTCGCTTCTGATGAAGCATCCGCAGGAATTACCCATAGGGTTCTTATATTTACCGGAAATCGGAGGAATAAGACCGATTCTCATGTTTGATTTTCCTGTGCCATATTCAGACCAATGAGCAACAATCTGATTCATCCAATACTCAGCAAGCTGTGCGGATGTAACTTTTGTGCCATATTCCTCTGCCGCACGCAAGAAAACAAGCTGAAGGTCAAGGTCATCGTTAGGAAGAGCACCTTTTGAAATATCATGAGTGTAACCCTTTACATCAAAAACTCCTCTTTTGCCCTCAAAAGGAGTTCCGAGGGTTCCTCCAATGTTTTTTCCGAGCCAGCAAGCACGGACTTTATCTTTATAATCTGCAAATGAAAGTTTCATTTAATCATTTCCTTTCAGCAAAATATTTTAGCCTTTGGCTATGATAATATTCTATCATAAAGTTGCTTTTATGAAAATGGGTTATTTGTACTTTTAAAAACAATTTTTGTAGGCTTTCACGACAGCATGTTATATGGTTTATCTTACGCTTTTTCCCACTACTTCAACCTTGAGAAGATTTGTCGTACCCTCAATGTTAAGCGGTATGCCTGAGGTTATGACAACTCTGTCGCCCTCACTTACTATTCCCGTCATTTTTGCACAGTCCACCGCATGACGGAAAAGCTCGCTCTCCTCTGTCTGATTTCTCGCAAGCACAGGAAAAACGCCCCACGACATCGAAAGCTGATGAAAAGTTTTCTCTTCGGGGGTGGCGGCTATAATCGACTCATGCGGGCGGAATTTTGAAACACGCCTTGCTGTCATTCCCGACTTTGTAACAGCAACAATCGCCTTTGCATTAACATCTCGAGCGGTTGTGCAGGCAGCATCGCAGATTGCGTTTGTTATATCGGTGAAATCATTGTCATAGTTCATATCGCGATAAGCATCCATTTCAAGGGCATCTTTTTCAGCTTGATTTGCAATTCTTGCCATGCTTCAACAACGGTTACAGGGTGATCACAGGCAGCGGTTTCGCCTGAAAGCATAATTGCGGATGTTCCATCAAAAACAGCGTTTGCAACGTCTGAAATTTCGGCTCTTGTTGGTGTGTTACTGTGAATAATGTATTCCATCATCTGAGTTGCAGTTATTGCAACTTTTCCTGCTTTATATGCTTTTATGATGCATTTCTTTTGAATTCCGGGAAGCTTTTCAAATTCAATCTCAACACCCATGTCGCCACGGGCAATCATAACACCATCGGAATATCTGAGTATTTCGTCGAAGTTTTCAACGCCTTCAATATTTTCGATTTTAGAAATAATCTTGATGTTGTGTCCACCGTGATAATAAGAAAACGTTTGAGAGAAATCACGTCTTCCTTACGTCGTACAAAAGAAGCTGCAACAAAGTCCACGTCATTCTGAACGCCAAAAATAAGGTCACTCTCGTCTTTATCACTTAGGTACGGCATATCCATTCTCACATTTGGTACGTTTATACCCTTATTATTTTTTATAGTATTCCTTTCCTGGGTAAATGGGTTTAAATTTCAAAAAATTCTGAATTCAGATGATTCTTTCGTCGGTCATTCTGTATCCAACACCAACTTCAGTGTAAATATATTCAGGTACAGCAGGGTTTGCCTCGAGTTTACGGCGGATATTTGCCATATTCACGCGCAAGATCCGATTGTCTCCTGCGGCGTTAGGTCCCCAAATCTCTTTAATCAGAAAGTCATAAGTCACAACCTTGCCTGAATATTTAGCAAGCAATGCAACAATTTTAAATTCATTAAGAGTAAGTTTGACATCGTTTCCTTTTAAGAAAACTCTATGCTTGTCATAATCTACAACGAGCTCTCCTGTTCTGAAAACGCCGGAAATAGCAACATTATCACTTAAACTGTCAAACCTTGTGTGTCGTATTGCGGTTCTTATTCTTGCAAGCAGCTCGGATGTGCCGAAAGGCTTTGTAATATAGTCGTCCGCACCGAAATCAAGTGCCTCGACCTTATCTGCTTCGGTTATTCTTGCAGAAACAACAATAATTGGAGTTCGAGAAAATTCACGAATCCGTTTTATTACGTTTATTCCGTCATCATCCGGAAGTCCAAGGTCAAGAATAACAACCTCCGGGCAATGTGATTTGAACATAGAAATCCCTTGAGCGGCATTAACTGCGGAAAGTGATTCGTAACCATTGGCATTAAGAACGGTTGAAATAAACCGAGACACGCTTTCTTCATCTTCGATGACAAGAATTTTATCTTTAAGTGCCATAATTCCTCCATTGTATTATCATTTTAAAGGTATCTTAAAGGTAAACACAGCACCGCCGTTCGGTCGGTTAGAATAACTGAATTTACCGCCATGTGCTTTTATTATAGAAGCGCAAACAGAAAGACCTATTCCCATATTTCTCTTTGAATCTGTAGTTCTCTCACCTTCAAGGGACGAAAAAGAATTAGGTATTTCTTCAAGACGTTTTTTATCAATGCCGATTCCATTATCAGCAACTGAAAATAGAGCATCATTGTCTGTGCTTGTGACCTCAATATTTATGATAGTTGTTGTTTTACCATGTGTAACCGCATTGTCCATCAGATTTATCAGCACCTGTTCAATCAAAAGACCGTCCATTGGAACAAACAAGAGAACCTCGGGAATTGTAACGGAAATTTCAATACCGGGATGATACTTCTTAAAACGGGTGACCGCTTCCGAAACTACCTCTTCAACAATTTCATCGTTTTTTACAATATCCGCATCTCCGTTGATTTTTGTAACAGAAAGAAGATTCTCAACAGTTCTTACAAGCTGCTGTGACTCATCGACGATGCTCTCAAGTAATCTTTTCTTTTCATCATCGGAAATCGCATCGCCATTTTCAATAATTGCAGAAGCCGCACCGCCAATTGACGTAAGCGGCGTTCTGATGTCATGAGAAACAGCACGCAAGAGATTCGCCCTCAATTTTTCCTTTTCGGTTTCAAGTCTTATTTTTTCCTGTAATTTCACACGGGTGGTGAGTGTGCTGACAATAATTGAAACAGCGAGCATTGTAACAAAAGTAAGAGGATAACCCGAAAGTGTAAAATCAATATGAAAATACGGATAAGTAAAAACATAGTTAACACAGACAACAGATATAAAAGAAGCGATAATTCCACAAGTATATCCGCTTGTCATTCTTGAAACAACAAGCACTGCAAGAACAAAAACCAGAGGGACCTGATCTCTATGGCCAAATTTCAAAAACATGAAATTACACGCAAAATATGCAATTATAAGAATAGCAGTTGAAACAAAAACATCTCTTCGTCTGACATTAAAGTCATTTTTAAATCTTTTAAATATCTTTTTGAATTTCATATTATAAACCTTTTTAAATAGTTTTGATTATATTATACAACGTTTTTTAAAAAGCTTCGAGTGGACAATGGTAAATAATATTTAAATCCATTGGAAAAAGAGAATGGGCAGCAAGTAAATCCCTGCCGCCCAAATAAACTATTTCTTTTTATTTTTTAACGAAACAACAACGCCGTAGATTACAATTGCAACAAGGGGGATAACAAACAATGCAAGTGCCGCAATAATAAGACCAATAACAACGGGTGACATAACTTATTTTCTCCTTTCTGAACTTTATCAAAAAAAGATTATCTGACAAATCTTTATAAGTTAATTATAACATAAATAATGATAAAATTTGTGTTAAGAAAGGAGCGGATCTCGTTTAGATCGTGTTAAGAAAAGAGAATAGTGCTTATTTGCTCATGTTTTGCAACAAATCTGTTGTACCTTCTTTGTCGGGCATGAGAGATTTGAACTTTCTGAAAAGAAATATCAAAGTACAAGCATGGAAAATGTCTGTGAGAAGCCACGAAATCGGGTAAGAAATATATAACCAGAATGTGTCTTGAAAATGAGGGAAAACAACAAGAGCCCATGTGAATCTTGTTCCGCAAACACCGATAATGCTTGAAATCATTGGGATAAAAGATACTTTCATGCCACGAATACATCCTACAAGAACGTCAAGTATGCCGCACAAGATATACGACGGAATAATCATACTCATTCGCTTTATTGCTTCTTCGATGACCATCATGTCGTTTGGCGAATACAATTTCATAATCGGCTGAGCAAAGAACAAAACAATTGAGCCGAGAACAGCACCAACAGCGACACCAAGACCGAGGCATATAAATAGAATTTTCTTTACTCTATCATATTTTTTGACAGCGTGATTCTGTCCAACAAAAGCAATTGAAGTGTGATAGAAAGCGTTCATAGCAATATAAACAAAGTTTTCAACGCTTGCAGCAGATGTGCACGCTGCCATCACTGTATCACCGCAACCGTTGATTGCTGATTGAAGAACAGTGTTGGAGAGAGTGAAAGTTGTACTTTGTATGCATGATGGAATGCCGATTCTCGCAATTTCTTTGAGTTTTTCAATATTTATGCGTATTTTTGAAAGTTTCAACTTAACACAATCGTTTGACCTTATTAACAATATTGTTATAAGAATGGCGGAAAGTGCATTTGAAATGATTGTTGCAAGTGCAACACCCGCAACGTCCATGTGAAAAACAATAACAAAAAAGATATTCAGAACAACATTAAGTAGGCCTGATATAACGAGAATAATGAAAGGGTTCTTAGTGTCACCGGAAGCTCTTACTATACCTGCAGAAAAGTTATAAATCATCTGAAAAATCATTCCACAGAAAATTATACGCATATACAGTATCGATGAATTTATAACATTGTCAGGACAATCAACCCATCTGAGAAGCGTAGGAGCAAAAGTGAAGCCGATAATACTCATAATAGCTCCGCTTATTATACTGATTGCATAGGCTGTATGTACAGCGTGACGAACATCTTCTTTTGCATCAGCACCATAATATCTCGCAACAACAACGTTTGCGCCTGTAGAGAATCCCATACAAATGTTAACGAACAGGTTAATAAGCGAAGCCGTTGAACCAACAGCCGCAAGAGCGTTTGTGCCATTTTCAGCAAACTGACCGACAACAACGGTGTCAGCGGCATTATATGCAAGCTGAAGCATTCCCGAAAGCATAACGGGAATTGTGTAAACAATAATCTTTTTTAAAAGCGGACCGTTTAGCATATCCACTTTACTGTTTGATTTTGCTACTGCTTTGTTCATTTAAAACTCCTGTAAAAGATAATGATGATATTTCAACATAAAACGAATATGACACCGTTTAATGAGTTAATAAAGCCGTCAGGTGACAACTGTTGAATTTAAAAATTTTGTACAAAGAATTCGGGGACATATCACAAAAGTGTCAATCAAACACAAAGCAGATACATCCCCTATTATTATTACTTAAAGGCAAAAGAAATTGTTCTTGCAACTCCGTCCCATTTGATAGTTCCAAATGCAGACAAGTCATCAATATAAACAATTGTTGAACCGCCTACATTAAATCCCGGAATCTTATTTCCGTTGCAATACGTTACAATATCCGTAAATAGAACATCCATGACAGGTGTCCCGATTTTCAGATCGGATTTTTCGGGAATATAGCTTGAAGTTACCACAGCACTTCCCTTTTCAATCGACAAGGAACGCTCTTCGCCATTCCACTTGACATTAAATCCAAAATTTGCAAGCTCCTCCGCAACAATAGCTGTATTTCCGTCGATATTGTAGCTATTTATAGGTTTGCCGTCGATGTAAGCGACAATGTCGGTTGAAAGCACGTTGTTGATTTTGTCACCAACTCGGGGAATTGCAACCTTGAAAGTATAGGTTTTCTCTTGAATCAGTTTTCCGTTTTCAACAGAAGCAATTCTTAAATCGTGGTTACCATTTGAAAGACCGGAAAAATCGAGAGTTGCACGGTAAGGAATGGTATCAACAGTTGCAACAAGCTTTCCGTCGATATAATATTCCACAGTTGGCTCATACACAGCAAAATTCTTGACATACGAGCTTATTTCGAGCTTTTCTGTGCTAACCTCAAAATTATTTTCAAGCTTTTCATATGCGATAGGCGCTCTTTCAATGGCGGGATTTATAATATGCTTTCTCTCAGCTACTTGCTTGTAAATATTTTCAAGAGCCGGAACACCTTCAATTTTATAGCTTCCCAACTCACCGGGCATATTAGTGTTAAAGCTTGCAATAAGTTTAACCTGGGGACAACACATTGCAACATATTCATAAATCTTTCTCAAGGCAGATGCCGCAAATTCAGTTGTGTTTTCACCTGCCATGTTGCCATAGTTTACGCTTGTAGAAGCACCACATTCGGTAATCATGATGGGTTTTCTGCCACCAAAGTTTTCGTTGAGTTCACGGAGCACTATTACGGGATCTGCAGCGAGTCCTTTAAAATACATTGTATCGCAGATTCTGTTAAGGAATGCACTTTTACCGGAGTATGTCGTACCGCCCTGATACATATCTGCATAGAAGCATGAACCAATCCAGTCAACATATTCATCGCCCGGATAATAGTCCATATAATCAACACCTGCGTGCGACACATAGTTTATTCCCCAAACCATTGCGGCGTTTGGGCAGTTGCTCTTAATGATACCCGCAACTTCTCTGTAAGCTTTAAAATACTCTTCAGGAGTACACATTGTGCTCCAAATGTTCATTTCAGCGCCGAATCTTACAAACACTTTAAGGTCACTGTATTTGTTACAAAGCTGAACAAGCTTATAAGCATCCTTGGAAAAATTCTGTGTTCTTATGCCATTGCCCTCGTTCTGAACATTGAAAGCAAACAGAATATCTTTTCCGTCATTGCGAGCTTTTGCAAAAAGAGACTCGTCAAGCATATATGTGAGAATACAGCTATCAAAAGGATATCCTTTAACGCTGCAGGTTGCCATTTTTACTCCGACTTCCTGCTCATGCAAAGCACCTGTGTAGCTCTGAGACTTTTCCGTTTCGGCATAAATTTCAATCTCGTTGCCATAATGCTTGAGCTTTGCTTCCGCCGCCATGGTGACGTTTGGGTCAGTAAAGTATGATGCATTTTTCATAACATTTTCAAGGCTCGGAATTGCGCCTGCATAATCTCCCTTGTCCTCGTAGTCATAAACAGCATTAACATGAACCCATGGTGTAGCCGCATATGCATTAAAGGCAAGTATAAGTGCTAAGATGGCGCACATCGATATAGCAGGTAATCTTTTGTTTAACACGATGAATTCTCCTTAAAATAATCATTTAGAAGGCTTGTAGCCGTCCTTAAGACCAACAATTCTTATAAACGAATTCTTATCTCTTGAATCTCTGATAAAGTAACCTGTTCTGACAAACTGGTATCTTTCACCCTCATCGTCATGTGCAAAAGAAGGCTCAAGAACTGCATTTTCCATAACAGTAAGAGATTCAGGGTTAAGGAAATCACGGAATGACTTGTCTTCGGGAATAGCGCCCGTATCTTCAATTGTAAAAAGATAATCGTAGAGTTTAACTTTTGCAGGAACAGCGGTTTCGGCACTTACCCAGTGAATCGTTCCCCTCACCTTTCTGCCATCAACAGGCATACCATTGCCTGTTTCAATGTCGGCTGTGCAGAGAAGTTTTTCAACCTTACCGTCTTCTCCGTAGACAACTTCGTTACACTTGATAATATAAGCTCCCATAAGTCGCACTTCGCCGTCAGGCTTAAGTCTCTGGAACTTGGGGGGAGGATTGTCTGAAAAATCTTCTCTGTCAATGTAAAGTTCGCCTGTGAAAGGAACCTTTCTTGTTCCGGCTTCAGGCTTTGCAGGGTTATTTGACACTTCAAACCACTCTGTTTTGCCCTTTTCGTAATTTGTGATTTCAACCTTAATCGGGTCAAGAACCGCCATTCTTCTCGAAGCGTTTTCATTGAGTTCTTCACGGATACAATGCTCAAGAAGACCAATATCGCAAAGGCTAAGAGACTTTGAAATACCCGAACGCTTAACAAACTCAAAAATAGCGGAAGGAGTGTATCCTCGTCTTCTGAGACCGCAAAGAGTTGGCATTCTCGGGTCGTCCCAACCGTCAACGAGGTTGTTCTCAACGAGGTAACGGAGGAAACGCTTGGACATTACCGTATAGGAAAGGTTAAGTCTTGCAAACTCGATCTGTCTCGGCTTGATCTCGGAATCCATGTATGGTGCAACGTGCTCTACTACCCAATCGTAAAGCGGACGGTGGATCTCATATTCAAGGGAGCAGAGGGAGTGTGTGATGCC
>JAZQKV010000047.1:0-23060 GCA_045542335.1 Eubacteriales bacterium
CGTTTTATCCACTCAATTTCATCTTGCTTTATCGCCTCAAACGTGTCGGAATCAAGAGTAATTTTAAGATGCGAATAGATTTCATTGAGAAGCTCGTCCCACTCAACAAGACATTCATATGAGGCAATATTCATGGGTTGCTGATAGCCCTCATCGCAGACCTTCACAAAGTCATCAAAAACCTTTTCGGCATCGGCAATACGCTTATCAAAATATGCTCTCATTCCGCTTGTGGCAGGCACATTTTCATTCTCCTGAACTTTTTCCTGTTCATCTGCCGGAGCTTCCACGGACACGTTTTCATCTTTTGAAGTCTGTTCACTCTTTTCATCATCAGTCGGCTTTTCTACTTCTACATCTACATTTGCATCAGCATCAGTATCCGTGTCAATTTGAGAATCTTTAATCTCCTGTTGCTCACGGTCATCCTCTGCAACAGGCACATTCTTTATTGTTACGTCATAGAAATCCTCTCGTCCAAAGCAACCCGTAAGGCTGACAAGCATCGCAAGGACAATAAGAACCGCAATTATTCCTGAAGCATTACCATTTCTCATAAAAATCCTCCTTGTTTTGAGCAAAATTCACTCATTCAGAACAAAATATGTTTATTTACACTCAAGTCATTTAGCGGATTATCTTTACTCACGGGCAACAACGCCATCAAAAGCGGCAAGGAAGTGTGACCTTTGATTTATCAGAAAATCGGGAATCCTGCGTTTGTGTGTGCTTCAAACAGCTCGTCGCACATTTTTACAATGTCGTCAATTGAAAGAACAGCACCTGTGTGGGGATCAAGCATTGCAGCCTGATAAATATGCTCCTTCTTCTTTGTGACAGCCGCTTCAATTGTGAGAAGCTGTGCATTGATATTTGTCATGTTCATTGCGGCACACTGTACAGGAAGTCGTCCGACGTGGCAGGGTGTTATGCCGCTTCCGTCAACAAGACAAGGCACTTCAACGCAGGCATCTGAGGGAAGATTGTCGATAAGTCCATTGTTGATAACGTTACCACCGATTTTATAAGGCTTGTTTGTGACAATTGCCTCCATAATGTGAGAAGCATATTCGTGAGAGCGAGTGTGCATGATGTCGCCGCCGTTGAGGAGCTCTTCTTTCTGCTTTGCCCATTTCGCAATCTGATTTACGCAACGTCTGGGATACTCGTCGAGGGGAATATTATATTTGTCGATAAGCTCGGGATAATTTGGCTTGATATAGAAGCAATTATATTCTGCATTGTGTTCGGAGCTTTCGGTACAATAGTAGCCAAGTCGTTTTATATAGTCGAAGCGAACCATGTCTTCATGCTTTTCTTTTTCATTCTTTTCTGCGGCACGGCGACGGATTTCGGGATAAAGGTCGCTGCCGTCCTTGTCATAGATTTCAAGGAGCCAGCCCATGTGGTTAATACCGGCAATAAGCTCTCTGCCGATGATATTTTTGTCCATGCCGAGCTTATTAAAAAGTCCGGAAGAACAGCCCTGAACGCTGTGGCAAAGACCAACGGTTTTAACGCCTGTGTATCTCTGCATATATCCCGAAAGCATTGCCATGGGGTTTGTGTAGTTAAGGAACCATGCGTCAGGACACACCTCCTCAATATCACGGGCAAAGTCTTTCATGACATGAATTGTGCGAAGTGCTCTGAAAATGCCGCCGATGCCCATGGTATCGCCGATTGTCTGCAAAAGGCCGTACTTTTTAGGGATTTCAAAGTCAATAACCGTGCAAGGCTCATAGCCGCCAACCTGAATTGCATTGACAACAAAGCGTGCTCCACGCAGTGCATCCTTTCTCTGAGGGATTCCGAGATACTTTTTGATAACAGCCTTTCCGCCGTTATACTTGCGGTTGATTGAGTCGATAACGATATAGGACTCCTCAAGTCTGTCACCGTCGATGTCATAAAGGGCAATTTCGCATTCACAAAGAGGCTCGGCAAGAAGCGTGTCTCCAAGAACGTTTTTTGCAAAAACTGTGCTTCCCGCACCCATAAATGTAATTTTAAGCATGATAATTCTTCCTTTCGGTTTTATTAGCGGCGGAGAATGAGAAATGACACATTTTCTCCGACCAAGCTTACATTTTGATTTTACCACACTTTTTGGTTTTTGTAAATGGTATATTGTAAGATTCCATGTCAAAAAGTAACCTGTTACGCAAATTTTCGCATTTTTATCCCCCAAAAGCATACTTTTTTGTCGCATATTGCGAAAAAGTTACAAAAACGTTTCCGGCAAGACACGAAGGGCATATATAATCGTAAGAGTAGAAGAAAAAATGTTTTAGAAAAACACTTTACAATAATACGGAGCGTATTTTATGGATTTCAACTATATATTTCCAAAGCGCATGGACTTGCACGACCTCTACCCCATCTATATAGGCTGTGAAGAATGTGAGCCGGGGCATGATTTTGGCCCTGCCATAAGAGATTTCACCATCATTCACTATGTGAAGTGCGGAAAAGGCAAATTCACTTCAAAGGGAACAGAATATGCCGTTTCACAGGGCGAGGCATTTGTTATAAATCCGGGAGAAGTGACCTATTACATTGCTGACCAGAACGAACCTTGGGAATATTATTGGTTTTCGTTCAGCGGCTCTCTCGCAGACAAATTCCAAAGCCTTGAAAGCCCGATTATAAAACCCTCGGCGGAAATTTTTCTGGAGCCGGTGGCACGGGCAATGGAGGGCAGTGTTTCGGTTGAATATGCCGTGTCAAAGCTCTATGTTCTGTATGGTGAGTTGTTTTCTGATGAGGCAAACCCGGAACAAGATGTCATCAAAAAGATTTCCCGATATATTCGCCACAATTACATGGAGGATATTTCGGTTGAATCCCTTGCAAAGACGGTCAACCTTGACAGGCGTTATCTCACCCGTATTTTCAAGGAGGAAACAGGGCTGTCAATTATGCCATACATTCTGAGTGTGCGCTGTGCCAAGGCAAAGAGCTTTCTTGAAATGGGTTATAATGTACGTCAGACAGCGGCAATGGTGGGGTACAGTGACGCTTACACCTTTTCAAAAATGTTCAAAAAACAAACCGGCGTTTCTCCTTCGGATTCACGCTATAAAAGCTGGGATTGGAAATACTCATCACAGCATCCCGATTTTTCTTCCTCAATGGTGAGCATCGGAAATCATGTTAAATACATTAAAAAGCTCGAAAAGAAAAACAACAGCAAAGACAACAAGGAATAAATTTCTTTGACGTTTTACATAATAGGAAATGTCATTTTGTCAATTTACTAAATTTTACAATTAAACAATGCAAGAGGTGTTTGAAATGAACAATATGTTTGACCTTGATGCAAAGGCAACCTATAACGAATTGAGGGCAAAAATTGAGCATCACCGAAATCTTTATTATAACAACGATGCGCCCGAAATCACAGACTTTGAATATGACGAGCTTATAAAACAACTTGAAGCCATTGAAAAGGAGTATCCCGATTTTGCCGATGAAGCCTCCCCCACAAAGACCGTTGGCGGAAAGGCGTCGGAAAAATTTGAAAAGGTTTCACACAGAGTCCCGATGAAGAGCCTCACGGATGTTTTTTCATATGATGAGCTTGAGGATTTCCTCACAAAAACCAACGCCGCACTCGAACAAAATGCGGAATATGTTGTTGAATATAAAATTGACGGTCTTTCCGTTGCCATTGAATACAGAGATGGTATTTTCGTCGGTGGCTCAACAAGAGGAGACGGAAATGTCGGCGAAAATATAACGGAAAATCTGCGCACAATTAAATCAATTCCCCAAAAGCTTTCCGAGCCTGTACCATATCTTTGTGTCAGGGGCGAGGTTTATATGCCAAAAGCGCAGTTTGACCGTGTTAACGAGGAAAGAGAGCTTTCGGGCGAAACTCTTTTTGCAAATCCCCGAAATGCAGCGGCAGGCTCGCTTCGTCAGCTTGATTCGGCGGTTACAGCTTCCCGTGGTCTTGATATTTTTGTTTTCAACATTCAGGAAAGCGTTGGCACCCCGGAGCTTACAAGCCACAGAGAAAGTCTTGACTATCTGAAAAGCCTCGGCTTCAAGGTTTCGCCGTCTTACAGAGTATTTTCGGATTTTGAACCAATAAAGTCGGAAATTGCTTCATTCAACGAGCACAGAAGTGAGCTTTCTTTTGACATTGACGGTGCTGTTATAAAAGTGGACAGCTTTGCACAGCGTGAGCTTCTCGGTGAAACGTCAAACGCACCAAAATGGGCGGCGGCTTTCAAATATCCGCCTGAAGAAAAGCAGACAAAGCTCATCGGAATTGAAGTCAATGTCGGAAGAACGGGAGTTATAACGCCTTTTGCCGTGCTTGAACCTGTAAGGCTTGCAGGAACGACCGTTTCAAAGGCAACGCTTCACAATGCGGATTTCATTTCGGAAAAGGAAATCATGGTTGGCGACACGGTTGTTGTGAGAAAGGCAGGCGACATTATCCCCGAAATTCTTTCGGCGGTAAAAGCTTTGCGTGACGGCACGCAGACCCCCTTTAAAATGCCCGAAAACTGCCCTGCCTGCGGAGCGGAGGTTGTGCGAGAGGACGGCGAGGCGGCATATCGTTGCACAGACCCAAAATGCCCTGCGCAGAGGCTTAGAAGACTTACACATTTTGTTTCAAGAGATGCGATGAACATTGACGGTTGCGGAGAGGCGCAGATTGCACAGCTTGTTGAAAAAGGACTTGTAAACGATGCCTCCGACCTTTACCGTCTGACAAAAGAACAGCTTGTTGGACTTGAGCGAATGGGTGAAAAATCCGCGGCAAATCTGCTTTCTGCAATTGAGGCTTCAAAGAGTGCAGGACTTGCAAGAGTGATTTTCGGACTCGGAATACGCCACATCGGCAAAACAGGTGCTCAGGCTCTTGCAGGACATTTCGGAACAATCGGAGAGCTCATAAGGGCGGACATTGATGAGCTGAAGGTCATTGATGACATGGGCGAAATTTGCGCCGCAAGCATAAAGAGTTTTTTTGAAAGCCAAGATTCGGTGTCGCTTATTGGCGAGCTTGAGCAATTGGGCGTTGACATGACAGCTGTGAAAACTGTCCTCGGAAACAGCCTTGAGGGACTTACATTTGTTATTACGGGTACACTTCCCGGCATGAAACGAGAAGAAGCCGCCTCTCTCATTGCTTCACACGGCGGCAAGGTTTCGTCATCTGTTTCAAAAAAGACATCTTTTTTGCTTGAGGGCGCAGACGGTGGAAGCAAGGTGGCAAAAGCGCAGAGCCTTGGCGTCAAATCAATTTCCCTTGATGAACTTTTGCAGATGATTGGTAAAGAATAAAAGTAAGCAAACAAATTATCAACAATTCAGACAAGGAGCAGTCCAATGAAAATAAAGAGCATAATTCCGAACACTGTCAACACTTCTCCCGACTATTACTGCACCTGGCAGACACAGCTTTACTATTGCAACGACGGCGGACCTGTTGCGCAACGCCGCAACATCACCGAGCAAAACCTTTTTGGTGACAAAGCCTATCAGGGATGGGCATATATGCACCCCGAAGCAAGGCGTGACCTGCACATAGTTCTTGACGACAGCTGGGATGTTCCTGTTGACGGTCACGACGGTACGCCTGACGGATACAAGCAATATTACGGCTCACTTGTTCTTGACAAGGGAAAATTTCCGGGATGTGCTGTGGACAATCCTGCAGAATCTCTCAAAAGGCTCAATCAGAGAATAACCGATAGCGGTTGGAGAAGCTGCGGCGGTTGGGTTTGCGTGCAGGAGTCAGCTCTTTTTATGGGCAAAAAAACCCCCGAAGAATATTGGAAAGAGCGAATGATGTGGGCAGATTATGCAGGCATCGGTTATTACAAAGCCGATTGGGGAAGCAAAGCAGGAAGTCTTGAAACAAGGCGGCTTCTGACAGAGCTTTCACACAAGCACGCAAAGAATCTTACGGTGGAACAGGCAATGATAAAGGAAATTATTCCTTATTGCGACTCTTACAGGACATATGACGTGCCGGCGATCATGTCAATTCCAATGACCTTTGCAAAGCTCCGTGAATTTCTTCCGTTTACGGCACAAAAAGGCTATGGCGGAATTGTCAACTGCGAGGACGAGGTTTATGTTGCGGCGGTGCTTGGTTGCGGAATGGGCGTTATGCGACACAGCTTCGTGGGTGCGCTTCCCGACGGAAGACCGGACCCCTCTTTCCCCGAAACGGGTCTTCACAGAAATCTCAAAACAAAAATGAGCGAGGTTGTGAGGGCGGCACGCTGGCACAGAGTTGCTCCTGCATTTGCCGTTAATGCGCAAGAAACACATTTTTCCGGAAACAATCTTACAGACAACTGGGCTATCGCAAAGCAATGCGAGGAAATTGAGGCATGGTGGAAATTTGTTGACGGAGATGTTATTGAAAAATCGGGTGTTGCGTCAATTTCAAGGGGATGCGCTCTTCCGGATGTCACCCCCGACAAAAACGGAAACATTCCTTTTGCGGCGGCTTCTCTCAACCCAAACGGAGTTTTCAGCGTGGGAACTTTCGGGCGCACTCTCGGGCGAAGCTATTCCATTCCCCTTTGCCACATTTCGGTGAACGCAGGAAGTGCCGACACAATTGGAATATTTGGTCGATACGCAAAGCTCACGCTTTATTCTGAACTTGCAAAACACGAGAATATCCGTGTTTTTGCGCAGGACATTGCTCTTGATGAGCCTGAGGAAATAACAGAAGCAGTTTTCACTTCAAACGGCACAATTACAATTCCCGGAGAAATCATTGACAGAATCGGAACGCTTCACAATCCTTGCGGTGACACCTCCGAACCCGGCATGGCGATTAAAATTGTCGCAGATTGTCAAGGCTTTGACTTTGGGATTCTGAGCCACTTTTGATAATTGACAAATATTTAACAATTTCTTGCTGTAATAGTTTATAATAGGTGTTATAATAGTGTTGTGGAAATAAAACACATCCGCAATCAAAACATATTTTATAAATCAGGAGGAAAACATCATGGCAAACCGCTTTGTACTCAACGGAGTTTCCTATCACGGAAAAGGTGCAATCAACGAAATCCCCGGAATCATCGAAGCAAAAGGTTTCAAAAAGGCATTTATCGCAACAGACCCCGATCTTATCAAATTCGGCGTTGTTGCAAAGGTAACAGACCTTCTCGATGCAAAAGGCATGGCTTATGAGATTTATTCCGACATCAAGCCCAACCCAACAATCGAAAATGTTGTCGGCGGAGTTGAGGCTTACAAAAAATCCGGCGCAGATTATATGATCGCTGTTGGCGGCGGTTCTTCCATGGATGCGGCAAAAGCAATTGGCATCATCATAAACAATCCCGAATATGCCGACGTTCGTTCTCTTGAGGGCGTTGCTCCCACAAAGAACCGCACAGTTTACACAATTGCCGTTCCCACAACTGCAGGTACAGCCGCAGAGGCAACAATCAACTATGTTATCACAGACGTTCAGAACAAGAGAAAATTTGTTTGCGTTGACGTGAACGACATTCCCGACGTTGCAGTTGTTGACCCCGACATGACTTCCACCATGCCCAAATCTCTAACAGCCGCAACAGGTATGGATGCTCTCACCCACGCTATTGAGGGTTACACAACCAAGGCTGCATGGGCTCTTCCCGATTGTCTTAACCTTGAAGCAATCCGTCTTATTTCCGCAAATCTCCGCAAGGCTTGCGAAAATGACGATGCAGGCAGAGAAGGAATGGCTCTCGGTCAGTTTGTAACAGGCATGGCATTTTCAAATGTTGGTCTTGGCATTGCGCACTCTATGGCGCACACACTCGGCGCACTTTATGACACACCTCACGGTGTTGCCTGCGCAATGATGCTTCCCATCGTTATGGAATACAATGCAGATCAGAGTGGCGAAAAGTACCGTGAAATTGCAAAAGCAATGGGCGTTGAGGGCGTTGAAGCAATGAGCTGTGACGAATATCGCCAGGCGGCAATCGACGCTGTTAAAAAGCTTTCCGCAGACGTTGGAATCCCTGCAAAGCTTGAGGCTCTCAAGGAATCAGATCTCGACTTCCTTGCAGAATCCGCATATGCAGATGCCTGCCGTCCCGGCAATCCCAAGGAAACAAGCGTTGCCGACATCAAGGAGCTTTTCAAAAAGCTTATGTAAGCTTTTTGTATAGGACTGACATGGGGGTGCTTTCTCGGAAAGCATCCCCTTTTTTGAGTTTATACAAAGCAATGTGTTTTTAATTGTTTACAATTAACACGCAAGCCTTGCAATATTCATGTTATAAAATTATAATTTGTGCATAATTCATTTAGTGAAAGAAGGCTTGATAATGACGAGCGTAAAAACACTGTTTTCGTCAAGAAGAAAGGACGTTGACATGACCGAGGGGAGCATTGTGCGCCACCTTATCATTTTCTCAATTCCGCTTCTTTTGGGAAATCTTTTCCAACAGCTTTATAACACGGTTGATACCTGGGTTGTCGGCAACTATGTCAGCAACGAAGCTTTTTCGGCGGTTGGCACAGTGGGACCGATCATAAATATGCTCATTGGATTTTTCATGGGTCTTTCGAGTGGTGCAGGTGTTGTTATTTCGCAATATTACGGTGCAAAGCAATATGACATGGTTAAAAAGGTGGTTCACACTTCCCTTGTTCTCACGCTTATTCTTTCGGTTATCTTCTCTGTTGTGGGAATTGCAATGACGCCTTTTATGCTTAAGATGATGAAAATGCCGGCTGAAGCTGTGCCGGAAGCAACCCTTTATCTTACAATATATTTTGCAGGCGTTATTGGTCTTCTTTTTTACAACATTGGTGCAGGAATTCTGCGTGCCATAGGTGACTCGCAAAGACCGTTCTATTTTCTCGTTGTTTCGGCTCTGCTCAACACGGTGCTTGACCTTGTTTTTGTGCTTTGCTTCGGAATGGGCGTTGAGGGCGTTGCACTTGCGACAGTTATATCTCAATTCGTTTCGGCAATTCTCACGATGATTGTTCTTGCAAAGACAAGCACCTGTGTGAGAATTTCCATGCAGGATATGAAAATTGACCTTGCAATGCTCGGCAAAATTTTCACGGTAGGAATTCCTGCCGGACTTCAGATGACAATTACTTCATTTTCGAATGTGTTCGTTCAGTCCTACATAAACTTTTTTGGAACAGACTGTATGTCGGGTTGGACGGCGTATGCAAAGGTTGACCAGTTTATCTTTCTCCCCATGCAATCGCTCTCCCTTGCGGCAACAACCTTTGTGGGTCAGAATCTTGGCAGAAACAAAATTGACCGGGCAAAAAAAGGCGTTACGGTTGCCCTTGGTATTGCGGCGGCGGCTTCTGCTCTTATAATTATTCCGGTAATAATATTTGCGCCGTGGATTGTGACGTTTTTCAATCAGAAAGCGGAGGTTATAGAGTTCGGAACGCAGTTTTTGCGCACCCTCTCTCCTTTTTATATGCTATGCTGTTTTAATCAGATTCACAGTGCGGCACTGCGAGGTGCAGGAAACAGTCGTGCACCAATGATAATAATGCTTGCATCGTTTGTATGCTTCAGGCAGGTTTATCTTTACGTTGTAGCAAATTTTATTTCCAACACAATTCTCCCCATTTCGATGGGTTATCCTGCAGGTTGGCTTGTATGCAGCGTTCTCAACGGCATTTACTACAAGCACGCAGATTTTTCAAAGTCAAGGCTTGTTTCGGACAAGTCTGCTGACGAAAAGGCAACTGCATAAAAACGAAAAGAAAAACGCAGGACATTCCGGAGAGATAATGTTCTGCGTTTTTTAGCATTATAATAGTTAAATTCAAACAGCTTTACTTTGTTCGCTGTTCATATGTCACTTAAAGCATTTAAGATTTATTTCTTGAATGCTTTCTTTTTTATAACCGTCCCTATCACTCTTTTCTCCACGCCCCCGGATAGAACAGGACAAGCATGGGGAAAATCTCAAGTCTGCCGATAAGCATATCAAGAATAAGAACAACTTTTGTAAGCGGTGAAAGGAATCCGAAATGCGCCGAAGGTCCTGTCTGATCAAGTCCCGGTCCTATGTTGTTCAAAGTGGCGGTTACTGATGTGAACGCTGTTTCGGCACTTATGTTGTCAAGGGAAACAATAAGAATTGAAATTATAAATATGGCAAGATAGCAGACCATATAGACGTTTGTACGTCTGACGGTTTCATGCTCAATTTTCTTGCCGTCAACAAGCATAACCTTCACGCCTCTCGGATGAATAAGCGTGTAAATTTCTTTTTTAAGCGACTTTGAAAGTATAATCAGTCTTGAAATTTTTATACCGCCACCCGTACTTCCCGCACACGCTCCGAAGAACATGAGTATAACGAGAATGGTTTTTGAAAACAGAGGCCACGCATTAAAGTCAACGGTTGAAAAGCCTGTGGTTGTGATGATTGACGAAACCTGGAATGCCGCATGATGAAACGCCTCGTAAAGGCTTCCGAAGCCGCCTCTTATGTTAACGGTTATAAGCGCAATGGCAACAAAAATCGTTATTACATATCCGCGAAGCTCCTCGTTTTTGAAAACACTCTTGAAGTCACCGAGAAGCATGAGGTAATACAGCGAAAAGTTCACGCCGAAAAGTGCCATGAAAACTGTCACAACACCTTGCAGATAAAAGCTGTTGTATCCGCCCATACCTGCGCCCGTAACAGCGAATCCGCCTGTTCCTGCCGTTGCAAAGGCTGTTGTTATGGAATCAAAAACAGGCATTCCGCCACAAACAAGAAGTACAAAGCAAATCAGCGTCATAACCGTGTACAGCAAGTAAAGAATTGATGCTGTATGCTTCATTTTAGATGCAATTTTGTTAACAGAGGGGCCTGTGCTTTCTGCACGCAAAATGTGTATTGCATTCTCAGAACCCGATGGCATAAACGCAAGAACAAACACAAGAACTCCCATACCGCCTGCCCAGTGTGAAAAGCTTCGCCAGAAAAGCATACACTTGCTCATGGCATCAATCTCCATCGGGCTCATAATGCTTGCACCCGTTGTGGTAAAGCCCGAAACAATTTCAAAAAAGCAATTTATAAAGCCTTTGATTTCTCCGCTGAGCCAAAATGGCAAACAGCCGATAAGACTCATAACAATCCATGTAAGTGCAACCGAAGCGTAGGCATCTCTTGCATACATCTCATTGAATTTTGTGTTAATTTTTATGTGTGAAAGAGGAATACCAACGGCAAGCGCAAAAGCCATTACAGGCAAAAACCAGATGCCTGATGACTCTTTGTATATAATGGCGACAACAAGCGGAAGAACCATAAAGGCACTGACCGCCGACATTGATATGCCCACAATTTTTGCAATCTGTTTGTAATTCATATGTATCTCCGTCTGACTATTCGACAATGTCGCTTAACTCATAAAGTCCATGGCGTGTTGTGACAACTATAACCGTATCTCCCACTTCAATTGTGTCGCTACCTTGAGGGGTTATGATGTTTCCGCCTCTGTTTATGCTTCCGATAAGTATATCACTTTTGAGCTTTAAATTCTGAAGCGGTACACCTGTGAACTCTGCCGTTTCCTTGACTCTGAATTCAAGTGCCTCAACCTTGTCGGAAACAATTCTGTGAAGTGACTGAACATTACTTCCAAAGGAATTCTGCATTGCACGCACATATCTCACAATGTGGTCAGCAGTTATATGCTTCGGGGAAACAACGCTTCCGATGTTGACATTATTAAGAATCTCGTTATAATCGGAATGTTTTATCTTTGTTATGATTTTGGTTTCGGGATAGCATCCCGAGGTGTACATGGAAAGCAGAATGTTGTGTTCATCATTTCCGGTGAGCGTTGCAACGGCGTTATAGGACGAAACGTTTTCTTCCTCAAGAAGTCTGCAATCGGTTCCGTCAGCGTGGATAATCATTGCGCCGGGTATTTCCTCACTTATTTCCTCGCAGCGTTCCTTGCTCTTTTCAATTATCTTTACGCCGATTCCTGCGTCAATAAGGTTTTTAGCAAGATAATATGTAAGCCTTCCGCCTCCGATAATCAGTATATTCTTGATTTTTTCGGTTGAAAGTCTGAGCTTTTTAAGGCAGCTTCTTGCATCGGCAGAGGGAATGACAAAGGAAATATTATCGCCCTCTTTGAGCACAAACTGACCTGTTGGAATTGTGACCTCATTATCCCTTTCAACGGCACAAATGAGAAGTCTGAATTTGAGCTTGTCAACAATTTCCATAATCTTAATATCGCAAAGCGGACTTTCGGCTGTGAGTTTATATTGAAGAATATCAACCCTGCCCTTTGCAAAGGTTTCAACATTTGAAGCTGACGGATATTTTAAAAGCCTTGCAATTTCATTTGCAGCCGCAAGCTCGGGGTTAACTGCCATGCTGAGTCCGAGCTCATCCTTGATGAGAGAAAGCTCATCTGAATATATTGGATTTCTCACTCTTGCAATTGTCTTTTTTGCGCCGAGTCTTTTGGCAATCAGACAGCAAAGCAGGTTTACCTCGTCGGACTGGGTAACCGCAATGAGAAGGTCACTTTCTCTTATACCCGATTCCTTTAGAACAGGTGCAGAAGCACAATTTCCAAGTACGGCATAAGCATCAATCTGCGTGCGAGCGTCCTCAATTACGATGGGATCTGTATCGACAATTGTTATATCGTGTTTTTCATTTACGAGCTGTTCGGCAATTGTTGAGCCAACCTTGCCGTAGCCTGCAATAATTATTTTCATGGGTCGGGTCTGTCCTTTCTTTGATGGGTGCGTCGGGCACCGATGTTTGAAAGATTTGATAAAAAGAATTTGTGTGCAAAAAGTACAAACTCTATCACATCGTATTTTATCACATTTTTTTATAAAAATCAAGAGGTTTTTACAATATATGTTTTCTTGCAGACAGGATTGGGCGTTAAGATTTCATTAAAAGTGTCAGTTTTTAACATTGTGTTAATGCCCTGTTTTGAAAACGTGTGCAAAAGCCTGTGGGGCAAGCGTTAAACAGCTAAAGATTTGAGCAAAAAATGCAATTTGACAAAAAAGTTTAAATTTAAACCAAAAAACGGGAACAAATTTGTGTTATTATCCGTCTAACACACATATTCACAGACACATTTATTTAAACGTGAATAAAACCCCAACGAAAAGGAGAAGAACCATGAAACACAACTTTTTAAAATCTGCGCTTTCAATCATTCTTGCGACCCTCACCGTTATCTCATCGTTTGCGGTGTTTGCGATTGAAACCTCAACCGAGCCAACCACGGCAGAAATGGAAAAGGTTATCAAAATTGTAAAGCCCAAGCTTGACATTCCCGATGAGGCAAGCGAGTTCACATGGAATTACAATGCAGGAAATGTTTACAACAATTCCTCCTGGCGTTTCACATGGCAGAACAAGGATGCCTCGGTACGCTACACTGCAAGAGCTGATGCAGACGGAAACATTGAAAACTTTTATGTGACAGACCACGAAAAGACCGCTTCCGAGAGCATTGTTCCCGCAGCAAGCATTTCGCATTTCGAGCCGCAGGCAAAGGAATATGTTTCAAGGATACTTCCCAAAGCGGCAGAAAGTCTTGTACTTGTGGGTTCATATTCAAACGGTGTTTACTCCAAGACCTACACCTATGAATTTGTTAGAGAAGAAAACGGCTACCGTTTTCCCGAAAACACAGCGAGCGTGACCCTCAGCTACAACACAGGCGAGCTTACACGCATAAACTGCACATTCAACTATGATGCAGAGTTTTCAGCTCCCGAAAAGCTTATCGGTGAGCAAAAGGCAAAGGAGCTTCTTGAAACCAAGCAAAGCATGAAGCTCACCTACATCACCGTTTATGAAACGCTTGACAACAATCGCATTGCCAAGGCACAGCTTGTTTATGCTCCCACAGAAGGTTATTCCGCTGTTGATGCTGTTACAGGCGAAATTTATGACAGCAAGTCCGAATGGTTTGTTGGTCGTGAAACAGGCGGTGCGGCAGGCGACACACTTTCAAAGAACGAAGCCATTATGTCCCCGTCTTTTGGTGCTGTGACCGAGGATGCGGAAGCTGAATATGAGCTCAACGAAAACGAAAAGGCTCAGCTTGAAATTCTTGAAAAGCTTGTTTCCAAAGACAATGCAATAAAGAACGTAACAGGCAACAAGTATCTTCTTATTGACCCAACGCTTTCTGCGGTTGAGGGTTATCTCAACAAATCTTATCAGACCTCTGAAAGCTCATATCAGGACGACAGCGGTTCATACACCTGGTCACTCAATTTTTCAAATCCTGTTCTGAATGAAGTAAAGAGCTTTTACAGCTATGCCAACGCAACTGTCAATGCAGACAACGGAAATCTTGTTTCGTTCTCATCGAATCTCAAGAACTATTGGGACTATGAAAACGCAGGCGAAGAGCTTCCCAAGATAAACTACACACTTGAGCAGGCGCAGGAAATTGCGCAGGAATTTCTTAACACCGTTCAGCCCGAAAAGGTTAAAGACACAGTTGTTACGGGCAAACGTTCCACAAACACTGTCGGCTACAAAAACCGTGAAGAACTCACCGACCCGATTTATGGAGCATACACCTTTACCTTTACCCGTGTTAACGAGGGCATTGAATACACGCCCAACCGTATTATTGTCGGCGTTGATGCAATCACAGGCAAGGTTTACAATTACAGCTACAGATGGAACACAAACATTGAGTTTGAGTCGCCCAAGGGTATTGTTTCGGCAGATGAGGCACTCAAGGAATATGTTGCAAGCGGCGTGAAGAACATTTACGAGCTTAAGACTTCCTATGTGTACACTCCCAAGACCAATGCAACAAAGCTTGAAACTGCAAAGGCATTTGTGCTTTCTGTTGCACTCAACTTTGAAGCAGGCGGAGACCTTGATGCCGTTATTGAAAAGTATGCGAAAGACATTGACCGTGAAAAGCTGCTTGAGATAATAAAGTCGGGTGATGACGATGCACTCCTTGCTTTTGCAGGCGAATACTACGGTGTAAAGATGAATCCTGACGAAGTTCAGGCAGAGGCAGAAAAGTTCTACACCGATGCCACCGACTTTTACGACCGTATTGAGGAAACACGCCTTGTTTACACCGTTTCCCACAACAATATTTCCTACATTGACGCTTTCTCCTGCAAGGGTGTTGACCATTCGGGAAATGAAGTGACAGATGAATTTGTTTACGGAAGTGGCTACACCTACGATGACATTTCAGGTCACTGGGCAGAAGAAACAATTTCACTTCTCGGCGGTATCGGCATCGGTTTTGCGGGTGGAAAGTTCAAGCCTGAAGCGATTATCACAGGCGAGGAATTCTGCAAGCTTGCCGAAAGCCTCACGTTCTACATGGGCAACAGTTCAAAAGAGGTTTACAAGCTGCATGAATCTGATGCGCCCGTTATCAGAATCGACGGCGTAAAATATATTCTCACCGCCATGGACTATGACAAAGTGGCAGTCCTTGAAAACATCTTCAGAACAGATTTCGCAGACAACGCCGAAATCAAAGAGGGCGACATCGGCTATATCGCCATTGCCTACGCTCTCGGTATCGTCCACGGCAACGGCACTACAATGCGTACCTATGACCAAATGACCCGCGCTGAAGCACTTGCCCTCATCGTAAAAGCAGCAAGCGCAGTTAAGTAAGTGGTTTTTTAATGGGGATTTGCCCCATACCCTACCAAAAGGGGTGCTTTTCGGAAAAAGCACCCCTTTGAAATTTACGAAAAGCTTTATAACGGGGGATGGTTTTCAGATGCGTGATATTCGTATGTTTGCTAAAGTTTTAGAGCGTTATTCATTTTTGTTCTTTTGATAATTCGGAGGCTTTTTGAGAAAGTCGCCGGTTTTTTCTACTTTTTACGAAAAAACAAATTAAATTGCTTTTGCTCTTGATTTTTCTCAAAAGTTGTGTTATACTGAAAATGTCAAATCGCAATTCGGAGGTATTCCCTTATGATTATAAATCCCTATCTTTTTCCCGGAGGAAAAACCGCCTGTCTTACAATGAGCTATGACGACGGTCACTCCTCTGACGACAGGCTCATTGAAATTTTCAACAAATATGGTATCAAAGGCACATTTCATGTTGTCAACGCTTTCGATTCCTGGGAGGGGCGCACCACCGACAGGGCAAAAGAGGTTTATGCAGGTCACGAGCTTTCCTGCCACACTGCCACTCACCCATGGCTTTCTCATCTTTCAGACAGTATGCTTGCAGAGGAAATTGTATCCAACAAAAAGAAGCTTGAAGACATTTGCGGATACACAGTGAGGGGAATGTCATATCCTTTCGGAGATTTTGACGAAAGAATATTAAAGGTTTTTGCTGACAACGGCATGAAATATGCCCGCACAACCCGTTCAACTAACAATTTCAGGATTCCTTCCGACTTTATGGCATGGCACCCGACCTGTCACCACAAAAATTGTCTTGACAATCTCCACCTTATTACAGAGCCTGTTCACAGGCACAAGCTTCCCCGACTTTTGTATGTGTGGGGACACAGCTATGAGTTTAACAATGACGGCAACTGGGATATGATTGAGGAATTCTGCAAAAGAGCGTCCGATCTTTCCCATGTGTGGTTTGCAACCAACATTGAAATTTATGACTACATTTCTGCCGCAAGAGGTCTTGAAATATCGTCAAACGGTAAAACCGTGTTCAATCCGAGTTTTATTACGGTTTGGGCAGAGGCTAACGGCGAAATTGTTGAAATAAAACCCGGTGAAAACAGGCTATAAGGCTTATTTTATACATGGCGTTATTCTTTATATTTACAGGAGAATTATTATGACAGTAAACGAACTTGCAAAAGAGCTTTCACTTCGTGAAATAACGGTTGACGACCCGGAGCGTGAAATTGACGGTGTTTATTGCGGCGACCTTCTCAGCTGGGTTATGGGACGGGCAAAAAGCGGAAATGTTTGGGTGACAATAATGTCCAACATAAATGTTGTTGCCGTGGCGAGTCTTTGCGATGTGTCGGCGGTTGTGCTTGCAGAGGGAGTTGAGCTTGAAGATGAGGTCATCAGAAAGGCGGCTTCACAGGGCATTAACATTTACGGAAGTGGCGACACAGCCTATGGGCTTTGCGCAAAGCTCGGCAAGCTTCTTGATTGAGAGAAAAGCGTTATGAAACGTTTTTACGACCTTCACATTCATTCCTGTCTTTCGCCATGCGCCGACAACGACATGACACCGCCAAACATTGCGGGAATGGGAACGCTCAACGGACTTAACATAATGGCTCTGACAGACCACAACAGCTGCGGAAACTGTCCTGCGTTTTTTGAAGCCTGCCGGGAATACGGAATTGTTCCGATACCCGGAATGGAGCTGACGACAAGCGAGGATATTCATGTTGTATGCTTATTCCCGGATTTGTCGGGAGCAATGGATTTTTCCGACGAGGTACACGGCAGAATTATGCCGATAAAAAACAAGCCGGAAATTTTCGGCGATCAGATTGTTGTTGACAGGCTTGGAAATGAGATTCGCCGTGAGGACACCCTTTTAATAAGTGCGACAGACATTTTTCTTGAAGAAGTGCCGACGCTTGTGGAAAGTCGAGGGGGAATTTGCTATCCTGCGCACATTGACCGTGAATCAAACGGAATAATTGCGGTGCTCGGAGATATTCCGCCGGAGCCGGGGTTTGTTTGTGCCGAGCTTCACGACAATTTCCGCATTGATGAATACCGTCTTTCCTACCCCATTACCGCAGATTTTCGCTTCGTTGCAAGCAGTGATGCTCATCATTTATGGGACATCAGCGCAGACGAAAACGCCCTTGATATTCCCGGAGAAAATGAGGAGGAAATCAGGAGGAATCTGATTTCTTTTTTAAAAAACATTTAGAATTATGCGCACCCATTTGGGTGTGCTTTTTCTTTATACATCCCTTCATTTCATTATCGCCCTAAAGCAAAAATAAAGAATCTGTTAAGTTTCAAAAAATCCTGCCGTAATTTGCGGCAAATTTCTTGCTTTTGCGTCATTTTCCGCCTTATTACAAAAAAGTTTAAAAATAAGCCTTGACTTTGTATAAAGGATGATGTATACTATAATTGTTGTGTTGTGCGTAGTAGGGTCGTATGCTTAAACTTTGTTAAAACTTTGGCAATGTTGGTAATGCGTGCCCAATGAGGCAGCAGCAAAATTTGCGGTAAGTCCGCATGGGAGGTATACAAAAAATGAAAAAAAGACTGACAACAGTCACCTTCAAGGGCACCAAGGAGCAGGAGGAAAAGCTTCTGGCTGTCATTGAAAAGTACAAGGGAGTCAAGGGCTCCACGATGCCTGTTCTTCAGGAAGCTCAGGATATCTACGGCTATCTTCCCGTAGAGGTTCAGAGAATTATCTCTGAAAAGATGGACATTCCCATGGAAGAAATTTACGGTATCGTTTCTTTCTATTCACAGTTTGCACTTAACCCCAAGGGTAAGGTTGCTTTCGCTGTCTGTCTCGGAACTGCTTGCTATGTAAAGGGTTCTCAGGATCTTATCGACAGAATCACTCTCCGTCTCGGAATCAAGGATGGCGACACAACTCCCGACGGTAAGTATTCACTTACAGCAACTCGCTGCATCGGCGCATGCGGTCTTGCTCCCGTTCTCACCGTTAACGATGACGTTTACGGCAGACTCAAGAAGGAAGACATCGACGGAATCATCGAGAAGTATAACTAATCTTCTTGTGTTATGAAAGAGCTTTCTCTCAATATTCTTGACATCGCTCAGAATTCCCTTAAGGCAGGCGCAAAAAACGTCGGAATCTCTCTTTGCGAGGACGAAAACCATGTTCTTACAATGACAATTACCGACGACGGTTGCGGAATGTCAGAAGAAATGGTGCAAAATGTTATTGATCCATTCTGTACCACACGGAAAACACGAAAGGTCGGTCTTGGTATTCCCCTTTTGAAAATGGCGGCGGAGCAGACCGGGGGCGGCATTGACATTGCTTCAAGACCTGAAGCACTTTTTCCCGAAGACCACGGAACAGTTGTTACGGCGTTTTTTCACACGGACAGCATTGATTTCACGCCTGTTGGCGACGTTATTTCAACGCTTGTTGTGCTTCTTCAGGGAAATCCGGATGTTGATTTTGTTTTCCGTCATGCAACGCCAAAAGGCGAGGTTGTTCTTGACACAAAGGAAATGCGGAAAATTCTGGGTGAGGATGTTTCTCTTTCGGACTTTGAAGTTCTGGAATGGGTTAGGGGCTACCTTGAGGAGTCCTACAATCAATTTAGTTAAAAATTAGATTTATAATCGGAGGTACTTTCAATGAAAAGCTTGGCAGATCTTAAAGCTATCAGAGATAAGATGAAGAACAGCGTTAATCTCCGTGAGTCCACGGATGGCGGCAAGCGCATCGTTGTCGGCATGGCAACCTGCGGTATTGCAGCAGGCGCAAGACCCGTTCTCAACGCATTTGTTGAGAAAATCAACGAAAAGAATCTTGAAGGCGTGACTGTTACTCAGACAGGCTGCATCGGCATTTGCCAGTATGAGCCCGTTGTTGAGGTTACAGAGCCCGGCAAGGAAAAGGTTACTTACGTTAAGATGACTGCAGAAAAGGCAGCGGAAGTTGTTGAAAAGCACATCATTGGCGGAAATGTTGTTACCGAATACACAATCGGTGCAGCTAAATAAGCTAAGGAGGAATAAAGAAATATGTTTCGTTCACACGTATTGATTTGCGGCGGTACAGGTTGTACTTCCTCCAACAGCCCCGAAATTAAGAGATGCATGGAAGAGCAGCTCGCCGCTAAGGGACTTGAAAACGAAGTTAAGATTGTTACAACAGGTTGTTTCGGTCTTTGCGCACTCGGTCCTATTATGATTATTTATCCCGAAGGAACATTCTACAGCATGGTTAAGCCTGAGGACGTTCCCGAAATCGTTGAAGAACACCTTCTCAAGGGCAGAATCGTTGACAGACTTGTTTACTCTGAAACAAAGCAGGCTGACAATACATATTCTTCCCTTAATGAAACAAACTTCTACAAGAAGCAGCACAGAGTTGCTCTCAGAAACTGCGGCGTTATCAACCCCGAAGTTATTGATGAGTACATTGGTACAGACGGATACCAGGCTCTCGGTAAGGTTCTTACAGAGATGACTCCCGATGATGTTATCAAGTGCATCACAGATTCCGGTCTTCGTGGCAGAGGCGGCGGCGGATTCCCCACAGGTATGAAGTGGAGATTTGCAGCAAACTCCGTAAACGAAAAGAAGTATGTTGCATGTAACGCCGACGAGGGCGACCCCGGTGCGTTCATGGACAGATCCATCCTCGAGGGTGACCCCCATGCTCTTATTGAGGCTATGGCTATTGCAGGTTATGCAATCGGCGCTGATGAGGGTTACGTTTATGTTCGTGCTGAATACCCCATCGCTATTCAGAGACTTGAAATTGCCATCGGTCAGGCAAGAGAATACGGTCTTCTCGGAAAGAACATTTTCGGAACAGGCTTCAACTTTGATATTACTCTCCGTTTCGGCGCAGGTGCGTTTGTTTGCGGTGAGGAAACAGCTCTTATGACCTCCATCGAGGGTAACCGTGGCGAGCCCAGACCTCGTCCTCCCTTCCCTGCTGTTAAGGGTCTTTTCGGCAAGCCCACAGTTCTCAACAACGTTGAAACTTATGCAAACATTCCTCAGATCATCCTCAACGGTGCTGACTGGTTTGCTTCCATGGGTACAGAAAAATCCAAGGGTACAAAGGTATTCGCACTCGGCGGAAAGATTACAAACACAGGTCTTGTTGAGGTTCCCATGGGAACAACTCTCCGTGAGATCATCGAAGAAATCGGTGGCGGTATCCCCAACGGCAAGAAGTTCAAGGCTGCTCAGACAGGTGGACCTTCCGGCGGATGTATCCCTGCTTCCCTCATTGACACACAGATTGATTACGATTCCCTTATCGCTATCGGCTCTATGATGGGCTCCGGCGGACTTATCGTAATGGACGAAGATACATGTATGGTTGACATCGCAAGATTCTTCCTCGACTTTACAGTTGACGAATCCTGCGGTAAGTGCGTACCTTGCCGAATTGGTACAAAGAGACTTCTTGAGCTTCTCGACAGGATTATTGCCGGCAACGGAACTCTTGAAGATATTGACAAGCTCGAAGAACTCTGCTACCACATCAAGAGCACAGCTCTTTGCGGTCTCGGTCAGACAGCTCCTAACCCCGTTCTTTCCACACTCAAATACTTCAGAGAAGAGTATATTGCGCACGTTGTTGACAAGAAGTGTCCTGCAGGCGTTTGTAAGAACCTCCTCTCCTTTGAGATTATCGAAGACAAGTGTAAGGGTTGTACAGCCTGCGCAAGAGTTTGTCCTGCAGAAGCTATCAGCGGTGCAGTTAAGACTCCTCACGTTATCGACAAGGATAAGTGCTTGAAGTGCGGTGCTTGTATTGAAAAGTGTAAGTTCGGCGCAATCATTAAGAAGTAAGGAAGGTGTACAAAGTGGATCTTTTGAATATAAAAATCAATGGCAAAGATTATCAGGTTGAAAACGGCGTGACCATCCTTGACGCCTGCAGACAGGCAAACATTCACGTTCCCACTCTTTGCTACATGAAAGAAATCAATGCCATCGGTGCTTGCCGTATTTGTCTTGTTGACTGTGCGGTTAAGGCAGGCGGCCCCAAGAAGCTTGTTGCAGCTTGCGTTATGCCTGTTTCCGACGGTATGGAAATATTTACAAACACTCCCGCTGTCAGAAAGGCAAGAAAGCTCAACCTCGAACTTCTCCTTTCCGACCACGAAAAGAAGTGTCTTTCCTGCGTAAGAAGCCAGAACTGTGAGCTTCAGACTCTTGCAAAGGAATATGGCGTTGACGAAGATTATTTCGGTGGCGCAAAGAATCATTATCCTCTTGAGGAATCCACAGCATTCCTCGTAAGAGACAATGACAAGTGTATCGGCTGCCGCAGATGTGTGGCTGTTTGTACACACAACCAGGGCGTTGGCGTTATCGGCGCAAACGACAGAGGTTTTGACACTCACATTGCTTGTTCTTTTGAATCCAACCTTGCTGACAATCCCTGTATCGGTTGCGGTCAGTGTATCGTAGCCTGCCCCACAGGTGCACTTCGTGAGAAGGACGACACAGACAAGGTTCTTGAGGCTCTTGCAGATCCCACGAAGCATGTTGCAATTTGTGCTGCTCCCTCTATCAGAGCAACTCTCGGCGAGTGCTTTGGCATGGAACCCGGCACAGACGTTGAGGGCAAGATGGTTGCTTCCATGAAGGCTCTCGGCTTTGACGGCGTTTATGACATGAACTTCACAGCAGACCTCACAATCATGGAAGAAGCAACCGAGCTTATCGGAAGAATCAAGAACGGTGGCGCACTTCCTCTTATCACATCCTGCTCTCCCGGATGGATCAAGTATTGTGAGCACTACTTCCCCGAATTTATCCCCAACCTTTCTTCCTGCAAGTCTCCTCAGCAGATGTTCGGTGCTATCTACAAGACATTCTATGCAGAGAAGCACGGCATCGACCCCAAGGATATCTTCTTTGTATCCTGCATTCCTTGTACAGCGAAGAAGTTTGAGGTTAAGCGTGACCATCAGAACGCCGCAGGTGTTCCCGATGTAGACGTTGCAATCACAACAAGAGAGCTTTCCAGACTTATCATGAACGCAGGTATCGACTTCAAGAATATCGCAGATGAAAAGTTTGATTCTCCCTTTGAAATCGGAACAGGTGCAGGCGCAATCTTTGGTGCAACAGGCGGTGTTATGGAAGCGGCTCTCAGATATGCGGCTGAAGTTATCCTCGGCAAGCCTCTTGAAGTTGTTGACTTTGAGGATGTTCGTGGTACAGACGCTATCAAGACCAAGACATACAAGCTCGGCGACCTTGAAGTTAAGGTTGCTGTTACCTCCGGTACTGCAAACGCAAAGAAGCTTCTCACAGACATCAAGGAAGGCAAGGCAGACTACACATTTGTTGAAGTTATGGCTTGTCCCGGCGGTTGTGTAAACGGTGGCGGTCAGCCCTACCAGCCCATGTCTGTACGCAACAACGTTGACCTTAAAG
>JAZQKV010000048.1:0-8922 GCA_045542335.1 Eubacteriales bacterium
GAAAAATCAATATTCACCGTGATAAATAGGAGCAAGTGCATCATGAACAGCCTTATATTTTTTGAAATACTCTGCATATTTAGCCGTATTTTCAAGGTTAGGCCTTGTCACTGCATCCTTCTGCATGCATTTTCCAACAGCATCTTTGGCGTCAGCAAAAATGCCTGCCGCAATACCTGCAAGCATAGCCGAGCCGAGTGAAGAATCACTATTGACAGTTGTATAAACGCTGATACCAAGGACATCCGCAGTTATCTGTCGCCAAAGAGGACTTGCCGCACCACCGCCTATAATCACAGCCTCGGTATCATGAGGAATACCGATTTGTTCAAGGGCAAGCTTACAATCAAGAAGCGAAAAAGCTACGCCCTCCATAACAGCTCTGCTGAAATGCCCTCTGCCGTGACCTGCACGAAGTCCGATAAAGCTACCACAAAGAAGCGGGTCGGC
The DNA here is from genome assembly GCA_045542335.1 of Eubacteriales bacterium. Classification (GTDB taxonomy): domain Bacteria; phylum Bacillota; class Clostridia; order Oscillospirales; family CAG-382; genus CAKSUT01. Next base: position 451 of record JAZQKV010000048.1, read on the forward strand.
ATAAGGAGTGAGTTCACCGTTGAGATATGGATTGAAAATCACGCCATCGCTACCAACAGACACCTCCATCGCCTCTTTATCAAGCTCCTTGTAGTTTCCTCCGAAGGTATCTCTGTACCAGCGATAGGACGCCGCACAGGACTTTGTTGCTGTACCGGGATACCAAAGACCGTCAACTATATGAGAATAGTTAATAAGATGCTTGTTCGGATATGGCTTATCAGTAATAACGCAGATTCTGCCTGCCGTTGCAAGCTTAACGGTCATATTACCTTTTTCAACTGCACCTGAAGCAAACACTTCCATGACAGTATCAGTTGTTCCGCAAATAACAGGTGTATCTTTGGCAAGTCCTGTTTCGGTTGCCGCTTTTTGTGTCACTTTGCCAATTACGTCAGTAGGCTTGACAATTGGCGGAAGTATGGAAGTATCAAGACCTGCGAGGTCGCAAAGCTCTTTAGACCATTTAAGGCTATTACAATCAAAAAGCATACTTCCCTCGGCTTCAATATAATCAGTGCAATACACCCCGGTAACCATGTATCTTATATAGTCTTTTTCAAAGAATATCTTCTTTGCCTTTTCAAATACTTCAGAATTGTTTTTCTTAAGCCACATTATTTGAGGAAGTGTCCAGATTGTATCGGGTTTGTGGAATGTTTTTTCCACAATCATATCAAGGTGGTTTTCACGGAGATATGCCGCCTCAGCGGTGCTTCTTGAATCAGTCCAGTGAATCGCCGGATAAAGTGGGGTGCCTTCATCATCTGTTAAAAGGAAAGTGTGAGTTGCGGAGTCGATGGCAACGGTAAGAATCTCCTTTGGGTCAATGCCACTCTTTTTTATAAGGACATTGGTGTTTTCACAAAGTGCCTTATACCAATCATCAGGGTTTTGCTCACAAAAACCTGCTTCGGGGTGATATGTAGGATACTCAACTGTGTTAGTTGCGGCAATTGTTCCGTCTGTCTTCAAAAGAGTGGCCTTTGAAGCACCGCCACCGAAATCTATACCGAGAAGGTAGGACATAATGTCTCTCCTTTCAGATTTGTCCCCCGGCTTTTGTTCACGGGGGACATTTGTCGTTAATATTGTGATTATTTGCCTATCCAATCATGCTCGGGGTCATTGCTTCTGTTAAAGCCCTGATAATCGCCTGCCATGAGCCAGAGGAAATAGGTCTTATAGCCGGGAGTTGAAACAGTTGTATGAAAACCGTATGGAAACTCAACAAGTTCATCGTTCTTTACTCTGTATGCCTCATCAACGGAGCCATCGGAAGTATAAAGGCACTGAACTGCAAAGCCTTGCTTCGGCTCAAAGAGGAAGTAATAAATTTCCTCTGCAACGCACTCCGCAGGCATATTATCCTCGTCGTGTTTGTGAGGTGGGAATCCTGCCCAGTTGCCCTCGGTGGTGTAAGCTTCACCGATTGTGAGAATCTTTGCGTTGGAATTTCCGTCAATAATAAAGCTCGTTTCTCTCTGATACGGAACGTTTCCAAGAAGCTTGAGAACAACATGGTCCTCACGAAGAACCTGTGGCTCTGTCTTTTCAGCAACAGGTGTTGCACAAACAGCAATTTTAATGTTATCAATTGCTTCAATGACGAGTTTCTGCTCCTTTGGCATGTAGAAAGACTCTGCCTTTCTGTTTTCAAAAACTGTCATTCTGTTACCAATATTTTCCCACTTTTCACCGTTGACTTCAACGTTGCAGTGACCCTCAAGCATAATGAAGGCTGTTTCCTTGTCCTCTGTATAAAAATCAAGCTTTTCACCAGGTGCAAGCTCAATTATGCCAAATTCAAGTCTTTTAAGGGAACATTCGCCTATTTTGCAAACAGGAGTATATCCCTTTGCACTCTTATATGTTTTCTTAAAGTTCATAGCCATACCTCCTTAAATATTCCTTTGTGGTTTCAAAATCGGGTACGCTCTGTCTTGCACCGACTTTCATGCATTTGATTCCGGAAACGGCACTTGAAAAATGGCAAGCCTTTTCAAAATCAAAACCTTTTGCAAGAGCAGCAGCAAAGGCACCGTGGAAAACGTCTCCGGCTCCATTTGAATCAACAACCTCCGCAGGATAAATCGGATAAGTTCTGACAGTATTTCCGTCGTAGAGAACTCCACCTGTTTTTCCTGTTGTTATAACCACAACCTCGGGATTGAATTTTTCAAACAGAATCTTTGCCGCATCTTCAACACTTTGTGCCTTTGTGAATCCGAGGGCATATTCTTTTGAGGGAATGAGAATATCAACAAGAGGCAAAAGCTCTTCAATCCCGGGATAAAGACCTCCCGCATCGTAGAGAACCTTTGTGCCATTTTCCCTTGCGATTTTTGCCGCCTCAATTGCTGCAGTCAACTCATTTCCGTCAACCATAAGGATATCTGCGTCCTTTATTGCCTGCTTTTTCTTTTCATCAAGCACAAGTGCAGGAAGATTTCCTTTGTCAAAAACACAGGTTCTCGATGTACTTTCTCGGCTAAGCCAAATACAAGAAGTAAAAGCTCGGTATCCGGGAAGCATATCAACATTATCGCAGCTTACTCCATATTTCTCAAAGTCCTCTTTTAGAAAATGACCTGATGAATCGTCCGACAGCACACCAATAAATGCACAGCTTTCACCAAGCTTTGAAGCCGCCACAATTCCCGTTGCAGCAGGGCCTCCGCCGGCAAGTACAGTTGATTCGGCTCTCATCTTTGTGTCTTCGTCGGGAAATCTTGGTATAGTTATGAGTGTGTCCATAACGCAAGCGCCTATTCCGACAATTTTTGCTTTATTCATAATGGTTTCTCCAATCTGAAAGCTTTTTACGCCTGTCCTTTTGCACCGAGAAGTTCAATTTTAGAAAGCGCAAAAGCCTTTACAGCCTTTACAGGCTCCTTCATAAAGAGATCGATAGCATATATGTCACGGGAAACACCGAAAACGCTGTCAAGGAACGAATAGCAAACGTCAGTACCAAAGTTGATCTTTCTGATACCTGCCTTGATGGAAGCAATTATCTGATCGTCGGGAATGCCCGAGCCACCGTGAAGGACAAGAGGTATTTTTGTCGCTTCCTTTATGTCAGCGATTCTCTGAATATCAAGTTTAGGAGGCTTCTTGTATCTGCCGTGAGCAGTTCCGACGAGCACTGCAAGAGCCGCAACGCCGGTCTTCTGTACATATTCAGCCGCCTCAGCAACATTTGTAAACTCGTCCATCGATTCATCGTTTACAGTGCCGACGTGTCCAAGCTCACCCTCAACGGGAACGCCAATATAAGAGCAAGTTTCAACAACCTTTTTGGTAGTTGCGATGTTTTCCTCAAAATCATTTGCGGAAGCATCAATCATAACACCTGTGCAACCGTAGCGTATTGCTCTTGTTGCCTCCATTTCACTTGCTCCATGGTCAAGGTGGAAGCATACGGGAACAGATGCGCTCTGTGCTGCTTTAAGAACGATGGGTGCAAGATAGAATGCACTTCCCTCTTTGAAAAGTCTGCTGTAAGACTGAATAATAACAGGCGCTTTTGCTTCCTCTGCAGCTTCAATAACCCCCATTACGGTTTCCATATTGTAAACGTTAAAAGCAGGAATGGCATATTCGCCTTTTTCTGCCATGTCAAGTATTTCTTTAAGATTTACAAGCATTGTTTTGTCCTTTCCGTGGATATGTGGGACCAAGCCCACACCCTGCACGGAAAACCTTAGAGTAGGTTTTCCGTGACATTGTAATCATTCAATAATGGTGTGTAATATACAAATATACAAGAATTAAAGCGCAAGCTCTGCGATATTTACAACCTTTACATTTTCAGGTGCGTTCTCGCCCATTATTCTATACTCGTCGGGCGTTGCTGTCACGATAACCTCTGCACCAACCTCAACTGCATTTGCAATTCTATTCTTTGCAACAAGAGCCATAACGTCAGGCATATACTCATTCATAATGAGATTACCGCCAAGCATTGTATCACGTTTGTTGAGAAGCATTTCTGTGTAATCACCATATGCAGAAACATATTCACGGGGCTCTTCTGTCTCACCAATTTCTCTTGCGAGCATTGCGGGATCCTGGAATGTAATCTTCTTATCGGACTTTGTTGCAGAAAGCTTACCACTCTTAACAAGTTCAGCAAGAACAGATGTGAGGGTTACAATCTTACAGCCAAGCTCGATTCCCCATTCCTTATATTCGCGTATAAAAGCTTTTGCATCATTTGCGCTTGCAACGATAACTGTCTTAAAGTCGCCGAGAACCTTTGCCGCTTTTTCCATTGTTTCCTTTGTTTCTTCAACTGCACCAACAAGTGTGTCGAGTGCAAGACCGCTATCGGGTTCATCCTTAAGAACTGTGAAGTCAACGCCACCCTTGCGAAGTGCCTTTATAGCATCAGCCGCAAACTTAGGTGCGCCATATCTTGCTTCTGCGCCAAGGTAAAGAAGAGTGTCAGCCTTGTCGTTGAGTCCGTCTGCCGCCTCGTCGATGCACTTGCAATATTCGGTCTTTCCGTAAATATTGCCCTTTTCAGAGAAGTTTTCGATGAGTTTTGAAATATACTCCGGTGTTTCTCCGTTAAGCGCTGCTTCACGACGTACTTCCTTTGTGAACATAACGGGATCCCAACCGGTTGCACATTCCTTTGTACAAGCTGCGCAAAGTGCACATTCATAAACATTGTCTATACAATCGGAAAGCTTTGTTGCTCCCCTCTCTACCATGGAAAGTGTAAGCGCTCTTGCTCTGGAGGTGTTTCTTTCTTGACCTGTTGCATTACCAACGGGGCAAATATGGCGGCACATCCAGCAAAAACGGCAAGCATCTATTGTTTCCTTGCTTTTCTGTGAAATCAACATATCTCAAAAATCCTTTCATAAATTTTATTTTAGCCGGGAGTAGTTATTTAATCTGTAAATATACAAAACTGTTATAGCGTTCAGATTTTTTCATAGTATGCAAGTCTGTCAATGGGTACTATTTCCGTGATGATTTGTCCACCCTCGAAAATTTCTCCTTTATCAGATTTCCATTTGAAACCTGCTGGAAGTTTAACATTTCGCTCTGTCTGTCCCTTTTTAAGAACAGGTGCGGCAAGGTACTTATCTCCAAGCATAAACTGATCGCATACATTTTCAAAGCCCTGACCGGGGAATTCATAATCCATATGACGGACAATAGGTTCGCCTGTTTTTGCTGCATGCTTTGCAAGTTCCACACAATAGTCACCGACGGAAGCATGAATCATAAGAGCTTTCTTGATTATCTCAAAGGTTTCCTTGTCAAAGATGCGCCATGGTGCAATTGAAATCTGCATCATGCCCATAAGTGCATTCGCCTGCGCCCAACGTATAAAAAGCTCTGAATCAAGTGTACTCTTGCCTGTGAAGCTTTGCACCTCTCCTCCGCCAACCATGTCGGGGCAACAATATGCATATCCGCCAAGTCCTTGAATTATGGTCTGAGGGATGAGCATATCAAGCCCTCCGTTTTCCCATTTGTGCTCTTTGTCGTGAAGTCTTGCAACAATGGGCCTTCCGCCACAATTCCACGCCGAACGGAATTCATTAAATGGATAAACTTCACCTGCAACAACGAAATGCTTTGTCTGCTCTCTTGCACAATCACCTGTGTACGTTAAATCATTGTCGTCATAGAAATAGATATCTCCAGCATCAAATTTATAGCCATCAATGCCATAACGTTCACAAAGACTATCAAGCTGGCTTTTGTACCACTTTACTGCTTCAGGATTGGAAAGATCAAGAACTGCACTATATCCACTCCACCATTTTCTTATAGCAGGCTCTCCGTCGGGCGTTCTTATAAGGTAGCCTTTATCACGAAGCTCCTTATATCTTGTTCCAGCACTCGTTACAATGGGGGAAGTCCAAAGCATAACTTTAAAGCCCATTTCATGAAGCTCTTTCACCATACGTCCGGGATCGGGAACTTTACGGGCATTGAAATCAAGAATTCCATACTCTTCCTGCCAGCCTCCATCAATCATGAAAACTCCGGCAGGCATTCCGTTTTCAACTATGCCTTTTGCATATTTGATAATCCCCTGTTCGGTCTGTTCGGTTTTGAGTTCAATCCATGTGTTATACTGCGGCTTTTGAAGAAAGAGCAAATCAGGTGTTTCACCGGTAAACTTAAAGTGCGCTTCTTGGGCCGCAAGGTAAGCTCCCCTGAGGTTTTCATATCCTTCGTTCAGCACAGCCTGCGGCTCACCATCTCCGGATATAATAATCTCACCGTTCTTTACTTCATATTCAAAAGCCTTATCACTCCAAATATATCTTCCTTTTGAAGAAAGGGCTATTGGCGTAAACTGGTCACATCTCACGTCGTTATTCATTGAGCCGCAGATGCTCCCGTCCTTTGAAACAGGCATTTCATGACCGAGATTCACCTGTCCAAACCACCAGTATTCGTTTTCAAGAATAGTAATTCTCATTTTCTAACCTCTTTACGTCATATCAGGTTCAATTTCTACTGCCAAACGAAAACCCGCGAGCATCAGATTTTTTCATAATATGCAAGTCTTTCAATGGGGACTTGCTCGATAATCGTCTGACCGCCTTCAATAATCTCACCTTTGTCTGACTTCCATTTGAAGCCCGCAGGAAGCTTTACTTTTCGGATTGTCTGACCCTTGGTAATGATTGGTGCAGAAAGATATTTGTCGCCAAGCATAAACTGATCGTTGACCGCTTCAAAGCCCTGTCCGGGAAATTCATAATCCATATGACGGACAATCGGTTCTCCTGTCTTTGCAGCTTGCTTCGCAAGTTCAACGCAATAGCCACACACAGACTCGTGCAGTTTAACAGAATCAAGAATAAGATTTGTTGTACTCTCGTCAAACACTCTCCAGAAACCGTATGACACCTGCATCATGCCCATAAGCGCATTTGCCTGCGCCCAACGTATAAACAACTCCTTATCAAGTTTGCTGGCATCTCCAAAACAGCCTTCAGCGCCGCCGCCAAGCATATCCGGACAGCAGTAGGCATATCCTGCAAGTCCCTGACCGATTGTGTGAGGGATAAGCATATTGAGTCCTTCGTTATCCCACTCATGCCGTTTGTCCTGAAGCCTTGCAACTATTGCACGTCCACCGCAGTCCCAACCGGCTCTGAACTCGTTGAAAGAATATCTTTCACCGATAACATTGAAGAGCTTGGTCTGCTCTCTTGCTCTGACATTACCATAAGTCACATCTTCGTTCTTATAGAAGCAATAGTCACCCGCATCAAACTTGAATCCGTCAACGCCATATCTTTCAACAAGACTGTCAAGTCCGTCGCAGAACCATTTCTCTGCATCGGGATTGGAAAAATCAAGAACTGCACTGAATCCGTCCCACCATCTTCTTATACAAGGGTCGCCGTTTTGTTCCTGAATCAAGTATCCTTTTTTCCAGACATTCATAAACAGCTTATCTGCACAAGCAATAAATGGTGTTACCCACAGCATTACCTTAAAGCCCATTTTATGAAGCTCATCAACAAGATATTTGGGATCAGGAATCTTTCGTGCATTAAACTCAAATGTGCCGAAGTTTTCCTGCCATCCGTTATCAATCATCAGAACTCCGGGAGGAAGTCCATTGTCGAGAATCGACTTTGCGTATCCAAGGATTCCATCTTGTGTCTGATTGACATTAAACTCAATCCATGTGTTATACTGCGGTTTTTCAAGGAACAGCAAATCAGGGGTTTTGCCACAGAAAGGAAAGTGTGCATCCTTTGCGGCAAGATATGCTCCTTTAAGATTTCCGAAGCCCTCGTAAAGCTTAACGCTTTGTGCACCGTAATCCGAAAAACTGATTTCTCCGTTCTTTATCTCATAGTCAAATTCTCCGTCTGCATGGATATATCTTCCAAGAGAAGAAACACCAAGAGGAGCATATTGATCAGTACCATTTCCTTTTGTCAATGAACCACAGATCTCAGTATCCTTCGTGAAAGGCATCTTATGCGAAAGTGTAACCTGTGCAAACCACCAATACTCATTATCAAGAATCTTTACTTTCATACCTTCACCTATGAACATCAAAGACCAAGCTTAAAGGGATTCATGATGTTGTTGGGGTCAAGCTGTTTCTTAATTCCCTCGAACACCTGCATTGCAGGACCATACTGTTCTTTCATAAGTCTTCCGAGCTTGATGCCGACACCATGGTGGTCGTTTACAACACCGCCGTTTGCTATCGCCGTTCTAACGCCGCAATTCCAGATCGCGTTATGAAGTCTGAGAGCTTCATGGGGATCTTTGGGAGGATTATCAACAATAAATCTGTCGTAAATCATGCTGCCCCATTCATACCAATGTGAGAAGTGCGCAATAAAGCGAGCCATGGGGAAGTTTGTTTCAATGGCTTCTTTCATTGCCCAATAAATTTTTTCGATCTTGTCATAGGGAGCGATCGTGTCCATTGTTCCGAACATCTGAGGAAGATCCATCATG
>JAZQKV010000049.1:0-67019 GCA_045542335.1 Eubacteriales bacterium
GGGAGCAACGCCGAAGAATCCGTTCTCAGGGTTTACTGCCCAGAGGCGTCCGTCTTCGCCAACGCGGAGCCATGCAATATCGTCACCTACGCACCATACCTTGTAGCCCTTTTTCTTTAAGAATTCCGGAGGAATGAGCATAGCGAGGTTTGTCTTACCGCAAGCAGAGGGGAATGCAGCTGCAACATACTTTGTTTCTCCATCGGGATATTCAACGCCGAGGATAAGCATGTGTTCAGCCATCCAGCCTTCCTTACGTCCGAGGTAGGAAGCGATTCTGAGAGCAAAGCACTTCTTGCCGAGAAGAACGTTTCCGCCGTAACCGGAGTTAACGGACCAGATTGTGTTGTCTTCGGGGAAGTGGCAGATATATCTGTTTTCTTCGTCGATGTCTGCTCTTGCATGGAGGCCCTTGATAAAGCCTGCGTCATCGCCCATAGCTTCAAGAACGTGCTTGCCGGCTCTTGTCATGATGAGCATATTAAGAACGACATAGATGGAGTCTGTAAGCTCGATACCGTACTTTGCAAAGTCTGAGCCTACAACGCCCATTGAATAGGGGATAACATACATTGTTCTGCCCTTCATAGAGCCCTTATAGAGCTTGGAGAGCTTTTCATAACATTCTGCGGGAGCCATCCAGTTGTTGGAGGCACCTGCGTCTTCCTTCTTGGAAGTGCAGATGAAAGTTCTGTTTTCAACTCTTGCAACGTCGTTTACTGCGGTTCTGTGCAAGAAGCAATTGGGAAGCTTTTCGGGGTTGAGTCTTGTCATTTCTCCTGTTGAGCAAGCTTCGTCCTGAAGAGCCTTGGTCTGTTCGTCGCTGCCGTCAATCCAGACGATTTTGTCGGGGCAGGTCATGGCAGCCATTTCGTCAATCCATGAGAGGATGTGCTTGTTGTTTGTCATTGGTGACACCGTTCCTTTCTATATTTTCGGATTATTTATTTAACAATTCCGGTTGATTCCGATTTGTCCCCAAACCGTTATCCATTATATATTGTAGCTTCTAAAAATGAATATTTAAAGCATATTATGGAAACACATTTCAAAAACGTTATTATTTTAACACTTTGGGGCGGTTGAAACAAGGAGGTGCACTTATATGCAGAGCGATTTGGTGAGAAAATACTTTGACTGCTTTTGAGGGGAAGCGACACGGTGGGGGGTGACAGGAGTGGGAAGATGATTGTTTTGTGCTATAAAAAGTCGATTTATCTCTTTACAACAAAGCGGACTCGGGATATAATGGAGTTGTAAAAAATGAAAGGAGAGCAAAAAATGCTTAACTTCAACTATAAGGGCGAAAAGCTTGTTGGAAGAACCTGTCTTGAACTCAGTCTTAAACCGTTTAAGTCACTTGATGCCGGAAGCATTGAGGAGGTTTGCCGAAAGCTGTTTTACGACTGGCAGAAACTGATTGATAAATCAGAAAGTCTTGCGGTTATGTTGTGGACAGCAGACGGAAGCGAAATTCTTGAATATTCCGGGGAGCTTTCACAAAGCTTTGATTATTGCGACCTTATTGGAATCGGAAATCCGACAAAGCAGCCACCTTATGAAGAGATCGAAAAAAACAATCTTCATGTGCGCCCCATTCATTACCGTGAGGATGGCGTGCGCCATACATTTACATATGGGAAGCTTGCCGAGATTATCGCCGCACTCAAGCGTGTGGGAATGGAGATGACGGGAAAGAGCGTGAGCGTTATTGAAACCTTTGACCCGGGCCCTGAATTTGCAAATTCCGACTTCAAATATCGCCGCCACCCCGAAATATGCAAGGGCAATATCATGGGCAAAAAGCAGTGGCTTCATTGCGCTTCCACTCTTCATGCCGAAGACAGAAAGTATGCCGCATATCCAGACGGCATCCCCGAGGGAACTCATTTCGGCGAATTTCTCGGAAAACAGCTAATGTGCCTTTGCAAGGATGTTGGCTTTGACGGAATATGGTTGTCAAACGGCTTTGGCTTTTCGCTTAATTCGTGGAATTGGGTGGGCGAAACCTTTGACGGCGAAAAATTCAATCTTGAAGGCTTTGACAATGTGAGAAACTCAATCAATGAGTTCTGGAAGCATTTCACGGCACAGACGGGAGATATGCTTATTGAGGTGAGAGGAAGCAACCTTTCGGTCGGCATGGATATATCGGCTCACGGATGCCCTGTGGACGACATTTACAAGTATAATATACTTACACCGCCAAACTCTCCCTGGGCGGCACTTGACACACGCTTCGGACTTGAGCTTTGCGGCTATCTTTCAAGGATTTCTGAAATTTCGGACAACGGTTTTCTCTTCCGTTATTATACACACGACCCATGGTGGAACAATTCTCCGTGGTTTGACCGTTATGGCAGTCAGCCTCATGACATTTATCTTCCACTTGCGCTTGCAAGAATGGACGGAGAGGGCAGGGTGACCAAACCCTTTGGTGTCAACTTCCTTTCCGCAGACGATTCATATGGAGATATGCCCGAAAAATGCCCTAACGAGGTTGTTCCGCATATTCTTGAGGGCTTCAACAGTTATTCCGATGCTCCGGGACTTGTGACCTGGCTTTACCCCTTTGAAGAATATTGCACAGAGGGCTTGAAAAACGGAAATCACCACAGGATTATCATGGATGATTGGTATATGGAAAATGCCATAGATCTCGGCTTCCCTGTGAATACTGTGGTTTCCGACAGGAATTTTTCCAAATCTCCTGTTGAGATATATAAAAAAACCATAATTGTCTGCCCTGTTCCCTTTGAGGGATCTACACTTGAGAAGTGTGTTTTTAAGGCAATTGACAACGGTGTTCCGGTTATACTTTTCGGAAATACCGATAAAGCAAGCTGTGAGCTTCGCAATATAATTGGGGTAAAGCTTGAAGACGGCATTGACGGAGAGCTTAAAATGCACCAGAACATGATAAAAGATGTGTTCGAGGATGTTCCCATGTCGGACACCCTTGTTCATGTCGCACTTGTGTCGGACGGCGGAATAAAAGAGGTTATGTCGGAGTCTGCAAAGAGTGTTGAAACGGCATATGTTACAAGCAGTGATGGCGTTTCAAGGGTTTATTCAACATTTAACAGCGAGAGACGTGTTGCATGGATAAGGGCAAGCTTTCCGCACAGAGTTGCAGTTGGCGGGCATTTGCCTGAGGTTGTGGGCGGACATGAACGTTTCCCGTGTGCATCGCTTCTGAGGGCGGCTCTTGCATTTTTCGGAATAGACATCAGCTTTGAAGCAGCACATCCTGCGGACAAACTGCCCCTTAATCTGTGGTCACGAAAAGACAACGGATTATTTATGACCGGATTTGCCAAGAACACGGCAATTGCACTTAAAATGTCGTTCCCGGATGGAGTTCCGATGCCTGTTGGGACAGATGCAGTTGTGAATAACAATGTGGGCAAGTTTATATCGTTGCCGTGGTGCCACAATCTTTGCCGTGCTTTTGTTAAACAGGAAGAAAAATCCACGGTTTCGTGCCGCCGTGAAACTGCCGGAACAAACATGATGAGCAAGGAAAGGATAAGTCTTGCCGGACTTAAGAATGCACAGGTTGTTTTCTTTCCACCGGAAAACGCAAATGTTTATGCTTCATTTGACAGGGAAGCAAACAGCTCACATTTTAAGCCTGACAGGGTGAGAGCTGATGGAAGCGTTGTGTTTGAAAACATCAGCGGAAAGCTGTTTATTTTCTGGATTGACAAGGATACAGAGGCGAAATACAGGGAAATCGGATATATTTTATAACCAAAACAAACGAAGGTCTGCGCCGTTGTTGGACGCAGACCTTTAAACTTATATTTTGTTGTTTTATCTGTTGAGAATGAGCTTTGTGAGAGTTGTGGGCTCAACAATTTTGCCGTCCTTATAGACACGCATATTGCCCGAAGCAATTTCGTCGATAAGGATAACCTCTCCGTTGTTGTAACCAAACTCAAACTTGATGTCCCAGAGGTCAAGACCAATGGACTTGAGGTCATCGGCAACAATCTTTGTTATCTTGAGTGTCTGCTCCTTCATGCTTTCAAACATTTCAAGGCTCATAACGCCAAGAGCTGCAAGACCTTCACCTGTTACAAGGGGATCGCCCTTTTCGTCGTTCTTGAAGGTACATTCAACATATCCGCCTTCAAGGGGAGTGCCGTCAGCGATATATTCGCCGTATCTGCGGATAAAGCTGCCTGTTGCAACAAGGCGGCAGATAACTTCAAGACCGTGACCGAACACTTTGCCGGGAAGAACTTCCATTGTTGCTTCTTCAACATTTGCACCGACATAGTGTGTCTTGATGCCTGCTTTTTTGAGAAGCTCGAAATAGTGAATGGAGGTTTCAAGGTTTGCTTTACCGATTCCTTCGATGGTAAGACCAACGCTGTTTTCACCGGGATCAAAAACGCCGTCTTTGCCGGTGCAATCGTCCTTGAACTTGAGCATTACATTTCCGTTGTCGAGAGAGTAGACATCTTTTGTTTTACCTTCGTAAATCTTTTTCATAATAAAGCAACTCCTTAAATTTTATATTTTGAAAATCTACGCCACATATTATATCACATATTTCGGCAAATTTCAATAGTAAATTTGTATGTAGCTGAAAATTTTTTTGTAAAATTTTGTATGCAATAGTAACAATTTGGAAATGTGAGGGAGACTTGGTGATTTGCACGATGGTTTTTATATTGACATTTGTGGGGATTTATGGTATAATCCTTAAAAAAGGTTGATAGGGGAAGGTGGAACTATTATGAAGAATATTATGAAAAAAACATTTTTCCATGTGACAATGGTTGTGATGCTTTTAGTTGTTATGGTGGCGAATGTCAAGGCGGCACAGTCTGACAGCTATTTTGAAGAATCAAGCTATTTTAAAGTGGCAAGCGGATATGCTCTTGCCTGGTCTGAGGTATATGATGAAGCGGGATATGGTGAATTAGTGACAGGTGTCGCTCCGGGCACGACCGCAGGACAGGTGTGCGACAATGCCTTGTTCTCTTACGGTCTGAAAGTGGGAATAGTTGATGAAACGACTGATGAATATGGAGAGGCTGTTCTTAAAGTGCTTGAGGAAACAGACAGGGTTTATACAGGGTGTCTGCTTGTCACATATGAAGAAGATTATGAAGAGGACATATACGATCCGTATCTTTGGGTTAACGCATACATCATTATTGTAGACGGTGATGCCGACGGAGACGGTGACAGAGATGCAGATGACATGAAGCTTGGTGTTGAAATGATGCTTGAAGGCAGACGTGCCGATGAATACTCTGCCGCATTCGATAAGAATCTTGACGGAGAAATTACTCTTGCTGAATTGAGATGTCAGACTGTTGAAGCCTTTGACGAAAACAGCGATGCTCCCGATGAGGTGTCTCCTTTCGCAGACAGCTTTGCTTTTGTGCTTGAGGATGAGGCAACGTATGTCTCCATGGTTGAAAACGGAAAGGCTGTGATAAAAAGTTATCTGACGGTTTATCTTGACGGCAAAGCTAAAGATGTACCCGTGAAAAAGATAACTGAGGATATGGTTTCTGACCCTGAATGGGAGGGCTTTCTCGTAAACTATGATGAGGAATACGAGGAATTTGATTTTAGTGAGTATGTGGGAAAGCTCGCTGTTGCTTATAACGATGACGAGGGTTATTACTTTAAACTTCTTTCCGAAAGTGACTATAATGACAGCTCTGTTCTTGAGGGGGACGATGCTGAGAGTGCGTATATGTATACTTCGGAGGAAGTTTGGCTTTCGTTTGATGATGTTACAAAACGCATTACCCTTTCAGATACGGCAGAGGCGGGATTTGTGAGCCTTGCTGTCAAGGACTATTCGCAGATTGTGCTGACGGGTTATGATGCGGAAGATGAGTGGATTTGCCTGAGCTATACCGGGGATGAAATCTATAAAATTGCCGAGGAAACAGAGCTTTACTATGCTGTTGTTATGGTGCAGAACAATCCCGGCGTGACAAAAATGGAAAACCTTGTGATGCTTTATGGTGAAGCGTGGGACGAATTGCCCTCCGAGGCTTTGGATTTCAGACCTGTTCCTGCTTCGGCAAGCTTCAGCCAGGATGAGAACTGGGGTATGGTGCTTGACAGTCAGGTGACAGAATATGCAATTAAAGAGGATGATATAATTGTCAATAGAGATCTTTTGACTATCATTGAGGACGGAAAAACTACCTATGTTCCTGTCAAGAAGATTACTCAGTTTATGGTTGACTATGAATCTAAATGGAAGGGATATATCCCATGCTACGATGAAGATTATTATGAATATGATTTCTCGGAATATGTGGGCAAGCCGGCAGTGGCACAGAAAGACCATAAGGGAAGATATATTTTCAGAACTCTTGAAATAGAAGATTATAATGATGGCGATGTTCTTTTATATGACGAGAGTGACATTGGAAACAGTGAAGGTGCTATCTTTGCATTTACAGCAGAGAATGTTGCTCTTATAAAGAAGGTTGGTTATAGCTACATCATTACCTCCGACGGTGAAAGTGAATACTCCGACAGTTTTACATATGGTGAGAATAACGAAACAACATTTAAACAATTAACTGTTAAGGACTATACAAAGATTATTATAAAGAGCGTTGATGCCGAGGGAGAACCTGTTATAAGCGCATATGATTATGAAAATCTCCCTGATTTTGCTCATGATTTTTACTTTGACAAAGTGACTGTGGTTGTGGGTAACAATTCAAAGACCATGAGAAACGAAAACCTCAGCTTTTTCTACGGAGAAACAGACAGAGAAATTGAAATTTATCCGGGAAAAATTACGGGATTTGCAATCGTCAACAGCTATGAAATCGATCCAACCGACAGCGGAAACGTATATTATGTAAGTGCTTATGACACAAAAACGGGCAATATCGGAACATATGAAGCCTTTTACGGATACGAAATGCTTCTTGAACAGGGAGAGCTTCTTGGCATAACCTCAAAGGGCTATATAATGGATGATTACAGCTTTGGCTCGATATTGGAACAAGGCGAGCCGGATCTTGACATATACGATTTTGATGATAAAGTTGGAAACCTCGGCTGGTGCGAGCTTGCGGCATATGATGCCGAAGCGAAAATTATAGAACTTAAAGACGACAGCAATTGTTACTATGTTGACGATAAAACCGTTTTTGTTGAATATGACATTTCAGATGCCTGGTCAGCACTCAGGAGTGATTTAATTCTTACCTCAAATGCAGCAAAAAACAATTTTGACGGAAAAACCGGATCATTCAAAGCTGTGTATGTGACGGCAAATGAACTTGAAACATCCCCGAACGAGGGACTTTTCACCGCTGTTTCGGTTATTCTTGTACACAAATAATCGCATTTGAAAATCGGCAATAGAAAATCAAACATCAACAGGACGGTATTTTATGAAAACAGGACTTATCCTCGAAGGCGGCGCAATGAGAGGACTTTTTACGGCGGGAATACTTGATGTGTTCACGGAAAAAGGGATAAAATTTGACGGAATGATTGGCGTTTCGGCAGGGGCTGTGTTTGGCTGCAATTTTAAGTCCGGGCAGGCAGGAAGAACTTTGCGATATAACGTGAAGTATTGCAAAGACCCCCGGTATTGCAGTTATCGTTCACTTATCAAAACAGGTGACCTCTATGGCGCAGACTTTTGCTATAATAAAATCCCTTTTGAGCTTGATGTTTTTGACAACGACGCCTTTGCGGCAAATCCGATGGAGTTTCATGTTGGCTGTACTGATGTTGTTACGGGAAAACCCGTTTACAGAAAAATTGATGTGTGCGACCGAGAGAGCCTTGAATGGATGCGTGCCTCGGCTTCCATGCCGCTTGTTTCAAGAATTGTTGAGGTTGGCGGCAAAAAAATGCTTGACGGAGGAATTTCGGATTCAATACCCATTAAGTATTTTGAAAGCATGGGGTATGACAGAAATGTGGTTGTGCTCACTCAACCCCGGGGATATGTGAAGCAGAGGAACAAAATGCTTCCTATTGTCAAAGCTACTCTTGGTAAGTATCCCGGAATTTATGAAGCAATGAAAATTCGCCACGAGATGTATAACGAAACCACCGCGTATATTGCCGAAAAGGAAAAGAAAGGCGAAATTCTGGTTATTCGCCCCAAGTCGCCGCTTCCCACAGGGCATATTGAGCATGATGCGGAAAATCTCAGGCAAGCACACATGCTTGGAGTTGAGGCGGCAAATGAGAATATTGAAAAAATAGTGCAGTTTCTTTCAAAATGAGGCAGAATTTTGCAATATGCTGATAAAACAGACAGACGAAGCCAAAAACTTCGTCTGTTTTCACAATTGGAATTTTTATTATAATGTAGAATTTCCAAAGAAAATCTGTTATAATAATAACAATGTTCCCAATACCATATGTCAGAAAGGAGAGTCTGAAATTGAGTTTGTTTAAAACTCATATGTCAGACAAGATAAAAATGACACAGACTTTTATTGCGACACTTTCGCCCATGCTTGTTATGTTTCTTTGCATTATAATCGGGTTTGTTCTCAAAAAGAAAAATATGCTTCCCGACAATGCGGATAAAACCATGTCCAAGATTGAAAATTATGTGTGCGTGCCTGCACTTGCATTCAGCACATTTGCGGTGAATTGTACGGTGGATTCGATTTCAAAGTATTATAACATAATTCTATACAGTGCGGTGGCTGTTGTGTTGGCAATAGTGATTGCGGTGCCGCTCTCAAAGGTTTTTGTCAAGGATGACGCTTACCGCAGGAATATTTATAAGTATGCGCTTACGTTTGCCAATTTCGGATTTATGGGAAATGCGATTGTGCCGGCAATTCTCAACGGCACTCCTCTTGCACAAAATGCAGGTGTGCAGGATATGCTTTACATATATTTGCTTTTCACAATTCCCCTTTATTCCGTTTGCTACACATGGGGTATCTATATCCTTATTCCGAAAGGCGAAAATAAGGGAAGCCTCCTTAAAAATCTTGCAAATCCGATTTTTATAGCCATTTTCGCAGGAGCGATTGTGGGTCTGTGCGGTGTTGGTGATAAGATTCCCGCTTTTATTATGGATACGGTTAACAGCTGCAAGGCGTGCATGGCACCTCTTGCCATGATACTTACGGGCTTTGTTATAGGAAGCTATGATTTCAAAACGCTTCTTAATGATAAAAAAGTTTATGTTGCAACATTTCTTCGCCTTTTTGTTATCCCGGTTGTTATTCTGGGTGTGCTCATGGCTTTGGGCGCAGATGAGCTTGTTCTTACCTTTGCGCTGTTTGGATATGCAACTCCCCTCGGACTTAACACGGTTGTCTTCCCGGCGGCATATGGCTCGGATGCAAAAACGGGTGCTTCGATGGCGATGATTTCGCATACATTAAGCGTTGTTACAATTCCGCTTATGTATGCTCTTCTAAAGGTTGTTTTACAGCTTGCGGCATAAGTAAAGAGCTTTTGCTTGCAAGGACTTAGTGTGTTGGTTATCGGGTTTTGCGCATGAAACGGCTGCGGAAAACCCGATGTTTTTTTACACTTTGAATGCAATTTTTGTGAATTTAAAGTGCCTTTTGGCTTTGTTGTGTGAAAAACGACATAATGGTATGAAGAATTGACATTTTGGAATTTCGTGTCCAAATGTGATACGTTCTGGCATGTTTTTTTACAAAATCGTAACAAATAAGGTTGACACCGCAAAAATCTTGTGCTATACTTTAAAATACTTTCGGACGGGTTACCGTCTGAAAAAATACATATCATTTGAGAGGAAGTTTTTACATCATGAAAAAGATTATTGCATTGGCTCTTTGCGCACTTATGTGCATGACAGCACTTGTTGGCTGCGGAACAAAGGACGACGGAAAATACACAATCGGTATTTGCCAGCTCGCTCCTCATGTGGCTCTTGATGCGGCTACACAGGGCTTTAAGGACGCAGTTGTTGCGGCTCTTGGCGAAGAGAATGTTGATTTTATCGAACAGAATGCGGCAGGCGAAAACAGCACAGCCGTTACGATTGTCAATGACTTTGTAACAAAGGACGTTGACCTTATCATGGCAAACGCAACAGGTGCACTTCAGGCGGCTGCAAATGCAACAGCTGACATTCCTGTTCTCGGAACATCCATTACCGAATATGGCGTTGCTCTCGGAATTGACAATTTTGACGGCGTTGTTGGTACAAACATTTCCGGTACATCTGACCTTGCACCCCTTGACGATCAGGCACAGATGATTATTGACCTTTTCCCTGAAACAAAGAAGGTTGGTATCCTCTTCTGCTCTGCGGAAGCAAACTCCAGATACCAGGTTGACGTTGTAAAGGCATATCTTGAAGGCAAGGGCATTACCGTTACAGAGTATTCCTTCACAGACTCCTCCGACATCGCAACAGTAGCTGCGGCGTGTGCGGCTGACTCCGATGTGATTTATGTTCCTACAGATAACAAGGCGGCTGAATGTGCAGAGACAATCAACAACGTTGTTCTCCCCACAAAGACTCCTATTATCACAGGTGACTCCGGTACTTGTACAGGATGTGGCGTTGCTTGCTACTCAATCAGCTACTATGAGCTCGGCAAGAAGACCGGTAACATGGCGGTAGACGTTCTCACAGGAAAAGCAGACATCTCCGAAATGGCTATCGACTACGACCCCAACCCTGTTAAGCAGTATAATGCGGCAATCTGCGAAGAACTCGGTGTCGAACTTCCCGAAGAATATGAGCCTATCGAATAAAATTTGTTAATTTATCATACGGATTGTGCCGCCGCTTTTGTCGCTGCGGCACTTTTCGGCGAAATTGGAGTAAACAATGAATATTTTAAAGGTGTTCAATGCCTTGCCGGGTGCTGTGGATCAGGGTATAATCTGGGGCATAATGGCGATAGGCGTTTTTATAACTTACAAGGTGCTTGATATTGCGGACCTTTCTGTTGACGGCTCGATTGTTACGGGCATGGCGGTGTGTACCGTGCTTATTACGGGAGGCTGCAATGTATGGCTTGCCATGCTTGTGGCAATAATGGCAGGTATGCTGGCAGGACTTCTTACGGGCGTTTTCCACACATTTCTCGGTATACCTGCGATTCTTGCAGGTATTCTGACACAGCTTATTCTGTGGTCGGTTAACCTGAAAATCATGGGAAAGGCAAACCTTCCGCTTCCTGTTCTCAAGTATGACCTTATCCTCAGCGGAAGATATGTGTATGTATCTATGGCAACGCTTGCACTTTTTGTCGTTGTTATTATCGCACTTACCTATTGCTTTTTCGGCACACGCTTCGGCACAGCCGTCAGAGCCACGGGATGCAATGAACGTATGGCAAGAGCCCAGGGCGTAAATACCGATGTAATCAAGGTTGTGGGACTTATCCTCTCCAACGGACTTGTTGCCCTTTCGGGTGCGCTTCTTGCACAGTATCAGGGAAATGCCGATATAAATAACGGCAGAGGTATAATAGTTATAGGACTTGCGGCGGTTATTATAGGCGACGTTATCTTCTCGCTTCTTCCTGTTAAGGCACAGAATTTTGCGGTGCGCCTTTTCTGCGTGGTGCTTGGTGGCGTTATCTATCAGAGCGTGTACCAGGTTGTCATTTTCATGGGAATCGACGCAGAGCTTCTCAAGATGTTCTCGGCAATTGTTGTTGCAATTTTCCTTGCCGTTCCCTATATCAAAAAAACTTATTTTACCGCACCTGTACATAATAAAAAGCACAAGGAGGTTGAATAAGATGCTTGAAATAAAAGGTATAACAAAAGTATTCAACCCCGGAACGGTAAACGAAAAGGTTGCGCTTAATGACCTTTCGCTGACGCTCAACGATGGAGATTTTGTGACAGTAATAGGCGGAAACGGAGCGGGCAAATCAACGCTTCTCAACGCTGTTGCGGGGACTTATTTGGTTGATGAAGGAAGTATTCACATTGACGGTCACGACGTGACAAAGCTTCCCGAATACAAAAGAGCATCATTTATCGGCAGAGTTTTTCAGGATCCGATGGTTGGAACGGCCGGGGAAATGTGGCTTGAGGACAACATGGTGCTTGCCATGCTCAGAGGAAAGAAAAAGAACTTCAAGTGGGCAATTACCAAAAAGGAGAGAGAGTTGTTCAGGCAACAGCTTTCCACCCTCGACCTCGGTCTTGAAAACAGACTTTCTGCAAAGGTTGGACTTTTTTCAGGTGGACAGAGGCAGGCTGTGACGCTTCTTATGGCGTCGATGAACAGACCAAAGCTTCTTTTGCTTGACGAGCACACCGCTGCGCTTGACCCGAAAACTGCCGCAAAGGTGCTTGACATAACAAATCAGATTGTATCCGAAAACAAGCTGACGACGCTTATGATAACCCACAACATGAAGGATGCGCTTCGTCTTGGCAACAGGCTTATAATGATGCATGACGGAAAGATTATCTTTGATGTTAGCGGCGAGGAAAAGCAGCAGCTTACCGTTGCGGATTTGCTCGGAAAATTTGAGCAGGCAAGCAATGGTGAATTTGCCAATGACAGGATGCTGTTGGCGTGAAATATTGAAAATTAAACTATGGGCGGAGAGCTTTTTGATGAGGCTCTCCGCTTTGGTTTTGATGGCAAGTGTGCTAATGCAAGCAATCACTATACTCACATATTTAAAAAAACCCCGATGATTTTGACATATTTACGGTGTATAATAGTAAACGTGGAATTATTATCAAATGAGGTGGTTTGAATGAATCAACCCGAAAACAATAAAAAATCCCCCGAAAATGAGGGCGCAAATAAAAGAATATCGGCAAAACAGGCGGCAAGGGATATTTATGAGTATCTTTCGATGTTTGTTATGGCTTTGTGCGGGGTTATTTTCATCTTTACTTTGGTGGGACACATTGTTACTGTCGACGGAAGCTCGATGACAAATACTTTGCAGCATCTTGACAGGCTTGTTGTTTCAAGAATCGGGTATGAACCGACAAAAGGCGATATTGTTATTCTTCGCACTGATGCCTACGGGGATAATGCGCTTGTTAAAAGGGTTATTGCAACAGAGGGGGATGTTATTGATATTGAACCTGAAACCTGGACAGTAACCGTAAACGGAGAAAAGATTGATGAGCCTTATATCAGATTTGTGGAAGGTCAACCAATGAATATCGGTAAGGATATGTATCCTCTTGAAATCAAAAAAGGCGAAATGTTTGTTATGGGCGATAATCGCAACGGTTCTTCCGACAGCAGAATGTTCGGGACGGTTGATGTCAGAGATTGCCTTGGAAAGGTTTATTTCAGGATTTTTCCGCTTGGCGGATTTGGTGTTGTTGAATAGTATTGAATTTTAAATGTAACGTTGTGCTATATTTTATATAAAAATGATATTGACGGCTTTATGCCGGTGAAGTTTGAGGTTTTATGGCAGTAAAAAAGAATAATAACTGGAAGCCCAAAGGCGGCTTCAAAAAAAAGAAGAAACCGGAAAATGATGCCCCTGTTCAGGAGAGAAGAATTTCCAAGATAATTCAGTGGTATCCCGGTCATATGGCAAAGGCAAGACGACAGATTACGGAAGATTTGAGCATGGTTGACATTGCGATTGAGCTTTGTGACTCACGAATCCCTGTTTCAAGCCGTAACCCGAAGATTGATGAGATTCTGAATGGCAAGCCACGAATTCTTGTTATGAACAAAGCTTCTCTTGCTGACCCGAGAATGTGCGATGTGTGGCGTGAACGTCTTAAGAAGCAAGGCGATACGGTGGTATTTACCGATTGTGTTACAGGTCAAGGGGTTTCGGATATTGTTCCGGCAATAAGGGAAATTCTTGCGGACAAGCTTGCAAGGTTTGAGGCAAAGGGAATGAGTGGCAGGCTTCCGAGGGCGATGATTCTCGGCGTGACCAATTGCGGAAAATCAACTCTTGTAAATAAGCTTTGCGGCAGGGTAAAGGCAAAGGCAGAGGACAGACCGGGTGTTACCCGTGAAAATAAATGGATTACCGTCAGGGACAGCATTGAGCTTCTTGACACTCCGGGTATTCTGTGGCCGAAATTTGACGACGAAGAAACAGGACTTATGCTCGCTTTTACCGGCGCGATAAGGGATGAGATTCTCGACAGGGAAGAAGTTGCGGTGTTGCTTTGTGAAAAGCTTGTTCAGATGTATCCCGAGTTGCTATGCGAAAGATATGGACTTGAAATGTCCGAAATTGAGGGACTTATGCACTATGAAGTGTTTGAGCTTATCGGCAGGAAAAGAGGCTTTCTGATTTCCGGCGGCGAGGTGGATTATCTCAGATGCGCTGTGATGCTGCTTGACGAATTCAGAGCAGGAAAGATTGGCAGAATGACTCTTGAACAGTAAAGGGAGAATGTTGGAATGAATAATCTGACGTGGCGTTATGAGGACGAGTATTCTCCCCTCGGAATTGTGTGCGGCACAGATGAGGCAGGCAGAGGTCCGCTTGCAGGCCGTGTCTATGCGGCGGCGGTTGTTTTGCCGAGAGAGGGCGCAGAGGAGCTTGTGAGCTTGCTTGACGATTCAAAAAAGCTTTCGGAAAAAAAGCGTGATATGCTTGCACAGCGCATAAAAAATGAGGCGGTTTCGTGGTGCATTGCTTTTTCCGAGGTTGAAGAGATTGAGAGCATGAATATTCTTGAAGCCTCGCTTCTTGCAATGAGGCGTGCAATCAGCGGTCTTTCCGTGAAGTGTGCAACGGCTCTTGTTGACGGCAACATGGAAAGAGGTTTTGAAAGAATTGGCATAAATGCAAAAGCGATTGTTGGCGGCGATGGTATTTCGCCCTCAATTGCGGCGGCATCTATACTTGCAAAAACGGAAAGAGACAAATACTGTGTTGAGGTTTTGCACGCAAATTATCCCCAATATGCTTTTGATAAACATAAGGGATATGGTACAAAAGTGCATTATGAAGCGGTGGAAAAATATGGACTTTGTCCGCTTCACAGGCAAAGCTTTTTCAAAAAATATTTTGAAAAAAAGGCGGCAAAAGAGGAAAAATCAGGTGAATGACAACGATTTCTACATGAGTGCCGAGGAGGTTGCAAGATATAAAGGCAACGTTGGCGAGGATTTTGCCTGCGAGGTGCTTATTTCAAAAGGACACACAATTCTTTGCAGAAATTACACTTGTCGGGGCGGAGAAATAGATATAATTTCAAAGATTGGCAAATATATTGTATTTACAGAGGTAAAAATGAGAAGCGGCACATGGTCCCCGATGGCATCGGTTACAAGAAAGAAAATTGAAACCGTTAAAAAATGTGCACTTGCTTTCCTTGCCGAAAAGGGTATGCCTGACGGCGTTGGTCCGGACGGGACAATGAGCGTGAGAATAGACATTATTGCCCTCAGACAGCAAAGCGACGGAATTTCGTTGCTTTCCCATATTGAGGGACTTAATCTGCTTCCGAACACGGCGAAAAGGTTCTGATTTTTACTTAATACATATTGTAAAAGGAGCCACCCGAAATGAAGCTTGCGGATTTGCATTGTGATACTCCCTACGAGCTTTATAAGCGAAAAACTTCCCTTTATGACGGAAACACTGCATTTACTGTTGAAAAATGCGAAAAATCGGATATTCACAGCGTGCTTCAGGTTATGGCGTTCTGGTCTGACCCAAAAAGAAGTCCGGATGAATGTTATTCTGATTTTTTTGCCATGTTTGAAAATCTCGGAAGAGAAATTGAAGAATGTAGCTTGAAAACGTCTGCAGAGCTTCCCGTTATCATTCCCTCGATTGAGGGCGCAAGACTTGTTGGCGATAACCTTTCAAGGCTTGCTGTGCTTCGTGAATACGGAGTGCGTGTGCTGACACCGGTGTGGGGAGGAAATGAGCTTTGCGGAGGGGCGTATGACTCGGAGGAGGGGCTTACGGATTTCGGCAAAAAGCTTATTAAGGAATGTGAGACGCTGGGGATTACGGTTGACGTTTCCCATATGTCGGAAAAGAGTTTCTGGGATACGGTGAACATTTCGCAAAAGCCAATTGTGGCAACACATTCAAATGCTGCTGCTATTTGCGGTCACAGGCGCAATCTTTCGGATACACAGGTGAGAACAATTGCAGGAAGCGGCGGAGTTATTGGTGTGAGCGTGTGTGCGAAGCACATTGCGGGAAAATATGCAGAGGTGCTTCCTGATGATGCAGAGCTTTTTGTAAAGGAATTTTGCGATCACATTGAGCATTATATAGGGCTTGGCGATGTGGTTTCGGGTTGCATTTGTCTTGGCTGCGATTTTGATGGTACGCAAACCTCTGTCGGAATAACGGATGTTTCGTGTATGACAAAGGTTGAAAAAGAGCTTTTGGCGAGAGGAATCGGCAAAGGAGCTGCAGAGGGAGTAATGTGGAAAAATGCGGTGGATTTTTTTGACCGCATACTTAAATAAAGCTTTTTACTTTCACATAACAGAAAGGATTTTGAAAAATGAATTACACAAGCACAAGGAACACAGCAAAGGTTCTTGCGGCAAAAAGTGCCGCACAGGTAATTAAGCAGGGCATCGCCGAGGATGGCGGACTTTTTATGCCCGAAAGAATCCCGACAATTGACGGCGATTTTATAAAGTCGCTTATTCCTTTGGGATATGTTGAAAGAGCCGCAAAGGTTCTTGGACTTTTCCTTGAAGATTATACAGAAGAAGAGCTTCTCAAAGCTGCAGGGGCGGCTTATTCCGAGGAGAAATTTGTTGGCGGCGCAGCCCCCCTTAGCGCACTTGGGGACACCCATAGAATACTTGAATTGTGGCATGGCCCTACCTGTGCTTTCAAAGATATGGCACTTCAGATTATGCCTCGTCTTCTCTCGGTGGCACTTGGCAAAACCGGAGAGCAAAGAACTGCTTTCATTCTTGTTGCAACCTCCGGTGACACCGGAAAAGCGGCACTTGAAGGATATGCAGATGCGGACAAGGTTAAGATAATGGTGTTTTATCCGGAAGACGGCGTGAGCGCAATGCAGAAGCTTCAGATGACCTCTCAGAAGGGTGGAAATGTTTATGTTTGCGCTATCAAGGGCAACTTTGATGATGCACAAAGCGGAGTGAAAAAGATTTTCTCCGATGCTCAAACCGCCGCAGAGCTTGACAGCATGGGATATTTTCTTTCAAGTGCAAACTCAATTAACTGGGGAAGACTTGCACCTCAGATTGTTTATTATATCAGCGCGTATTGCGATATGCTTGCCGCAGAGGATATAAAGCCGGGAGATGTGATTGACATAACTGTTCCCACAGGAAACTTCGGCAATATTTTTGCCGCATATATTGCAAAGAGAATGGGGCTTCCCGTTCGTCGCCTTATCTGCGCTTCCAACAGCAACAATATTCTCACCGATTTTATTAAGACCGGAACTTATGACCGCAATCGTGCATTCCACACAACCATGTCACCGTCTATGGATATTCTCATTTCCTCAAACCTTGAAAGACTTCTTTACACAATTGCAGGCGCACAAAAGACAGCAGGCTGGATGAAAGAGCTTGCCGAAACGGGCAAATACACCGTTGACCCTGAAACATTTGCCAAGATAACCGAAACTTTTGAAGCCGAATTCTGCTCTGAGGAAAACACTGCCGCAACCATCAAGGCAACCTTTGAGGAGTATTCCTATCTTATTGACACCCACACGGCAGTAGGTCTTTACTGCTCAAAGAAATGCGACAAAAAGGACGGTGTTAAGATTGTCACCGCTTCCACCGCAAGTCCTTATAAATTTGCGGCAGATGTTCTTGCATCTCTTGGCGAAAAGGATATTCCTGAGGGATTTGACGTTGTGAGAAAGCTCAGCGAAATAACAAAAACAGAAATTCCTGCGCCTCTTGCGGCTCTTGAGGGTGCAGAAATCAGATTCCCCAAGTCCGTCGGCAAGAGTGCAGACGAAATGTGGGACGAGGCAAAGGCATGGCTTATTGGCTGATTTGACTTTGTTATTATTTGATAATGAAAATGGGATTGTATCATATGCGATACAATCCCGTTTTTTATTTTGCGATTATGGATGTTTTTAAAGCTTTTCCATAAGGACGACTGCATGAGCTGAAATACCTTCCTCGTGCCCTGTGAAGCCGAGCTTTTCTTCGGTTGTTGCTTTGATGTTTATGCAATCAATGCAAACGCTTAAAGTGTTGGCGATGTTTTGGCGCATTGTCTGAATGTGGGGCAACAGCTTTGGCTTTTGGGCAATGACGGTGATGTCTGCGTTTGAAAGAGTGTAGCCTTTTTCTTTGCAAAGGTTTACCACATGCCTAAGAAGCTTTATGCTTGAAATATCTTTATAATTGTCATCTGTGTCGGGGAAATGCTTTCCGATGTCGCCAAGGGCAAGCGCTCCGAGCATTGCGTCCATGAGGGCGTGAACAAGGACATCTGCATCTGAATGACCGAGAAGTCCGAGTGTGTGCGGAATTTCAACTCCGCCGAGAATCAGCTTTCTGTTTTCGGTGAGTCTGTGAACGTCATAGCCATGACCGATTCTTATGTTGCTCATGTGTGTTTTCCTCCTGAGATCAGATTTTGTCCGGGGTTCGTGATTGCAAAATGGCATTGGCAATTGCGATATCTTCGGGATAGGTGATTTTGATGTTCTGCGAGCTTGCCTCGGAAAGCATGATTTCAAAACCTGCCTCGGAAACAAGGCTGCTGTCATCGGTGAAATCAACGACACTCTTTCCATCATCTTGTGCTTTTTTGCGTGCAATGGAAAGGGCGGTGTGATAAATGTCTGTTGAAAAAACCTGCGGAGTTGAAATGAGGAAAAGTCCGTCACGCTCAACGGAGTCTGTTACACGAAGTCCCTTTGAAGCTCGTTTTACTGTGTCCCGGACTCTTACCGCACAAACGCCGCTACCGTATTTTGCCGCTGTTTTTATGGCGGCATCAATTTCGGCGGTTGTTATAAGAGGTCTTGCGCCATCGTGAATTGCAACAAAATCCGTCTGACCGTCCTTCATGGCGTGGATAAATGCGTTTGAAACAGATTCGGAGCGTGTGTCACCGCCTTTGACAACGCCTTTAAGCTTGGGGTATTTTCCCGTTTTCACAATTTCATTGTATATTGGCAAATCGTCGCCTTTTGCGCTTATAAATATTCTGCCCACAGCCTGACAAGCTGAAAAAGCCTCGATACTGTAATCAATGACACGTTTTCCGCAAAGCTCTATAAGCGGCTTTGATACCCCGCCCATTCTGCTTCCGCTTCCGCCTGCCGCAATAATAACGGTAACTTCGCCTTTGGGATATTTGTTAAGCTTATAAGCAACAGAATTGAATATGTTCATATAACCTCCGGGTGAATGGAAAATTCTAAACAAAGATGAAATCTTTGACAAAAAGTAACTTTTACTCCACTCTGTTTCTCACATTTTACTCCTTTTGTTTCACATGGTGCGAAACTCATTGTAAAGGGTTTGTGAATTTAAAGGACTTTTTACAAAAAAACGCACATATAATCATAAAAACGGAAAGGATTGGTGAGGACAAGTTGGATATTAAGACTTTTTATAACAAGAACGAGTGGGGAACGAAAAAGGAAAAGAGCAAGCGCAAAAGAATGTATGCGAATAGAAAAGGTGCAGATGGCAGAGCAAGTTATTCAAGAACAAATGCGGAAAAAGGTTTTTCAATGGCGGTTCTGATGTTTTTCGGAGCTGCAGTTATTGTATCTCCGTTTATCAAGCTTGTATGGGGTAAACCTGATTCTTTTTCTGCAGGTGTTTTTGCGGAAAGGGCTTGCCAAAATGGCGTTTATGTTGATGTTATGCCGGTTATTCCCATGAGGGCGGCAAATGTGTTGGCGCAGGTTTCGGGTTATGCAAAGGCGGCGATTGTTGTTGATGCAAGGACAGGGGAGGTGCTTTATGCAAGCAACGAAAATGAGCGTCTTCCCATGGCAAGCACAACAAAAATAATGACAGCTCTCGTTGCCGCAGATATGCTTGACCCCCGGACAGCGGTTAAAATAACACCTGAAGCGGCAGGTGTTGAGGGAAGCTCAATTTATCTTGAAGCCGGCGAAACTGTCAGCGCACAAACCCTTCTTTGCGGTTTGCTTCTTGAATCGGGAAACGATGCGGCAACGGCAATTGCCATTGCTTGTTGCGGTTCGCTTGAGGCTTTTGCGCAAAAAATGAATGATAAAGCGCAGAGCCTTGGCCTTTCTGATACTCATTTTACAAATCCCCATGGACTGCATGACGAAAACCATTATACAACTGCCCGTGAGCTTGCCGCTATTGCCTGCGCCGCATTGGAGAAAGATGAAATTGCCCGCATTGTTTCGTCGAAAAGCATTGTGTGTGGAGGAGAATTCTCGGAGGTTTCGGGTGAAAAGGTGCGCCATTTCACGAACCACAACAAATTGCTTTCGTTTTATGACGGAGCCTGTGGTATGAAAACAGGATTTACAAAGGTGGCAGGGAGGTGCCTTGTGAGCAGTGCTGAAAGGGATGGCACAATGCTTGTTGCGGTTACTTTGGGCTGCCCTGATGATTGGGATGTCCATATGCAGCTGCTTGACTTTGGCTTTGAAAATTTCAGGTCTGCGAGGCTCACGGAACCCGGCGGAATTGATCTTTCGCCTTTCGGAATAAATGTGAAAGCTGAAAGCATGGGAGAAAGGTTTGCGACAGTTGCAAAAGGTGAACAGCCGATTTTTGATTATCGGATAGATTATGCCGACGGAAAGGCTGAACTTTCTGTTGAAAAGAAACAGTAAGGCGAGTTTTGCCTTTTTGCTTAAAATACAAAATAATGGGAAAAATTCATAAAAACTATGTTTACAATTAATAAATATCGGATATACTGTAACCGTAGTGTACAATGTGGGTTTGTCACATTGTTTTTACACAGCCTTTCGGATATGACGACAGCTTTGAAAGGGAGTCTTTCCGAAGAAAGGACGGTTATTTTATGAAAACAAACAATTCGGGTGGAGTTGCGGAGGTTGTTCTTGGAATCGTCTCGGATATTTGCGAGGGTGCAAAGATTCTTGACAGCTATGTTATCCGCAAAAGGACACGGATGGAATTGAGCCTTGAAAACAAAAATGAGCCTCAGAAGCCGATTTTGAGCATGGACAGAACATGGAAGTGTGACAAGTCTATTCTCCAGCTTCTTGTTATGATGCTTGGTTTTGCGGCGGCGGTGGGCGCATTTGTGTGCATGGCGAAAATTCGCAAAAATGAAAAGAAAAAGATGAAAGCCAAGATTAAAAAGGTCAAGGCAGAAAAGAACCGTGAGATTAAAAAGTTAAGACAGCAGAATAGTTAAGCAGTATTTTTATCAAGCTTGAAAGGAAGGTATTTGTTATGCCGCATATCAGCGTAAAAATGATTGAGGGAAGAAGTGAGGAGCAGAAAAAACAGCTTGCCGCTGCCCTTGAAGAAGCACTTACAAAGACTCTTGGGTGCGGTTCACATTGGGTGAGCATCTCAATCGAGGACTATAACGGAAAAGAATGGCAGGATGTTTTTAAAAACGACATAGAGGGTTCAAAGCTTTATAAAAAGCCTGAATATGACCCCAAAATACTGCTTTGAAAGCAGAAACGGCTTGTTTAAAAGCATTTGAAATTATAAAAACGAATTCAACGGAGGTTAAAAGCCAATGATAAAGCAACCCCTTTACCACCTTGATCCCAAGGTGCCACACGTTAATACCGAAGCTCCAAGAGCTTATTTTATCCCTTATGATTGCAAGTCCAATGCCCTTGCAGGCAAGAGAAATCGCTCTCCATATTTTAAAAGCCTTTGTGGTGAGTGGTTTTTCAAGTTTTATGAAAACGGACTTTGCGACCTTGAAGAAGACCCCGGAAGCGAGGACTTTGAGGTTTGCGACTGTGGATGTTTTGATACAATAAATGTTCCGCAGAGCTGGCAGATGTCCCTCGGTAAGGGATATGATGTTCCCAATTACACAAATGCAGATTATCCTTTCCCTTGTGATCCTCCTTATATTCCCAACGAAAACCCTTGTGCTCTTTACACACGCACTTTTACTCTTTCGGAAAACTTTGCCAGGAGAGATGTGTTCCTCAATTTCGAGGGCGTTGACAGCGCATTTTATCTTTACATAAACGGAAAGTTTGTTGGATATGGAACGGTTAGCCACAGCACAAACGAGTTTGATGTTTCGGAATATGTGCTCCCCGGTGAGAACACGATCTCCCTTATTGTCATGAAATGGTGTGCCGCAAGCTACCTTGAGGACCAGGATATGTGGAGAATGTCCGGTATTTTCAGAGAGGTTTACCTGCTTGCAAGAGATAAGGAAAGAGTCTCCGATATTTTCGTAAAGCCTACCCTCGATAAAAAGCTCTCCGTCGGCACTCTTTCGGCTGATATCTCCTATGTGGGTGCGAAAAAGGCAAGATATGAGCTTTATGATGCAGGTTCTGATTCCCTTATCGCAGAGGGCGAGTGCAAGGCTTCAATTTCGGTAAAAGTGCCGGAGGTGAAGCTGTGGTCCTCTGAAACACCGAATCTTTATACACTCATTCTTTATTGCGGTGACGAAGTTATTGTTCAGAAGGTCGGTTTCAAGAAGATTGAAATTAAGGGCGGAATTGTTTACATAAACGGCAAAAAGGTTAAGGGCCTTGGCGTAAACCGTCACGACTCTCACCCGATACTTGGTCATACCACTCCTTTTGACCACATAGTAAACGACCTTAAGATTATGAAGCGTTGCAACGTTAACATAATCCGCACCTCGCATTATCCCAACGACCCCAGATTCACAGAGCTTTGCGATGAAATGGGCTTTTATGTTGTTGACGAGGCAGATCTTGAAACCCACGGTGCAATAAGGATGAAAATAGCTCCCGATTCAAGCTTTATGGACAGCTTCAGCTACGTTTCAAATATGCCTGAATATGAAATTGCGTATGTTGACAGGGCGGCTCGTCTGTTTGAAAGAGATAAGAATCACGCTTGCGTTTTATTCTGGTCGCTTGGCAATGAGTCGGGTTGCGGAGAGAATCATGTCAAGATGCGTGATTACATTCTCGAAAGAAACAAGGATGCTGTAATCCACTATCAAATGGCGTGTGAAAAACATTCCGGAACAAAGTACATTGATATTTCTCCCATTGAGAGCGATATGTATCCGAGCGTTGGAGATATTCTCAAGTATCTTGAAAAGGACGATGCAAAGCCATTTTACCTGTGCGAATACTGTCATGCAATGGGTAACGGCCCCGGAGACCTCAAGGCATATGTTGATGCAATGCGTTCCAACGATAAGTTCTTTGGCGGTTGCGTGTGGGAGTTTACTGACCACTCTGTTGAGATTGATGTTGATGGTAAAAAGGGTTACACCTATGGCGGCGACTTTGGTGAAACAGATTATCCGAACAGCGGAAACTTCTGTGTTGACGGTCTTGTTTACCCCGACAGACGACTTCACACGGGTATCCTCGAAATGAAGAAGGCATATCAGCCATATAAGGTTGAGCTTGTTGATTTTGAAACGGGTGAAATTAAAATTACAAGCTACCGTGACTTTACAGACCTTTCTGATCTTGATTTCCATTGGAGCGTTGAATGTAACGGTAAAACCGTTGTAAGCGGAAGAATTGCGGCACCTGAAATTGCACCTCGCAAAGAGGCAACATACAAGTTGTTCAATTCGTTTGATTTTGAAGTAGACGGTGAATATTTCCTCAACATCAAGGCTCTTACCAACAAGCCATATTTCTACGCTGAAGCAGGTCACGAGGTGGGCACAGATCAGTTTGAACTGTTCACCATGCACTGCGACGATGAATATGCCGGAAATCTTGATTATGCCGAGCCGCTTTATGTGACGGAAAACGAAAGATATATTGAGGTTGACGCAGGAGAAACAGCGTATCTCTTTGATAAGTGCCTTGGAAACCTCAGTCAGATTCTCTGCAACGGCAAGGAAATGCTTGCAAAGCCTGCAGGACTTAAAGTTTGGCGTGCGCCTATGGACAACGACCGCAATATCAAGAACGAGTGGATAAAGGAAGGCTATGACAAGCTGACACGCCGTGTGGACAAGGTTGAAATGGTGTCCGAGAGAGAGGACGAGGTTGTTATCACGATGACGGGCGTTCTTGCGCCAAAGGCAAAGAGCGTTGTTATAAACTTCACCGAAAAATACACCGTGAGCATTGACGGTTCGCTTACCTTTGTTGTTGACGCAACACTTGGCAACCGCCACGGGGACTTCTATCTGCCCTTTATACCGAGATTCGGTCTTGAACTTACAATGCCCGAGGGCAACGAGAGAATGACATATTTCGGCTACGGACCCATGGAAAGCTATCCCGACAAGCATCTTGCCGCAAGAGTGGGACATTTCAGCAGTTCTGTTACAGACAATTTTGAGCATTATATCAGACCCCAGGAAAATTCCTCTCATATCGGCACACGTTTTGCCGCTGTTGGCACGCTTCAGGGACTTGGACTTCACTTTGCTTATCTTGGCGAGGGAAGTGAGTTCAGCTTTAATGCAAGTCACTATACTGCGGAGCAGTTGACCAAAACTGAACACGATTATGAGCTTGAGCCACTTGCGGAAACAATTGTAAATGTTGATTTCTACATGAGTGGAAGCGGCTCAAATTCCTGCGGACCGAGCCTTGCTCCCGAATGGCGTGTGAGCGACAAACAGCTTCACGGTGAGGTTAAGATTACGCCGTGTTTCTTTGATGAGGACGAGCTTTTTGGTGTTAAAAAAGCGTGACACAAATATCTTGAGATAACCTGAATAAATGCAGAATACTGCCTCATTTTGGCAGAATAATGCATTGAACAAGGCACTTTATGATGTTATAATACGGACGGTGCTGATTCTGCACCGCCCGTTTTTTGAAAAGGAAGGGCGAAAAACATGAAATTCAAACTTAGTGAAAATGCAGTAACTGCAAAACAGTATATTGAGGAGCTCAAAGCAGTTTGCGGAAAGATTTCCGACGAGGCTGTGAGAGAAGCTATTGAGGAGATTTCCGCAAAGAGAATTGCAGAAATCAGAGCAACCGAAACAAAGGTTGAGGTAAAGGGAACAAAATATTATGTTTCTCTTGACGGAAACGACGAGGCAGACGGAAAGAGCGAAAATACTGCTTGGAAAACCCTAGACAAGGCAAGCAAAGCAGAGCTTGAGCCGGGTGACGGTGTGTTTTTCAGACGAGGCGATTTCTTCCGCGGCTACCTTGAAACAAAGACCGGTGTTACATATTCTGCCTACGGAGAGGGTGCAAAGCCTGTCATCTGCGGATGGTTCAAAAACAGCGCCGACCCCGATCTTTGGGAGGAAACAGATGTCAAGGGTGTGTGGGCGTATAAAGAGCCATGCGAAAAGGACATCGGAAACGTTGTTTTTGACGACAAGCTTCAGATAAGAAAGATTCTCCTGCTTGAACAGCCTGAGGGCGTTTTCTCCGACGTGAGAACAAAAGCTCCTTTCAAGGACTATCATGATATTGTTGAAAATCACACCTTCTACCATGATTACATGGGAACAGGCACGCTCTATCTGCGTTGCGACGAGGGCAACCCCGGTGAGATTTACAGCGAAATAGAGATGTCCAAAAAGCAGCATTGCATCGGCAACGGCGGAAACAAAAACGTCACCATAGATAACCTCTGCATTAAGCACGCCGGCTCTCATGGTATCGGTGCCGGAAACTGCGAGGGACTTACTGTTCAGAACTGCGAGTTCGGCTGGATAGGCGGTTCAATTCAGGGCGAGAGAATTTTCGGAAGAAATTGGCCTACTCCTTACGGAAACGCCATCGAGATATATGGTCAGGCGGTAAATTATACCGTCGATAACTGCTATATCTGGCAGGCGTATGATGCAGGCATCACGCATCAGTCGGGTGCAAAATGCGGCAATATCGGAGACAAGAACATCCATTATACAAACAACGTTATTGAGGATTGTGTTTATGCCATAGAGATTTTTGTTGGCGATGACGGAACGGCAACCGTGTTCAATGACGATGTTTATATCGAAAACA
Organism: Eubacteriales bacterium; assembly: GCA_045542335.1. GTDB lineage: Bacteria > Bacillota > Clostridia > Oscillospirales > CAG-382 > CAKSUT01. The sequence goes on from JAZQKV010000049.1 coordinate 25,978, forward strand.
ATATCCTTCGCCGTGGCGGCGGTTTTGGTCACGATCAGCGACCCGACCAGGGTGTTACTGCCCTTATCCGTAATGGTAGAATCACCGAAAATACGCACAATTACATCGTGAAAAACAACATCCTTGACAGAAGCCGCACACGCATTATTACTGCAGGAAACGACGGTGCAAGCAAGGCACAATATTTCGACAATATCTATGTGCAGAACAAGAATGGTGCATACTGCAACCGCTTCGGAAACTCATATATTGCCAACGAGCATCTTATGCCACAGCTTGAAGCAACCGGAACTGAAACTAATCCTTACCTTATTCTCGCTGACGAGCTTGGCTTTTGATAGTTGACTTTGAAATTTTGGAGGAAACGCCATGAACAAAAGACTGAAAACAATACAAATCGGGGTTGAGCATGACCATGGTGGAGTGACCATGGCAAGCGCAAAAAAGCTCACCGAGGACTTTGAAATCGTCGCCTACGCCGACCCTCACCCCGAAGATATAGTGAGATCAAACGGTGACAGACGTTTCATTGGTGACACACCTGTCCTCACCGTTGAGCAGGCTCTCAACATTGAGGGGCTTGACTGCGTTATCGTTGAAACTCACGATACAAAGCTTGCAAAATATGGTCAGATGGTAGCGGATTTGGGTCTTCCAATGCACGTTGACAAGCCTTGCGGAACGGATTATGCATCTGTTGCAAAGCTTATAGACACCTGCAAGGAAAAGAACATTGTATTTCAGTCGGGGTATATGTACCGTTTCAATCCTGCGGTAAAATACGCTCTTGACGAGGCAAAGAAAGGCGTGCTCGGCGAGATTTTCAGCGTGGAAGCGCACATGGATTGCGAGCACAAACCCGAAAAGCGTGAGTGGTTAAACAGCGTTCCCGGCGGTATGATGATGTTTTTGGGATGCCACCTTGTTGACCTTATACTGCAGTTTGCGGGAAAACCCGACAGCATTGAGTGCAAGAGCTGCAAAACAGGTCTTGAAGGTGTAGATTCACTCGATTACGGCATGGCACTCTTTAACTATAAAAATGGTGTTTCGTTTGCAAAAACCTGCGCCCGTGAGGTGGACGGATTTTCACGCCGTCAGCTTGTTGTGTGCGGAAGCGAGGCGACAATTGAAATAAAGCCTTTGGAAGCATATTTCCCGGATACAGGACTTATGTACACCGAGGCGACAATAGTCACGCACAAGGATACAGAACATAAGTGGAACGGTAATCATAAACATGATTTGCGCTTCGGACCGTATGACAGATACGATGCCATGATGCACGAGTTTGCACAAATGGTAAGAGGTGAAATCGAGAATCCTTACACTTATGACTACGAAAAAACTCTTTATGAGTGTGTCATAAAGGCTTGTGGACTTCCCATGTGACAAGAATAAATGCAAAAAATAAGGTCTGTATCGGGAGCAACTGAAATGCTTACCGGTACAGACCTTTATCTTTTTCGCTTTTAAAGCATGGCGAGAATCTCGGCGGCGTTTGTGTCGGGCTTCACCTTTGGCATGACCGTTTCAATAAAGCCGTTTTCGTCAATGATGAATGTGGTGCGGACAACTCCGAAGCTGACCTTGCCATAGAGCTTTTTCTCCTGCCAGACATCATATGCTTTTATGGCGGAGAGTTCAGGGTCGGAAAGAAGAACAAATGGCAGATTATGTTTTTCAGCAAATTTTACATGGGAGGCAACGCTGTCTTTGCTTATGCCGATAACTTCTACGTTTTTCTCTTGAAATTCCTTATAAGCACCTGCGAAGGCACAAGCCTGACGGGTGCATCCGGGAGTGTTGTCCTTGGGGTAAAAATAAAGGACGACTTTTTTACCGTGAAAATCGGAAAGCGAAACGCTTTTTCCATCTTTGTCAAGCAGGGTGAAATCGGGAGCTTTTATTCCTTGAGTGAGCATAGTTTTCTCCTTTACAAATGGTCTAATTTATTAACGCAAATTGTGCGTGGCATATACGTTGAAAATTACAACAAGAATGAGGGGATGGCTTTTGTCTGAACAGTTTTTTCGCTTTTTTCCGGCTGTTCTTCGATGTGGACCTTTGATTCTTGGGTTTTAACTTTTGTTTTTGGGGAAGCTTTTCTTTTTCCGGCGGGCTTGCTTACAGAATCAGCAGGAATTGCGCCGTAAATGTTTTTTGCAGTGGTAACTTCGGCTTTTTTCAATGTGCTTTCGCCGGGATTTTTCCATGCTTTGATTAGCGCATCAAAATCGTCGTCAAAGTACTTTTCGGTAATTGTTCTGACTTTGGAAAGCGCATACTCCTTTTTGCTTACAAGCGAAGTTACAACGCCATTTTCTGAGGAAATAACTCCCCTTGAAGCAAGACGTTTGATGACGGTGTAAACGGTGGATTTCTTCCAGCCGAGGCGCTCGGCACAGAGCTTGACAAGTGCACCGCCTGTTACAGGCTCATATTCCCACACAATCAGGCAGAAGTTGCTTTCACTTTCAAAAATTTCGGGAATGTTTTTTACCATAGTTGTGTCCTCCGAGTTTATCTCATTAGTCCATGTTTGTATTATACACTTAATTTTCTGCTTTGTCAAGAGGTTTGGCAAATTTTGCGGTTTGCGGAAAACATTGTTGGTTGACACAGCCCATGGAAAAGTGTATAATATATTCACACTCAAGAAAAATCACCGAGTCCGGGAAAACAAAAGGAGGAATTGAAATGATACCCGTTTTAGTCAAGCTTTTGAAATGCACGTTGTGTGCTACTATGGCGGCGGCTTTTGCATATCAGGGAATGTTTTCGTATGCAAAAGCGGTTGATTCAGGGCAAGAGGTTGAACGCAGTGTCTGCGTATCTTCGCCGATATTTTCATGCTCAGATGGCGTTATCATTGATGGCACAACATTTTTGCCATTGAGAAAGGCGATGCAATTGATTTGCGAAAATTATTCGGTCGAATGGAATAATACGGACAAGACGGCGGTGGTGATTTGGAATGACGGCGAGGGCGGAGATAAAAATATGCTGAGAATTTCCGCAGGAAAGGATTATTTTGTAGTTGGTGAACGGTATGTTCCCCTCGGAAAAACATCGTTTATTAAGGACAACTCTCTTTATGTCCCTTTGAGAAAATTCGCTGCTGCGCTTGGGGGAAACATTATCTGGGATGCGGAAGCTTTCACGGCGCAGATTGTGCTTTCGGATGAGGATTTAATTGGAGATGCATATAATTCAGAAGACCTATATTGGCTTTCACGCATAATTTCCGCAGAGAGCAGGGGAGAACCGTTTGAGGGGCAAGTGGCTGTTGGAAATGTGATTCTCGCCCGTGTTCGCTCGGAGGATTTTCCGGATAACATTCATGACGTGATTTTTGATGCTGTGCCTGTTATTCAGTTTACACCTGTGGAGAACAAGACGGTTTTTGACGAGCCACAGGAATCCTGCATTGCGGCGGCAAAGCTTTGTCTTGAGGGATATGAGCTTGAAAGCGTGAGGGATTGTCTTTATTTTCAGAATCCGGATACAACTCGTTCAAGCTGGGTTGCAGAAAACAGGGAGCTTGCAGTAAAAATCGGTGCGCACGCCTTTTATTATTAAGCTACAGCAAAAATGAAAGTAGGAAGGCTTTTTGCGGAATTTGTAAACTTTTTACTTTTCCCTTGACAAATGCAAAAGTTGATGATATAATACTCATGTTATTGTGCCGATATGGCGGTGCAATGAAGAAATATATGGATATTCCTCTGCAGCTGCTGCATGAATGTCCGAAAATTAAGGAGGAAAAGCACATGAACAACATTGTTAATGCTTTTGCAAGTGAGCAGCTCAAAACAGAGGTTCCCGCATTCAACGTTGGTGATACCGTTAAGGTTCACAACAGAATCAAGGAAGGCCAGAGAGAAAGAATTCAGCTTTTCGAAGGAACCGTAATCGCTAAGAAGAACGGCGGTATTTCCGAAACCTTCACAGTAAGACGTGTGGCATATGGCTGCGGCGTTGAAAAGACATTCCCTCTTCACTCCCCCAACGTAGTTAAGGTTGAGGTTGTAAGACGTGGTATCGTTAGAAGATCCAAGCTCTTCTATCTCAGAGACCGTGTTGGTAAGAGCGCAAAGGTTAAGGAAAAGATCTAATCAGTTTGCGATTAAACGAATTAGCCGGTACCGAAAGGTATCGGCTTTTTTCGTTGCATTGATATTCGCTAATACAGGGTATAATCATACTAAAGGGCGGTGATATATGTATGACATCTATGTATTGAGATACGGTTATGAGGAGTGTGCATGCGATAAAAGCCCTGTGCGGCTTCGGTTGGGTATGAGGATGTTCTCTTCAGTTTCAAAGTTTTTTAAAAAGCATACAGGGGATTCATCATCGGAATTAAAAGCGAAAGTGTCTTGAATGTGAGCTTTATCCACTTGTGTGAGCGTTGAAGTCGGAAAGAAAAAGGTTTAAAGTCAATAAGACGGACTTTGAGATTTATGAAAAAAGTGTCATTGGACACATGATGTTCACAAAACGCCGAATCAAATGATTTTTCTTTTAAAAAACCAAAAAAATCGCAATTTTTTTTGAAAAACCCCTTGACAAATTGCAATCTTTCTGCTATAATATAACACGTTGCAGGGAACGAGAGTTTCCTCGGCGCGATATGCGGCTGTGGCGGAACTGGCAGACGCGCACGTTTGAGGGGCGTGTGGATCACTCCGTATGGGTTCAAGTCCCATCAGCCGCACCAAAAAGGACAGATGTTGAATCTGTCCTTTTTCTTTTGCCCGAAAGCCTGAAATGCGCAAAAATGCAAATATAAGCCGTCGTTTTTAGCGTTAATGCTTTGTGAAAGTAGTAATCAGTTGTGCGAACATGACAAAAAATGTAACAATTTTTTGTATATCTTGACAAATCGGGAACGATATGGTATAATGACAACGCAGACAAAAGAATTGCCTGCGAAAATATTTGAAAAATTGTCATAGAGAAAGGATGATATACATGACAACAATTACAATTAAGCTTTCCACCATCAACGACGTAAGAACATTTGTAAACACAGTAACCGCATTTGATTGCGAAGCAGACCTCAAGTCAGGAAGATATGTGGTTGATGCCAAGTCCATCATGGGCATTTTCAGCCTTGATCTTGTATCTCCCATTGAAATGACTATTCACTCTGACGATTGCGAGAACCTCGTTAAAAAGCTTGATGCATTCATTGTTAAATAATTTCCCCCAAAAAAGAGCAAGCGGAAGTGGATTTTGCCACTTCCGCTTTTTTTGTGTTACTTTGTTTTTGATTTACAAATAAGGTCTAAAACGTTAACGCAAATTATTCGCAAATTGTGAATTCTATAAAATATGTGTCGTAAAGTTTTGCATCGAAATAGAGGCTGAATTTTTCGGACGAAAAATATTCTTCTCTTATAAGCTCGAATGTTTTGTCGGCGTTTGTGAGATATATTTCTGCCTTTACTGTTTTGCCCGGAAAAGGATTGGATATGTCAAATTTAAGGAGCTTTTGGGGTTCTGCAACTGCTATGTCTTTATGCCAACCGTCGTCGTTGTCATTGAAATAAGTGCACATCACACCAGCTCGGTCGCTTCCCTTTGCGGCACAGATGTAGACATTGTTTTCACCGCATGGCGTACTAACGTATTCGCCCATTTTGGCAAGTCTGTCGAACATCACAAAATCGTAGTACGACTTCGTCGGTTCAAACGCACGGCCTGCAAACAAGCCGTTCCATACGGTGGGACGAGCATCGTAGTACATGAGCATATCAAGGGGATTTGCCTGTGCGGCACACAATACACTCGCCACAAAGGATGCACCTTTTTCGTTGTGCATGGTCTTATAGGAATATTCAATGTCATTGCCTCTCCAGCCTCTTACATAGTTCCACTCGTTAAGAATGGTGGGGGTGCCGGAAAGTCCTGCGAGCTCAAGCTCGCTCTGCGCTTTGTTTATCACCCAGACAATATCCTCGGTTTTCTTTCCGTACCAATGGTAGGAGTAAAAATCAAAAGGAATATTTCTCTCCTTTACAGCTTTGAGAAAGTTTCTCTTGAAATCTGTGGGCGAGGGGCTGGTAAAAGCAGGACCGCCGATGATGAGCTCGGGAAAACGTCCTTTGAGGTGCTTTGCGACAACCTCATAAAAGTCTATAAACTGTTCCTCTGTACCTTGCCAACAAGGATTTGAACCGTCTGCGTTTTTACACTCGGGTTCGTTCCATATTTCCCAATACTTGATTCCGAGGTTGAATCCGTTAGCCCAGCCTTCGTTGTAATGCATGATTATGTGTTCGCAGATTCTTGCCCACTTTGCAAAATCCTTTGGTACTCTTGTACCATATTTATAATAATGCTCAATGGATGCACCGAGTCTGTAAAACACCTGTGTGCCTGCAGCAACGATGGTGTTGAGGTATTCGTCTGTGGGTTCAAAAATATAGTTTGCAGGATTGTTTTCATCCGCATCAAAGTTTTTGAAAATACGGTGTACGTCAACTGTGTGCTCTCCGCCGTAGGGATCATAGAAAGATGCATCATGGTTTCTTGCAAAGGGGAAATTTGCAGCTTTGTAGGCTTCGAAGTTGTTCGCTCCGCTTCTCATATTGCCGCCGGGACCGTTGTTAACAGCGTTCATAGGCTTTATTTTTCCGGATGTTTTTGAGAAATCAAGGACAATGTTTTTCATGTTATATTTCCTCCATGTTGGTCTGGAACGGAAGTTTTTCCATCAATTACATTATACACAATAGTTGAAAAAAGTCAAGTACCGGGACAACGAAAAATTTTCGTAACGCATAGTTTTATGTGTGTTGTGCATGGTATAAGTAAAGAGAGCCTTTTTATAAGGCTCTCTTTCAGATTTATTTACTGAAACATTACAGGATCCGAGGTGCCGAGGACGTCGCCACCGTTGGTTTCCTGACAAACCGTGATAACATCACCCGGCTTTATGTCTGTCGCTTCATCGGTTACAATATGTGTTTCGCTGAAATATTTTGTAAAGCATTTTTTTCCGTTTACAAATATTACTGAATTGTAGGTTGAGTTTTCACAAATCACACTAAGACGTCCGTCTTCAAATGAAACCTCTTTGATTACAACAGGGTAAAGACCGATATTGAGTTCTGTGGGAGGGCGCTTGCGGTATTCGGCAAAGCTTTCTCCGTAAAGAAGCTCATATTGAAGGATATTGAGCTTTGAACGGTATTCATTGCTGTCGGGGTTTTCCTGATTGAACTGCATTATGTATCCGTTGTTTATTCCGACGGATTTCATAACCTCGCCGGCAAGTCTGTTTGCCAGGAGAACGCCGTCGGGGGCTTGAAAATCAAGGTCGAAGTTTGAATACACAACATATTCTGTCTGATATGTTGTTATGGTGTTGAGCTTGGAGTCGCTGAGATTAAGCGCCGGGAGATGGTCGCCGTAAAACACAACAACTGTCTTTTCGTCGAATTGCTCGAGGGCGACGACAAGCTCGCCGACAAATTCATCCATCTCAAAAAGCTGATTTGCATAATACCTTGTTGCAAACGCCTGCTCGGAGCCATCATCGTTGGAAAGTGTGAGAGGCAGGTTAAAATCTTCGTCTGCTTTTGGGTAACCGCCGTGTCCCTGAACGGACACAGCAAAAACAAAATCCTTTTGGGGCGTTTGTTTCATGGATTCCATGATATACTTCGTGAGAACTCTGTCTTTTTCCCAGCCAACCGGGGTGTATTCAATGCCCTGCATATATTCCGACGGAATAAAGCGGTCGAAGCCGAGGTTTGCATAAACTTCATGCCTGTCGTAAAATGTACCCGTGTGATTGTGAAGTGCGGTTGAATAGTATCCGTATTCTTTAAGGTTGAAAGCGATGGATTCGCAAGTCCCTTTTTTCAAAACTGTTTCAAAGGGGATTTCTCCGCCGCTGAAATATGCAATTCTCATTCCGGAAAGAATTTCAAATTCTGTGTTTGCCGTCCCTCCGCCAAAAACGGGAACCTGAAGGAGTCCGTTCGGAAATCTTTCCTTTAATATTGTGAAATTTGGTGTTGCATCGCAATTGGCGGAGTATTCATCGTAATACTCCAAATCAAAGAATGATTCAAGCTGAACAAACACTATGTTGGGGAGTGAGCCGTCATCAACAACCTTTTCATTGCTGTCGATAAGACCGGCGAGGATTTCGTTGACAGCCTGTTTGCTGTGACCTGCGGGTTTTGTTATGCCTTTGCGGAAAACTGTACTGCAAAAACAATACTCAAAGCCGTAATCATCATAGGCGGTGCTTATGTTGTTGAATTTTATGGCAAGGACACCTGTTGCATTTCCGACAATTGAAATCAATGTGAAAACTGTTGTGACAGCCGCAAGGGCGATGAGTTCCTTTTTATATTGCGGTTTTTCTTTTTTGATTTTATGGAAAAGGTATACCATTCCGATAACAAGTGCAACGCTGACGGCGATTACGGCAACTATCTGGAAAAACGTGAGATAGCTTTTTGTGATTTCATAAGCTGACAAAAACATGATGAAATCCGAGGCGGTGAGGGGCGTTGGTCTTAAAAACTGAAGAATGGCATTTATAACTGCAAGTGTAAGCCAGATGACGCACACGAGTGTGTAGGCAAAAGCTCTCCTCTTGAAAAGACGAGCAACGCAAAGCATGAGGAAAACTATAAAGCAATTATAAATAAACGGAATAAAAGCCCCCATTACAAATCCAAAGAATGAAACAAAGGACCGTCTTGCGATAATTTCCACAACAACCGTGGTTACAAAGCCGAGCAACAGGCACATGACATATCCGCCGACGGTTGGATGCCTGTCAAAAAAACCTTTAATTCTCTGCATAATATCTCCAATTGATAATCATTGTAAAGGTGTGATAAACTGTAAAATATGCCGGCAAACCTGTGCCGACAACAATTATTATAGCACAATGCTTTTGAAAATGCAAGGGTTACAAGAAATTTTTCACTTTCCGGAAGGCTATAAATACCGCCAATTATATCAAGTTTAAGGAATATTTAAGCTTTGGGAAATAAAATGTCGGATTTTTGTATTACAAAAAGCAGATAAAGCTTTTCTGTTGTGTCGATACTTTCTGTTATAGTTTTCCTATCTGACGGAATTCCGTTGGGGAAATGCCGATTTTTTTCTTGAAGATACGGCTGAAATAGAGAGGGTCGCCATAACCGCAGAGCCTTGCAATTTCAGAGATGCTCTTTTCGTTTTGAAGAAGAAGCTGTTTTGCTTGTTCCATGCCTATGCTTAAAACAAACTGTCTTGGCGTTTGTCCTGTTGCTTCACGGAAGCGTTTTATAAGGCTGACCTCGGAAATTCCCATTTCGGCGCAAAGCACAGCGTTTGTCACGTTGTCTGCCGTATTCGCGGAGCAAATGCGTTCAAGGATTTTTTGCATTTCAGGGGAAAGAACTCCTTGCGGTTTAACTGTTCCCACAAAATCTGCAAGCAAGTTATTCTGGCGGATTGATGATTGTATAAGCACGTTTATGACATCTCTGCAGAAATGAGCAGTCATGCCGGACGGATCGGGGTTTTTGATGACAGTGTTGTTTCCTGCTCTTTTACAACTGTCGGCAATCCTTTGGGCATCATGGTTTGAAAGCGGAATCAATCCTTTGGTTGTGGCTGAAAAATCGCTTTTGAAACTTTTATCAAAGGAAAAACCAATCATAAAAAGTGACATGGTTTCAATGGCTCGTCGTCTGAAAACAGTGTTACCCGGGCAGACTATGACATCTCCCGGCTTTGCAATCTGTTCTTTTGTTTTATCCATTGAAAAACAAAAAGCGCCTTCTGTTAGCACAAAAATTACATCAAAGTCATAGCTCTCTTGTTCAAATTCAAAACGCTTTTTTTCAGAAAATGAAGCAAACAGGTGTATTTGAGGACACAGTGTTGAAGAGTTTACATCCATTTGACATTACTCCTTAAGTTTTATCCATGTATTATTATACTTTTTTGTATTGCAAATGACAACGGTTTATTGTAAAATATGAATGAACACAGAGAACAATCTGCGATGAAAGGAAGAAAAATAATGCAATTTATAAATGAAACTCTTAAAACACCTGTCAGGGGTGATTATGATGTGGTGGTTGTTGGCGGTGGACCGTCGGGATGTGCGGCGGCAATTGCGGCGGCAAGGCGAGGCGCAAGTGTACTTCTTGTTGAAAAGAATCAATGTCTTGGCGGAATGTGGACCTCGGGACTTGTGAACCCGCTTTTTGACCATGCCAACAAAACCGGTATTCTCAAGGAAATTATTGACACTCTCAAGAAAAACGACTGCTGGGGCGGCTTCTGGGACGAAAGCTTCAATTACGAGTATATGAAAAAAATACTTGAGGATATGTGCGCCGATGCGGGTGTTACGGTGCTTTATGATACAAGATATGTTGGAGCAATATGCGACGACGGCAGAATAGGCGGCATTATTGTTCACAACATTGAGGGCAGGGCGGCATACACGGCTAAGGTTGTTGTTGATGCCTGCGCAGATGCGGCGGTGGCGGCTGATTGCGGAGTGAAATTTGATGTTGGCGAAAACGGAGATTACAAGAAGTGCCAGGCGATGACGCTTATGTACCTTGTCGGAAATGTTCCCGAAAAGTACAAGGACGGAGTTATGCTCAACGAAATGCTTCAGGCGGCGTATGAAAAGGATGGAAGCGGAAAAAAGCCTCCTTTCACAATGCCTTATCTTATCCCCATGCCAAATTCAAATGTGGCTGTTATTCAGCTCACGCACATGAGAGGAAAGAATCCGCTTTGCGCAAGGGATCTGACCGATGCCATAACCGAGGGCAGACAGCAGGTTATTGAAACCTTTGAGATGCTAAAGAAGCACGACGAGGATTTCAAAGACCTTATTCTCATAACCTCGGCTCCCATGCTTGGAGTGCGTGAATCAAGGCGCATTGACGGCGAATACACCCTGACGGTTGATGACCTCATAAACGGAGAAAAGCCACATGACAGCGTTGCGGTTGCAACCTTTAATATTGACATTCACAACAACGACGACGAGCATCAGAATTGCAAGCGTGTCAGCCCTTACGGCATACCGCTTCGTTGCATGATGCCAAAAGGCGTTGACGGACTTGCGGTTGTGGGAAAGACAATTTCAGGATCGCATGAGGCAATGGCGTCCTACCGTGTAACAGGAAACTGTGTTGCGATGGGCGAGGCTGTCGGAAAGGCGGCGGCTGTTGCGGTGCACACGGGCAAGGAAATAAGAGCTGTTGGAATTGATGAGATTTCGGATTGAGAGTATTGGGTAAGCCAAGTGTAGTATAATTAAAAAGCGGTACGGATTTTTTAAATTTGTGCCGCTTTTGCATATACATATTTGTGATTAAAACCGTCATAAGCCGGAGATTTGTGAGCATATATATAATGTGTAAAAACAAGTGACAGGCGGTTTGAAATGAACAGGAATCACAGTTTTCTGATACAGGCATTGCTTTTTTGCGTGACGGTGATTTTTGCCGTGACGATGCTATATATAAAATCCACAGACAGTGCTGAGGTTATGTATCGTGGCGTGGAAACACGTCGCAATCTGACTCTTGAGGATCTTGCGAAAACGCTTTGGGAGGACACCGATGGGAAAGGGCAATGATAATCACGGCGAGGGCGCAATGGATTTTTTCGACAGGACAATGGGGATGATAAGGTTTACGCTTCCGAGGGGGTGCGAGGTAAGAATAAGCATTTTTGCGCCTGTTGCGGCGGTGCTGATAATGACAGCAGATTTTTCTGAATATACTGCCCTTGTGCTTTTGGCGGCGGTGCTTCATGAGGCGGCTCACCTTATTGCGATGTTTATTTTCGGGCAAGGCATTGAGAGAGTGAGCGTATATCCGTTTGGTGCGGACATAAAGGTAAGCGGAATGATGGGTTACAGGGAAGATTTTGCGGTGTCATCTTCGGGGGTGGCGATAAACTTTATTTTATTTGCTGTGTTTTGCGGAGCAAGTGACACAAGGCTTAAATTTTTTGCAGTTTGCAATCTCGCCCTTGCGGTTGTGAATCTGATTCCTGCAAAGGGGCTTGACGGCAGTCGCATTATTGACAGCATTATTTTTTCGCACTTTGATACCCTGCTTGCCGAGCGCATTTCGGGTTTTGCAGGGGCGTTGGGACTTGTGGGACTTGCGGTATTTGCAGTTTTTGTTTTGATAGCATCGGGCGGCAATTTTTCGGTGGCATTTATTCTGGGGTATCTTATTCTGGCGGTTTACGGTAAGGAGAGGGCGAATGACGGCTTGTAAATGGGGCGTTATTCGTCCGTTTCTTCCTTGTCTTTTTGATATACAAGGATGTCTTCGACTTTGCAATCGAGGATATTGCACAGGTCGTTAAGAGTAACGGTTGTTATGGGTTTATTGTGTTTTAGTCTGTCGAGCAGGCTTCTGCTGAGGTTATAGGTATTGATGAGCTTATAGGTTGACACGCCTTTTTGTTTCATTGTTTCGTAAAGGGGTTCGTATGAAATCATTTTTAAATTCCTCCGAGATGTAAATTATCTTTGATAATTTTATTATAATTTATACTCGGTGTCTTGACAATTGTCGATATATAGAGTATAATGCTTTTGTGAATAGATTTTTTTGGGAGGAAAAAGTTTTGAAAAGGAAAATCTGACTGCATTTTTTTATTTTTCAAAAGTGTCAATAAGCTCTTGACAAATATGGCAATATGTGTTAAAATGATTATGCCAAACAAACTGAATATATGGAAAAGTGGGTATATTTCCTTATCTATAGGAATATAATACCTTTTTCTGTCATGCTGTTTTACAGAATTTGATAAAATGCGGATTCCGTATAGAAGCAGTATGATTATATACCCAATTCTGTATACAGTTTGTTTGGCGACGACTGGAATTCGTGTTTTTGTGCGCTGATTTCGGTCGGCGCATTTTTTATTTTTAGGAGGTATTTATGGCTTCAAGTTACACAACCCACAATCTATCACCCGAATGCAAAGCTTTCGTTGTAAAAAAAGTGTATGAACACTACAACATGAATATTTTTTGGATGGGAGTATGTCAGAAATTTTCCACGATGTGCGTATTCATCTTCCCTGTTATTACACTATTTTCAAATGAGAATTCGACATTAAAAATAACAATTGCAATTCTTTCTGCTTTAATTTCTCTAATCGTAAGTTTCTTTTGCGACACAACGGAATACACTTTGACTTTGCATATTGTACTTGACGCCTTTAAAACAGACTGCAACGACAGTTCTTTTGAAGCGAAATTCCAAGCTCTGATACCGTATATTCGAGAAATAGACTTTGCAAGGGGACGAAGTGATTTCAAGGCATATTGTGAAGAATTAGATATTCAAATCAAACAATGTGATATGTTAACAAATCATGACAAAAGTGAAATGAACCGTCAACGATATATTATTGCGGTATTATGTAGCATGGCTACAATTATTTGCTTGCTATTATTGTATTTGGTACAAGAATTGGACATAATATCTGTAATAATTCTGTGTTTTATCACTGCATCAACATTTATTGGTTTTATATTTATGCTGATTGATTGTATTTCGTTTTCAAGAAAAAATAGTAAAAAGTGAGGAGAATCTATCATGTCAAATAAAGTTATTTCTGTTGCGTTATGCTTTGTAATGCTGTTCTCACTATGTTCAATAACTGTGTCCGCCGCTTCTACATATTATTATTTGTATAACGTAAGTAATGTATCTGCCAATTCGAGTAATACCGAAAGCAATTTTTCAAAGTACTGGGAATATTGGTCACAGGGGGGATCCATGTATTCAGGAATGCGAGATTATGGTTGCAGAGTTGTTGCACAGTCAAAGCTTTTGGTTGAATGCGGTGCTGCTTCTTCAAATGTTGATATTTTTAACCCTGACGTGTATTTTGAATGGGCTAACACTACAAAATATTTTGAATATTTTGACACAGGCAGTATGTATGAGCAAACACAGTATGGTGGTTCAGGTGCCGCAGCTGTTGAATTTGCCAATAGTAATGGAATAAACTTAAAAAAAGAAGGTTCGGTTGCATTGTCAGGAACTAACAGTGTTGAAGACGCAGAGTTAGTAATGGAATATATCAATGCTGGTTATTATATAATCCTTTCTTGCACTGCTCATCAAGCCTATGTTGGTCGTGAAGCTTCATTAAATGCAGGAACACCAATAGTTTTGAATTCATGGACTGGGTATTCTTATAGAAATAAGAATAACATATATTTAAACAACTATAACGATTCATATTCAACAAGTAAGTATACAGCTTTTATATATTTTTCAAGTGACAATACTCCCATAATTTCTCCCGACGGCTACCTCTACAAAAGCCTTGATAATGACACAAGCAATCCGTCATTTCCCGGAAAATGGATAAGAGAATCAGATTCTACCGGAAGTGAATTGATTGGTAGTATCCCATATGGTGAATATGCCGTTGTTACAAAATATAATTCCGGAAGAAAATGGGCGTATGTGAACTATAAAGGTGTTGAGGGATGGACTATGCTCGATGAAGAGCTTTTCCCCTACCAAGGTTTGTACACCTGTCCTATAGTGACATTCAACTCAAATGGTGGAAGTGTTTCGACAAGTGATAAAAAGGTTTATATAAATACGCCATATGGCACACTTCCCACTCCAACACGAACAGGTTATACCTTCGACGGCTGGTATACCTCGGCAAGTGGAGGAACACTGGTTACCGCTTCAACAAATGTTACGTTGACAGGAAATCAAATGCTTTATGCTCATTGGAATCAAAGTTATTATACAGTATCGTATGATGCCAATGGTGGCAGTGGTGCACCGGAGAGCCAAACAGGTACAGCTGGAAGTTTCATATTCATTAGTGGTACAATTCCGGAAAGATTTCTGTACAATTTTTGTGGGTGGTATGGTGATTACTGGGATGCGAGTACATACTATTCACCAGGTGATGAATATTATGGTGATAACATAACATTGTATGCACTTTGGGAAGCACCACAATCATACATAGCTTGTGGTGTAGAAAAGAATTCTTATTATGTACCATATCCTAGCCAAAAACGTTACTATTTGATAGAACCAACTTATGATGGTAAATATGTATTTGAATCCAAGGGCTCTTACGATACTGTTGCAAGGCTTTACGATTCTGGGGGCAACCTTTTAGCCTCGAATGATGATGGCGGAGATAATTATAATTTCAAGCTTGAATATGACAGTTTTGAAGCTGATAAAACATATTATCTTCAGTATTGGTTTTACGATACAACTCTTAAAGGAAGTTTTTCTGTTGAAAGCTACAAACCGTATGTTATAAGTTATGATGCAAATGGAGGAACAGGAGTACCTGAAAATCAAACAAAAAAGCATAGAGTAGATGTAACACTTAGTACCGTAATACCTGTAAAAACGGGCTACACCTTCAAGGGATGGTCAACAAGCAGTACGGGAAATGTTGTTTATGCAGCAGGTGCAACTTATTCGGCAAATTCAGATGTTACACTTTATGCCGTTTGGGATGAGCACATTCCCGGCGTCCCTACTTTAAACATAAATAAAACAAATGCATATAACAATGAAGCAATTACGTTTACGTGGAATGATGTTCAATATCGAGATTACTTCGAGTTTTTTATTGTTAATGCTGATACCGATGAAAGATTATATGTGGATTGGAACGTCTACGATACAACGTATACTTATACCGTAACAACACCCGGAAACTATTATGCCTACATAGCTGCAATAAATGATGACCTCAGGGACGGCGGTCATTACTTCACCCATGGCAATCGTGTATATTTCACGATTTATGACCGACCTACATATACCATTACATATGATGCCAACGGCGGAACAGGTGTGCCTGCAAGTCAAACCAAGTCATATGATATTGATTTAACGCTTTCTGCTATAGAGCCAATAAGAGATGGATATATATTCAAAGGTTGGGCAACAAGCAAATCGGGAAGTGTTGTTTATACCCCGGGAGAAATCTACACAACAAACAGCGAAATAACGTTATATGCTTGTTGGACACTTTGTGGAGATATATACAACGACGGAAAAATTGACATACAAGATATGAAGTCTCTCGCTGCTTTTTTATCAAACGAGCAAGCTTCAATTCATGCGCTTGCTTCCGACCTCAATGCCGACGGCAAAATAACCCTGCATGACCTACGCATTCTATTTAAAAAGCTTGCATCAGGAGAATGAATAAAATAATGGTAAGTGTCCCCATATTGGCGGTACACTTACCATTACTTTGTAAATTTTTATGCATATTTCCCCAATATTCTTGACAATCCTCCATTTTTCTGCTATCATAAACCAAAATAAAAAGAGAAAAGGAGAAGCACCGTGTCATATATCCCCGTATTGAAGCGTCCATTGATGATTGTTGCAATTCTCACGGTTGCTTTTGACCTGCTTGTCCTCTCTTTGCCGTTTGAAGCCTCCGAAATAATAGTAATTATGATGGCAATTGCACTTGTGGCTTCATGCCTTACCACCGCTTTTCTTTGCAAAATTTCATATAAAAATCAAAACGCCGCCAAATTGAAGGAGCCTGTGTGTGGATTAACCCTGTGCCTCGTTTTTCTGACGGCGTTTTCTTTTTATGCAACGATAGTCAGATATAACGTGCAAGTTCCGGCGGAAAATTTTCTCCGGGAATATGCTGATACAGATGTTGTGGTGGATTTCACCGGCGAAATCACGGAAAAACAAACAGGTATCAATTATGCAAATTATACCATTGAGCTTTCCGAACCTGTTAAATTAAAAGCGAAAATGCTTGTCTTTGGCTCGGAGTTTTCAGATGTCGGCGATTTTGTAAAGGGTTCTGCAACAGTTGCACGCCCCCAAAGCGTCACTTCAAGAGGTTTTGAGGAACAAAGAAATCTTATGGCTGACGGGATTTTTGTAAAGCTTGAAGCAAAATCAATTCCCAAACCTGTTGGAAGACGCAAGCAGACACCTGTGGAGGTTCTGCGCACGCGTGTTGACAGAGAAATTCTCAGATATGTCGGAAACGGCAACAATCTCGATATATATGCTCTTTCCAAAGGGCTTGTTATGGGCGATAAATCCGATATACCTGCCGATATGTCCGAGGATTTCAAACGTTGCGGAATTTCGCATATTCTCACAGTTTCGGGACTGCATTTTAGTATTATTGCGGCTTTTCTTGGGTTGCTTCTCGGAAAGCTTAAATGCCCAAAAGCTTTGAATGCGGCAATTGTAATTTGCTTTTGCTTCGGATTCATGGCGTTTTCAGGCTTTGGAACTCCTGTTATAAGAAGCGGAATAATGGCAGCAATGCTCGGCATGGCAACGCTTTTACACAGAAAAACTGACGGACTTACGTCACTTTGCGCTGCTGCAATTATTGTTTGTGTCGTGTCGCCATATTCGGTTTTTGATGTGGGTGCGGCTCTTTCTTTTCTTGCCACAGCAGGAATACTTGTGAGCTCGGGGCTTTCTTCTGTGTGCGCAAGATTTGCCCACAAAATTTTTAAGTGCAGCAAAACAGGGTTTGTCCTTGCAAAATCATTGGGGTATATTGCTTGCGCAATGGTGGTTTCGGCAAGTGCTTGCGCTTTTACACTTTGTATTACGGTGCCGTCGTTCGGAAAAATTTCAACACTTTCAATTGTGGCAAATCTTATTACAGGTCCGGTTGTCACGGTTATGCTTTTGCTTCTTGTTGTTATTTGCACGCTTTCGCTTGTTCCGCTTCATATTTGCTCGGTTGTTTGTTCTGTCTGCGGAATTTTAGTCAAGCTTGCGGCGAAATATCTCTCGGCAGTGTCAAAAATGCTGTCCGATGCGAGATTTGCAGAGGTTGCGGTGCCGGAGAACACGGCATTGCTTGTGATACTTGGAGTAATCACGGGGATTATTATGCTTTCCACGGCTTTTTTACCAAGGAAAAAGCTGGTTGCTCCGAGTGTTTGCTTGGTTGCAATCTATGTTTTATGTATAGGTGTGTCAGTCTTTTCGGCGACTTGGGAGTTTGCAAGACCCAAAATTCTTGTTTCATATGACAATAACGGCGCATATCTTTCCATAAGATGCCCCGAAGACAAACGGCTTGAAAATGTCACCTATACTTATGTTTCAGCAGGTGCAAAAAACGCTTTGCACTTTTCAAAATTTACGGATATTTGCGATGAGATCACGGGTAAAAACGTATATGTTGTTGCGCCAAGAGGGGACTTTCTTGCCAGTCGTGAGTTGCGATGTATAACCGAGTTCGAGGAAAAATACGGAATTTCAAAGCTCTTTTTGCCGGAAAGGCAAAATGAACAGTATGAAAAGCTTGCGGAATATCTTTCTGAAGCAGAGATTTCATTTGAATATTATTCAGAAAATCAATTGATTTTCAGTGAGTTTCGTCTTGACTTTACACCCGAAGATGATGGATATAATGTTCTTGTGAGCGAGCTTGACGGGAGTGTTGCAACGCCAAAGCTTCTCTTTTGCGATACAGACAGATATGGTGCGCATATTGCCGGAAAAATCAGGGGTGTTAACGGCGAGAATATTTCGGACATGATTGTCAGCGATGCAAGAATCCCGATTTATATTCACTCTGCAAAAAGACAGACAAAGGATTTTGAAGGGGTGCTTTCTCAAAGACAAAATGTTCATATAATGAAGCTCAAAACAGAATATGGAATAGCAATGGAAAGTAATTTGCCCAAAACGGAGTATTTCGGAAAGTCGGGACTTTCGCTATGGGATTATTTACAAAATACCCTTGAAATAACACCGCTTCGGTGATAGAATGAATCAGGTAAGCTTATTTAAAAGCTTTTGATTTGCTAAGGAGGAAAATAATCGTGCTCAAAATACTTTCAATCGGAAACAGTTTTTCACAAGATGCACAGACACGCTTTTATGACCTTGCAACAAGTGCAGGCTTTGAACTTCGCACCGTGAATCTCTATATAGGCGGTTGTTCTCTTGAAAGGCACTACAATAACATGATGTCTGAAACGTCTGAAACTCATGGGCTTTGCGATTATACGATTCAGGAAAACGGAAAAATGACAACCGTAAAAACCACTCTCAAGGCAGGGCTTCTCATGGACGATTGGGATATTATAACTCTTCAGCAGGTCAGCGGTCTTAGCGGAGAACCCGAAACATACAATCCTTACCTTGAGGAGCTTTCCGCATATGTGAAAAAGCTTTGTCCCAATGCAAAGCAGTATATTCACCAGACCTGGGCATATGAAAAAGGCTCGGGACACGGTGATTTTCCCAAATATGATTGTGACCAGGATAAGATGCACGCTGCCCTTGTTGATGCATATGCAAAAGCGGCTGATTGCATAGGTGCGGCGGGAATTATTCCCTGCGGCGAAATCATTGCTGAGCTTCGCAAATACGATGCGTTTGACGTTGAAAAAGGTGGGGAAAGTCTTTGCCGTGACGGTTTCCATATGAACCTTGTTTATGGAAGATATGCAAATGCCGCAACATGGTTTGAGTGTCTTCTTGGCGGAAATATTTATGATGCTCCATATTTGCCGGAAAGCACTATCAAGGATGCTGAGGGTAAGACAGTGTGGCTCGACGGCTTTTGCGAAAAAATAGAGCTTATCAAAAAGGTTGTACATGAACATTTTGCGAAACAATAAAGTAAAAGGCGCAAAATTGTCAAGAGTTGCAGGAATGGCGGCTTGTTTTTTGCTTGCTCTTTTTGCAACTTTTTATTTGTGGAGCATTTTTCCGGTGTCGGACGATGAACAAAGGCTTGAATTTCACGAAAAAAAGATCCGGGAGCTTCTTGATGTGTTTGGTGAGTGCGAGGTTTTCTTTGCAGGGAACAGCTTGCAAATTGAATATGATGCTTATAAATCGGAAAAAATATCGGACAAGGAGCTTATAAACAAGCTTCGGGCTGATAATCCTGAATATGATGACAAGGAGCTTGTTGCGTATTACGCTGTTTACAGTGCATTTATGTATCTGTCTGAAAGAAGTGTCGGAGAAAGAGTGGTTGAAATTGACTGCCGTGTTTGCACGGCTGATGGCTCTGAAGCTACGCTTGTTTGTCAGACAAGGGAGGAGTTTCAGTTGGCATATATAAAAAGCCGTTCCAAAACTTCAAGAAATGCGGCACTTATTCAATGCGTTTATCACGGAATACGGTCATGATTTATGGTTTTGATTGAAGGTTTGGGTAAAACCATTTTTTACATAACGGCATTGATTTTTTAAGATTTTCGGCGTATAATTAAAACGAGGGGCGTGGGGGAGAAGCTCCACGCTGTGATTTGAATTTAACTCCGGGATGCGGTATGTGGAAAGGGATGGTGTGCGAAAAAATGAAAATACTTGAAGCAGGCGAGAATTATCTTGAAACGATACTTGTGCTGAGCAAAAAGCTTTCTCATGTCCGTTCGATAGATATTGTCAATGAGCTTGAATATTCAAAACCCACCGTCAGCGTTGCCATGAAGCACCTGCGTGAGGACGGATATATTGAAGTTGATGCCGACGGATATATAACACTTCTTCCCAAAGGACTTGAAATTGCCGAGCGCACTTATGAAAAGCACGAGGTGGTATCGAGTTTTCTCATGTCCATGGGTGTGAGCCGCGAAACCGCCCTTGCGGATGCGTGCAAAATTGAGCATGACATAAGCGACGAAACCTTTGAATGCATGAAAAAGTATTATTCCGAGCATAAGAGCAAATAAGACTAAAGCGTTTGTTAAGAAAATGTAAAAGCCTTGCTTTTTTTAAAAAAGCTCTTGACAAAACGGAAAAACAGGTGTATAATCGCTTTAGTTAGTTAAAGTCCGGAGGTTTTCCGTCGGACAAAAATAAATGCGTTGAGCGAAAAGAAGTAACCTCGAAACGTCATTTTCAGAGAGCCGTCGGTTGGTGAAAGGCGGTAGTGACCTTGCGGTGAATACATTTCGTAAGCAGCACACCAAACGGCATTGTTTCGTGATCGGAAACGCAGATGCCCAGTAGGCTGTGACGGGTTCGTCCGTTATAACGATAAAGTATAAATGAGACAGTTGCAAATGTCTTTGAGTACTTGATGAGGCCGATTTCCGTGAGGGAACGGTAAAACTGAGGTGGTACAGCGATTTATTCGCCCTCTGATTTTAATCAATCGGAGGGTGTTTTTTATTGCCATTGACACTCCCCGAACAAGAAAGGATTTGATTTTATGGCATTCACGATTATTCTAATGGTTGTTTTCTTTGCGGCAATGATAGGTGTTGGACTTTACTGCCGTAAACATTCCACAGACGTAAACGGTTTCGTTCTTGGCGGACGTTCCGTTGGCCCTTGGCTCACAGCTTTTGCTTATGGTACGTCATATTTTTCTGCGGTTATTTTTGTTGGTTACGCAGGACAGTTCGGATGGAACTTTGGTATGGCTTCGACCTGGATAGGTCTTGGAAATGCGTTTATAGGCTCGCTTCTCCCGTGGGTGATTCTCGGCAGAAGAACAAGGGTTATGACACAGCATCTTGAAAGTAAAACAATGCCCGATTTCTTCGGAAAGAGATATGATTCAGAGGGACTTAAAATTGCGGCATCGTTTATAGTTTTCATCTTCCTTATTCCTTACACCGCTTCGCTTTACAACGGTCTTTCAAGTCTTTTCAGCATTGCATTTGACCTTCCTTATTGGGTTGTAATTGTTGTTATGGCGGCTCTCACTTGTTTGTATGTGATTTTCGGCGGATATATGGCAACGGCAATCAACGATTTTATTCAGGGAATTATAATGCTTGTGGGAATTGTTGCTGTAATTGCGGCTGTGATTGTTGATAACGGCGGCTTTATGGCGGCTTATAACGGACTTGCGGTTATCCCAAACGAAACAATGACCGGAGCGTATGCTTCTTTCCTCGGCCCGAACCCCGAATTCCTTTTCTTTGTTGTTATGCTTACATCTCTTGGTACATGGGGTCTTCCTCAGATGGTTGGAAAATTCTATTCCATCAAAAACGAGGAAGCTATTAAGAAAGGCACAATAATTTCCACTGTGTTTGCGATAATTGTTGCAGGCGGATGCTATTTCCTTGGTGGCTTCGGAAGACTTTATGCTGATGTTGTTAAGGTGACTGAAAGTGGCTCTGTTCTTTTTGATAGCATTGTTCCCTCTATGCTTGCGGCTCTGAACAACGAAATTATCGTTGGTATTGTTATGGTTCTTGTCCTTGCGGCATCTATGTCAACCCTTTCTTCTCTTGTTCTCACTTCAAGCTCAACCCTTACGCTTGACTTTATTGCGACAAAAGTGAATAAGAATATGAGCGAAAAAACAAAGCTTTTCACTTTGCGTGCATTTATCGTTTTCTTTGTTGCCATTTCCGCAGTTATTGCAATTCTTAAGGATGCATTCCCCGGATTTACGTTTATTGCGCAGATGATGGGTGTTTCGTGGGGAGCACTTGCAGGTGCATTTCTTGCTCCTTTCCTCTATGGTCTTTACTCCAAGAAGATTTCAAAGGCGGCTGTTGCAGTTTGCTTTGTATACGGTACTGTGGTTGAGATTGTTCAGCTCGCAATTACAATGGGATGGCTCACCGTTGACGGCGGCGTGCTTGGATTTGTGTTCAAAAACTCGCTCTACTCAGGTGTGTTTGCGATGTTAGGCGGACTTATCCTCGTTCCTGTTGTGAGCCTTATCACACCTAAGCTTTCCAAAGAAAAGGTTGAACCCATGTTTGAATGTTACAACAAGGATGTTGTTGTACCCTTTAAGGATTCTCTTGGAAAATAATATATAGCAAATACACAAAACCGTTCTTGCAGTTTTTCGCAAGGACGGTTTTGTGTATTACCACTGACGCTTTTAATTATCACTCAAGATAATTGATGTCAACCTTTAAAAGTGATTTTATGTAATACTCAAAATATTTCCGCAGATTAACGGTAAAAATCACGTTTCAATTCATATGATTATCAGAAAATTAACAATCATTAATATAAAAGCATATAAAATTTCAACTGAATATGCTATACTGTAGGGTATCAGTATAGTTAGTCATACTATAAAGGAAAGGAATTTTAAAAAATGAAAGCAGTTATCACCGTTACGGGCAGAGATACAACAGGTATTATTGCCAAGGTAAGCACAAAGTGCAGTGAATTTGAGGCTAATATCGTTGATATTTCTCAATCGGTTCTCAAGGAATACTTTGCAATGATTATGCTTGTTGAAATTGATAAGCTTACAATCAAGTTTGCAGACTTTGTTGACGTTCTCAAAAAGCTCGGAGAGGAGAACGGTCTTTCAATTCAGGTTATGCATGAGGATATTTTCAATTCTATGCACAGAATTTAACATCTGTAACTGAAAATGAAAAAGGCTGAACCCTGCAAAGTTGAAGTCACGGAAAGCTTGCGTGGCTTGGAAAGGAATTTTGTCAAATGATAAATATTTCAGATATACTTGAAACCATAAATATGATTCATGAGGAGCATCTTGACGTCAGAACCATAACAATGGGCATTTCGCTTCTCGACTGTGCGGCATCAGACAACAAAACTCTTTGCAACAATATTTATGATAAGCTTACAAAGAAAGCGGAAAAGCTTGTTGCAACAGGCGAGGATATTGAAAAGGAATACGGCATTCCGATTGTCAATAAAAGAGTTTCTGTCACCCCGGTTTCGCTTGTTGGCGGCTGCAGATGTGCCGAGGATTATGTCAACATCGCAAAAACGCTTGACCGTGCGGCACACACTCTCGGAATAAACTTTATAGGCGGATTTTCCGCACTTGTCCATAAAGGTGCAACTCCCTCTGACGAATGTCTTATGAACGCCGTACCCGAAGCCCTTTCGGTGACAGAGCGTGTATGCTCATCAATAAATGTTGGCACGACACGTTCAGGAATCAACATGGATGCTGTCAATAAATGCGGCAATATTGTAAAGGAGCTTGCATATCTTACAAAGGATAATTACTCAATCGGCTGTGCAAAGTTCGTTGTCTTTGCAAATGTGCCCGAGGACAATCCTTTTATGGCAGGTGCATTCCATGGTGTTGGCGAGCCGGATTGCGTTATAAACGTGGGCGTTTCGGGTCCGGGTGTTGTGAGAAGTGCGGTTGAACGTGCAGGAAACTGTGATTTCTCCGAGCTTGCGGATATAATCAAGAAAACGGCTTTCAAGGTTACAAGAATGGGACAGCTTGTTGCCTGTGAAGCATCCGAAAGACTTGGCGTACCATTTGGTATTATCGACCTTTCCCTTGCTCCAACTCCTGCAATAGGCGACTCGGTTGCGCATATACTTGAAGCAATGGGACTTGAGCGTTGCGGCGCACACGGTACAACTGCCGCATTGGCAATGCTTAATGATGCGGTTAAAAAGGGCGGCGCAATGGCATCCTCCCATGTTGGAGGACTTTCGGGTGCATTTATCCCTGTTTCGGAGGATCAGGGAATGATTGATGCTGTTTCATGTGGCGCACTTACAATTGAAAAGCTTGAGGCGATGACCTCGGTTTGCTCGGTGGGACTTGATATGATTGCCATTCCCGGCGATACACCTGCCGAAACGATTTCTGCAATAATTGCAGATGAAGCGGCAATTGGTATGATAAACGGCAAGACAACTGCTGTTCGCCTTATTCCTGCATATGGCAAGGGAGTTGGCGAAAGGGTTGAGTTTGGAGGACTTCTCGGTTATGCACCCGTTATTCCTGTAAATACAAACTCTTCTGCAAACTTTGTTCTCAGAGGTGGCAGAATCCCTGCACCTATTCACAGTTTGAGAAACTGATAAATTTTATGCAGAATCCCGTTAAGGATTGTGAAAGGAATGAAAAATAATGATTTATGATGTTGCGGTTATAGGCGCAGGAGTTATTGGTTCAATGACTGCCCGTGAGCTTTCACGCTATAATCTCAAAGTGTGCCTTATTGACAAGCTTGACGATGCCTGCGGAGGCACGTCAAAGGCAAACTCTGCCATTGTTCATGCTGGTTTTGATGCTGAAAACGGAACTCTCAAGGCAAAGCTCAACGTTAAAGGCTGTGAGCTTATGCCGGAGGTTTGCCGCGAGCTTGATGTACATTATAAGAACACAGGATCTCTTGTTGTTTCATTTTCGGATGAAGACGATGAGGCTGTTAAAGTTCTTTATGAGAGAGGCGTTAAAAACGGTGTTCCGGATATGAGAATCATTTCCGGCGACGAGCTTTTTGCTATGGAACCCAACCTCTCAAAAAATGCAAGATGTGCGCTTTATGCTCCGACGGCAGGTATTGTTTGTCCTTATGAGCTGACAATTGCGGCGGCTGAAAATGCGGTGCAGAACGGTGCGGATGCAAAATTTGAGTTTGAGGTTAATGATATTTCCGAAAAGAATGGCGTATATACTCTTTCAAACGGCAAAGAGAGTGTTGAGGCAAGATTTGTTGTCAATGCGGCAGGTCTTTTCTCGGATGAGATTGCTTCTCTTACAGGAGATGCAAGCTTTGATATAAAACCCCGAAAGGGCGAATATATGCTTTATGACAAGAGCTGTGACGGCTTTGTTAAAACAGTTCTTTTTTCTGCTCCCTCAAAAGAGGGCAAGGGTATTCTTGTTGCGCCAACGGTTGACAGAAATGTCCTTGTGGGACCGAACGCTGTGCTCACTTCAAAAGACGATACAGAAACAACTCCGATGGGTCTTGCGCAGATTGCCGAGGGTGCATCAAAGCTTGTTTCGCTTCCGCTTCCCTCAAGAAAAACCGTCACCTCCTTCGCCGGCGTTCGCCCCACACCAACAACGGGAGATTTCGTTATAAAAAAGTCGGAAAAGATGAAGGGTGTTCTTCACCTTGCAGGTATTGAGTCACCGGGACTTGCTTCTTCTCCTGCGGTTGCGGTTTATGCCGTTGAGCTTCTCTCTGAAATGGGACTTGAGCTTGTAAAGAACGAGAAATTTGTACCCGAAAGACAAAAAGTGGTGCGTTTCCGTGAAATGGGTGATAATGAGCGTGCAGAGCTTGTGGCAAAGAATCCTGCATACGGAAGAATAATCTGCCGTTGCGAGGGTGTTACAGAGGGCGAGATTGTTGATGCAATAAAACGACCCATGGGCGCAACAAGCATTGACGGTGTTAAAAAGCGTGCAAGAGCAGGACTTGGCAGATGCCAGGGCGGCTTCTGTATGCCGAGAGTTGCCGAAATTCTCTCCCGGGAGCTTGGTATTCCTCTTACAGAGGTAACCAAGAACGGCAAGGGTTCCGAAATTCTTACCGGAAAAACAAAGGAGGTAAGATAAATGCAGATGATTGAAAAAAAGGTTAAAATTGCGATAATCGGCGGCGGTCCTGCAGGTCTTGCAGCGGCTTTGGGAGCTGTTGAAGCAGGGGCAAAGCCTGATGACATACTCATTATAGAAAGAGATACTTGCCTTGGCGGTATTCTTAATCAGTGTATTCATGCCGGTTTTGGACTTCATATGTTCGGAGAGGAGCTTTCGGGTCCCGAATATGCGCTCAGATATATTAAAAGAGTGAAAGAAGCAGGAATTCCTTATGTGACTGATGCAATGGCTCTTTCACTCTCAAAGGACAAGGTTGTGACATATGTTTCACCCGAAAGCGGACTTGTTAAGCTTCAGGCTGAAGCTGTTATCCTTGCAATGGGTTGCCGAGAAAGACCGAGAGGCGCACTCAACACTCCCGGCGCACGTCCTGCAGGAATTTATACTGCAGGAGCGGCACAGCGTTTTATAAATATTGAGGGTTATATGCCCGGCAAAACTGCCGTGATTCTTGGTTCGGGCGACATTGGTCTTATCATGGCAAGAAGAATGACCCTTGAGGGTGCAAAGGTCAAGGCTGTTTGCGAGCTTATGCCGTATTCCAGCGGTCTTGCAAGAAACATTGCACAATGCCTTGATGATTTTGATATTCCTCTCAAGCTTTCACACACCGTTGTTAAAATCCACGGTCACAAGAGACTTGAGGGCGTCACAATCGCAAAGGTTGATGAAAACCTCAAGCCTATTAAGGAAACAGAGGAATATATTGAATGTGACACGCTTCTTCTTTCCGTTGGTCTTATACCCGAAAATGAGCTTACCGAAATGGCTGGCATTTCAATTGACCGTGTAACAAGCGGTGCTGTTGTCAACAACTTCCGTGAAACAGATATTGAGGGTATTTTTGCGTGCGGAAATGTTCTTCATGTTCATGACCTTGTTGACTTTGTTTCCGGAGAAAGCGAGCTTGCAGGTAAATCTGCGGCGGCATATGTGAGAGGCGAGCTTCCCCGTGGAGGAAAACAGATTAACATTACTGCAAAAGACGGTGTGCGCTACGTTGTTCCTCAGAATGTCAGCGGAAATGCGCTTGACGAAAACACGGAGTTTTTCTTCAGAGTGGGCGGAGTTATGAGAAATGCCTATATTGAGGTATATTCCGGTGACGAGCTTATTTATCGCAAAAAGAAGCCGAGACTCGCTCCCGGTGAAATGGAAAATCTGAAGCTTGATGCGAAGGCTGTTGAAACCGTTCGTCAGAATGGTGATCTGACTTTCTGCATTAACAGAAGCTGATAAGGAGGAAAAACAGATGCAAAAGACATTTACCTGCGTGGTTTGCCCCATAGGCTGTGAGCTTACAGTTGACTTTGACGGCACAACCGTAAACTCCGTTACAGGAAACACCTGCAAACGAGGCGATGCATATGCAAGAAACGAAATTGTTTCTCCCTCCAGAACACTTACCTCAACTGTCAGAGTAAAGGGTGGTTCAATGCCGCTTGTACCCGTAAAGACAGATAAGCCTATTCCGAAGGCACAGCTTTTTGAGGCAATGAAAAAGCTCAATCAAATGGAAATTCCGGCTCCTGTGAAATGCGGAGATGTTATTGAAAAGGACTTTATTGAGAATGGCACAAACCTTGTGGCGTGCAGAGATATTCAATAATTGAATTTATAGGTGGTAAAAATGTATAACAAAAATGATGCGAAAAGATTTCCGCCCGTATCGGCAAAAGTCCCCCACATGATTCACGGCGGAGATTATAACCCTGATCAGTGGCTTCCCATTGATCCTGATACACTTCCGAAGGATGTTCGTCTTTTTAAAATGGCAGGCATAAACAGTGCATCCGTGTGCATTTTCGGATGGTCCGCAATTGAACCCGAGGAGGGAGTTTACACCTTTGAGTGGCTTGACAAGACAATTGACACCCTTTATGAAAACGGGATTTACACCATTCTTGCCACTCCCACGGCGGCAAGACCCGCATGGCTTGATGCAAAGTATCCCGAGGCAATGAGAACGTCAAACACAGGCGTTAAAAACACGCATGGAAGACGTCACAATCATTGCTACACCTCTCGTGCATACCGAGAGCTTTCAAAGGGAATCATAACAAAGCTTGCAGAGAGATATGGCAAGCATCCCGGTCTTATGATGTGGCATCTCAACAATGAATACGGCGGAGCTTGCTTCTGCGATAACTGCAAGGCGGCATTCAGAAGCTGGCTTCGTGAACGCTATAACGGCGACATTGATGCACTCAACACCGCATGGTGGACACGTTTCTGGAGCCACACTTTCACAAACTTTGAACAGATTGATCCGCCAAGCCCCATCGGCGAGGACAGCACTCACGGACTTAACGTTGATTGGAAAAGGTTTGTAACTTTCAAGACAAACGAATACATGGAAATGGAGTTTGACACCGTAAAGTCAATTACTCCCGACATTCCCGTGACAGCAAACTTCATGGATATGTATGGCGAGCTTGATTATTCCATGATGCGTGACAAGCTCGATGTAATGTCCTGGGACAACTACCCCGATTTTGGCGGCGACACATGGACTGATGAGGATGCTTTTACCCGTGCTGCGTTCAATCACGACTTTTTCCGTACTCTCAAGAAAAAGCCTTTCCTTGTTATGGAGTCCACTCCAAGCAACGTAAACTGGAAGCCCATAAACAAGCTCAAAAGGCCCGGAATGCATCTGCTTGCCTCGCTTCACGGCGTTGCACACGGTGCGGATTCGGTTCAGTATTTTCAGCTGAGAAAATCAAGAGGTTCTTCCGAAATGCTTCACGGAGCGGTTATTGACCATGTTGGCTACGATACTGATAAAACAAGAGTGTTCAAGGATGTAACCGACGTTGGAAACGCCCTTGCGAGAATGGATGAAATTGTCGGAACTTGCACTCCCTCAGAGGTTGCCGTGCTTTATGATATTGACAACCGCAACATGATGGACGTTATGCAGGGACTTAACAAGGTCAACCGCAACTATATCGAAACACTCTTTAAGCACTATGGTATTTTCAACCGTGAGAGCATCAACATTGATGTTCTTCCCGTTGCTGATGACTTTTCGAGCTACAAGCTTATTATTGCTCCGATGCTCTATATGACAAAGGAAGAAACTGTAAAGAAGATTGAAAAATTTGTTGCCGATGGCGGAAACGTTGTGTTTACATATCACAGCGCATATGTCAACGACACGGGTCTTCATTGGCTGAACGGTCTTCCTGCAGGAGAGCTTCGCAAGGTGTTCGGAATATGGAACGAGGAATGTGATTCGTTGTTCCCGTCACAGAGAGTTGGCATAAAGTACAACGAAAATGCCCTTGGACTTTCAGGCGAGCTTAAGGCTCGTGATATGTGTGAGCTTGTTCATCTTGAGGGTGCAGAGGCTATTGCGGAATATACCTCTGAATTTTATGCAGGTATGCCTGCAATAACCGTGAATAACTACGGCAAGGGCAAGGCTTACTACATTGCCGCAAGAATAGACAAGGCAGAGTTGAGAAAATTCTACCGTGCAATTATCGCAGACACCGGAATAAGACGTGCCTTTGATTTTGAGCTTCCCGAGGGCGTTGAAGCGACAGTTCGTGCCGATGGTAAAAACGAATTTGTCTTTGTGATGAACATAGAGGATTCCGAAAAGAGCTTTGAACTCGGAGGCGAATATACAGACATTATCACGGGTCAGAAAATTGGTTCGGAACTTACGCTTGCCCCTTATGGCATAGTTGTGTTTAAGAGATAGGGGTAAGCACAATGAAATGTGAGTCTTTTTTGGAAAGAATAGAGCAGTACATCTAAGATAAAAATATTGAAAGGAGAGGTCTGAAATAAGTCATTCAGACGCAGATTTCAGACAGCATAAAAATGGCTGAAAATTGTACACATAACTGCAGCACCTGCAGTTCAAATTGCGCATCCCGTGATAAGGAAAGCTTTCTTGAGCCACTTCACGAGCTCTCATCCGTAAAGCACGTTATTGCAGTTGCAAGCGGAAAAGGCGGTGTGGGAAAATCCACAATAACATCACTCCTGGCAGTTGCCATGGCGAGAAAAGGATATAATGTTGCTATCCTCGATGCTGACATTACAGGTCCGTCAATTCCCAAGGCGTTTGGAATCAAGGGCAACGTTATGGCAGATGAATCGGGACTCATGCTTCCCGAAACCTCCTGCGGAGGAATAAAAATCCTCTCGGCAAATATGCTTCTTCCCAACGAGGACGACCCCGTTATATGGAGAGGCGCACTTATTGCAGGCGCAGTAAAGCAGTTCTGGCAGGAGGCACTCTGGGACGATGTTGACTATATGTTCGTTGATATGCCTCCCGGAACAGGCGATGTTCCTCTCACAGTGTTCCAGTCGCTTCCCATTGACGGAACGGTTATCGTAACTACACCTCAGAAGCTTGTTTCAATGGTTGTTACAAAGGCTGTTAAGATGGCGGAAAAAATGAGCATACCTGTGCTTGGTCTTGTTGAAAACATGAGTTATCTCGAATGTCCGGATTGTGGCAAGAAGCTTGAGATTTTCGGCAAATCCGAGTCGGAGAAGCTTGCAAAGGAGCATGGCATCCCAACCTTTGCCGCACTTCCCATAAATCCTGCGGTGGCAGAGCTTGAGGACAGCGGCAATATCGAGAAAGCCGACGTCGGCGCACTTGAAGCTGTTGTCGAGAAGCTTGTTGAACTTGATAAGTAATGAATTTATAAAGCCTTCGGCGAAACGCCGGAGGCTTTTTTCTGACATGGATGTACAAAAATGAATCCCCTATATCATAAGACATAAGGGATTCGGATAAGCTTAGATTTATTTGTTTACGTTGCTGTACGCCATAACCATGAGATGAGTGAGTCTCTTTGCCTCTTCAATACCGCAACCCTCAAGAATGTTGCCTGTGCAGAACTGCTCAAGTGGAGAGGGGAGAGCTTCAAGCAACTCCGCTTCAACCTTTCCACCTGAAGTCTTTGTGTTCTTAAACACCTTGCCGGAGCCTGCATCAAAGGTGGCATAGCCGTTTTCACCGCCCACTTCAAGGGTGATGGGGCAACCAACGGAAACAAAGCCGGTTTCGTTTACCGCAATGCAGCCGTTTTTGTAGCTCATCACTGTCACGGCGTTGTCCTCGATTCTGTCGGGATTTATGGTGTTTGCGTGCTCGCTGTCGCAGGCAATGGTGAATACCGAGTTTGCCGTTTCGGGCATTCCGAGAAACCAATCGGAAACATACATTCCGTGTGCGCCAAGGTCAATCATTGCTCCGCCACCGCACTGCTTCAGATTGTAAAAATGTTCGGGAAGCCATTCGCCAACACTTCCGCTGTGAACGTTGCGGTATCTCAGGTAGTTGAGTTTTCCGAGCTCACCGCTGTCTGCAATTGCCTTGACTGTCCTCTGACCTGCTAAGTATTTCTGAGGAAGCGAGATAACAAAGTTTACGCCGTTGTCCTTAACTGCCTTTGCTACCTTTTCGCAGTCTTCATCTGTAAGAGCAAGTACCTTTTCCGTGAAAATATGCTTGCTTGCATTTGCAAGCTTAATCATGACTTCGGTGTGGGTGTCCGTTGATGTGCAGACAATTGCCGCATCGGCATCTGAGGCGAGAAGCTCGTCAAGGGATTTGTATTCGGGAACACCATACTTGCTTGCAAAATCGGCTCTCCACTTTTCGTTTTCGTCCCACACGCCTGTTATTTCACAGTATTTCTTTGCGGTTTCATAGTATTGGGGTGCATGAACGTGCCAGAGTCCACATATTGCTATTTTCATTCGAAAATCACCGGCTTTCCTGTCTTGCTTGAGGTGTAAATTGCCTCAAGAATTTCAGAGACAACAAGTGCCTGTTCGGGAAGAACAACAGGGTCTGTGTCCTCAACAACCGCCTTGATCCAGTTGCGTGCTTCGGTGATAGCAGGCGTTTCCGCTACACCGTCATAAAATGCCACGCCACCGGCGGAAAGGTCAACCTTCGTGTCCACCTGCCTGCCGTATTCAATCTTGTTTATGGTGAGTACATCGTTCTTTATCTGAAGACCTGCCTTGCTTCCGCAGAGAACACAGCTGCCCTCTGTGATAGGCTCGGAGGTGTTGAGTGCCCAGCTTGTTTCAAGCATAATTGTCGCACCGTTCTTCATGACAATCATAGCGCAAGCCGCCTCTTCAAGGGGTGTGGTTGATACGCCGTTATCGCCCCAGATGTTGCCCTCCTCGGGATGTTCGATTTTCTTGTGGGTTTTGCCGAGAACAATCGCAGGCTCATAGTTGTTCATGAGGGAAAGGGTGAGATCAAGGGAGTGGGTTGCAATGTCGATAACGGGTCCGCCACCCTGTTCTTCTTCGTTGAGAAATACGCCCCAGTTGGGAGTTCCTCTGCGTCTTGTTGCAAGGCAGTTTGCATAGTAGATTTCGCCAAGCTCGCCGGCTTCAATGCGCTGTTTTGCATGGCGGCTCTGAGGCTTTTGTCTGTGCTGATAACCGATTGTCAGCTTCTTTCCTGTTTCTTTTGCAGCTGCAACCATTCTTCTTGCGTCTTCCGCTGTCTTTGCCATGGGCTTTTCGCACATAACGTGTTTTCCTGCGTGAAGTGCATCAATTGAAATATCTGCGTGCTCACGGTTGGGAGTGAGAACGTGGACAACCTCGATGGTTTTGTCTTTAAGAAGCTCCCTGTAGTCTGTGTATACCTTTGCATCGGGAGTTCCGAATTTCTTTGCAGCAGCCTGCGCCTTTTCTTCAATAATATCGCAGAATGCAACCATTCTTACGTTGGGGATAACGCTGAGGGACGGCATATGCTTTCCGTTTGCGATACCACCACAGCCGATAATTCCGACATTAACTATTCTGTCCATAATCATTTCCCTTTCATATTTACATATTCTTATCGGATTCTTTTCTTTTTCCGACAAATAAATTGTAGCATTTTCAAAAAAAATATGCTATAATAAAAATGCTTTGAAATATAAAAAATTTGTCATGTTATTATTCTTGCTGTCAAAAAACCCTTGTTTAAGCGATGCTTGAACAAAAAAATTTGTTTGCATAGTTTTATAAAGACTCGGAGGGATAAAGTTGAAGGAATATTATGTTGAGCCGGAATTTGCCCATGCAAAAGACACGGGTATAGAGTTTTTTTACCAGTCAATTGTCTCGGAGTCCTTAGTTGTAAGTCCTCACATTCACACCTCTGTGGAAATGCTCTTTATAAAAGAGGGGAGCTTTCGTGTTATTACGGACAACGGCGAATTTATAGTACATCCCGGCGACACCATTCTTTTCCGTTCAAACACGATACACACGGTTTTTTTGCTTGACGGGGAAAATCCCGGCTACTATGTGCTCAAAGTAAAGCCGGGAAATGTACTTGATTTTTCGTCTAACAGCCACGGTGCATCATATCTTCTGCGCTTTGCTCTTTCAAACAAGAATGAAAAAACTGTTTGGAGAAGCGGAGAGAAAAGCAGTGATGAAATTCATAATACCCTTGAAGATATTATCCGTGAAACAACCGATAAACACTACGCTTCGGATATTGCGCTCAAGCTTTACAGTGCAAAAATGTTGCTTATTATGCTGCGTGACATAGAGAACGAGCAAATGAGCAAAAGCGCCGCAGGTGACAACGACGAAAATCTTGTCAGGCGTATTTATAATTCCATTGTTTACATCAACAGCAACTACGCCTCGGACATCACCGCCGAACAATGCGGAAAGCTTCAATACATGAGTTACAGCTATTTTTCACGCTCTTTCAAAAGAATAACCGGTGCCTCCTTCAAGGACTATCTCAACATGACCCGCATCAACCATGCCGAAAAGTCACTCATGTCGGGAAATAAAACCATTACCGAAATAGCCTCCTCCTGCGGATTTAACAATGTGGCTTATTTTATTTCTGTATATAAAAAGTACAAGGGAATGACACCCTCTGCATTTAAAGCGTCGATAAATAACCAACAAAACAGAGGTTGAACTTGCTGTTTGCCGCTTTTACGGAGATTCACGCACACATAAAAGGTAAGACCCATATGCCGAAGCTTCGACATATGGGCCTTTTGGCGTAATTGCTTTAAGCTTTTGTCATCTTGGCAAACTTGCCCATGATTTTCTTTGTTCCAACTTTTTCAAAGGCGACCTCATAAAGAACATCACCGCCCATTTTCTTTGCCGAAACAATAAATCCGTCGCCAAAGGTGGGGTGTTTCACCGCATCTCCCTGGTTGAATACTTCAACGGGTGCTTGGGGTTTGGGGGAAACGGCAGGTGAGGGTGAACCGTAAGGCTTTGATGTTGCCATACCTGCAGAAGTGCCGACTGGTTTTCTTGTGATACCCATTCCTGAGCCGGAGTTTACGCCGCCGGACGGCATTTTTGATGATGCGCCGAATTTATGCATACCATAACCGCCGCCTGCTCCTGCGCCACCTGTTGAAACTCCGAAAGGATTGAAATTGCCGAATGAGCCGGGAGAAACCGTGAAGTCAAAAGCATCAGGGGCTGTGTTTTCAATGTAGTCGCAGATTTCCTCGGGGATTTCCCTGACAAAGCGGCTTTGGGCGTTGAAAACCGTTCTGCCGAACTGAAGTCTTGAACGGCAATGAAGTATGTATAACTTGTCCTTTGCACGAGTCACCGCAACATATGCAAGACGGCGTTCTTCCTCAAGCTCGGAATTGTCCGCCGCAGATTGCGCTCCGGGGAAAATGTTTTCTTCAAAGCCGGGAAGAAATACAACGGGAAATTCAAGACCCTTTGCGCTGTGAATTGTCATAAGGACAATGGCATCGGCATCGGTGTCATAGTTGTCAATGTCGGAAACAAGGGCAACCTCCTCGAGGAATCCCGCAAGTGTTGGTTGCTCGTTGCTTTCGGCGTAGGAAACGGCATTGGAAACAAGCTCCTCAATGTTGCGGAGTCTGTCTTCCTCCTCAGCACCGCCGTCAATCAGCATTTTTCGATAGCCGCTCTTTTCAATTACCTTTTCTATGAGCACCGGCAAGGATTCATTGTCTGCCGTGTCACGGAAATCCTCGATAAGATTTGCAAATTCTTTCATTTTTGCCGCCGCACGGGTAAGCTCAGGGTGAGTTGGTGCACGGTGCATTGCCTGAAGCGGAGTTTCTCCCGTTTGGGCGCAAACCGCTTCAAGAGCCGCCGCCGAGGTTTCACCGATGCCCCTTTTGGGAACGTTTATAATGCGCTTTAACCTCACCATATCCGACGGATTTGAAATCACGCACAAATACGAAATAATATCCTTGATTTCCTTTCGCTCGTAAAAGCGCACACCACCAAGAACTCTGTAAGGGTATCCGCTTTTTGCCATAACCTGTTCAAGGACGTTGGCTTGGGCGTTGGTTCTGTAAAGTACAGCGAAATCGCTGAATTTGCGTTTGCCGTCCCTTGTCATTTCGCCGATGGTGTCGGTGATAAAGGTGGCTTCTTCAATGCCGTTGGGACATTCGGCAATTGTTATTTTTTCGCCCTTGTCGTTACTTGTCCAGAGAGTCTTGCCCTTTCTGCCGATGTTGTGGGATATTATGGCGTTTGCGGCATCAAGAATTGTGCCCTTTGAACGGTAATTCTGTTCAAGGCGTATGACCTTTGCGTTTTCATAGCACTTGTCAAAGGACAGGATATTTTCAATTGTCGCTCCACGGAATTTGTAAATACTCTGGTCGTCATCGCCAACAACCATGATGTTTTGCGCATCTGAGCAAAGCAGACGCACAAGATAAAACTGTGCCATATTGGTGTCCTGATACTCGTCAACAAGAACATAGCGGAAACGGTTGCAATAGCTTTGCCTTACATCTTCGTTTTCTGAAAGAAGCTTTACCGTGAACATAATGATGTCATCAAAATCAAGTGCATTTGCTGCCGCCTTTTTCTTTTCATACATTTCATAAAGCTTTGCAATGCTCTTTTCGCGCACACCCGATTTTTCTGTCAGATTTTCTGCAAAAGCCCTATAGCCCATAAGCTTGTCCTTTGAACGGCTGATGGTGTTGAGAACGCTTTTTGCAGGGAGATTTTTTTCGTCGATGTTAAGCTCTTTGAGACAGGATGAAATAAGCTTTCTGGCATCGTCTGTGTCATAAATGGTGAAGCTTCTGTCATAACCGAGGCGGTCTATGTATTTGCGAAGTATACGCACACATATGGAATGGAAAGTGCCTGCCCATATTTCCTGAGCCGATTCTCCGAGTATTGAGGAAAGACGCTCTTTCATTTCATTTGCTGCTTTGTTTGTAAAGGTTATTGCAAGAATTTCCCACGGGCGTGCAGAATTACACTTAAACATTTCAAGACAGCTTTCAAGCTGTTGTTCGGGAAGATTGGGGTCATTTGCAAATTCTTCCAGCTGTGCAACAAAGAAATCCGGTATGCCCTCGGGGATAGATGTGTCAAAATATGCGTTGCCGTATTTTATTATGTGGGCAATACGCCTTACAAGCACTGTGGTTTTTCCGCTTCCTGCTCCTGCAAGCACAAGCAGAGGCCCCTCTGTTGTGAACACGGCTTCACGCTGTTTGTCATTGAGCCGGGGATATGCCTTTTCAAAAAGACGACGTTTGGCGGCAAGATAACGCTTTGTTAAGGTTGTTTCCATTATATATCTTCTTTCTGCAATTGTTTTTTATGCTTTAATATATTTTCTGCTGTTTTACGACTATATTCTATCACACGCTCTACATCATTTCAACTGAACCATGTAAATTTTCCCCAAAATAAAAATATGACTTATTTCACAATATTACCCTTGACACGGAATGAAAACTTATGTATAATCAAAGTAACAAATCCGAAAGGAGAGTATTTGAATTATGAAGCTCAAAAAAATTGTCCGAATGACCGTGTGTTTTGTGCTTGCTTTTTTAATGGTGTTTTGTACATTTGGTTGCGGAACTGTGCCCGGTGATAACGGCGAAGAACAGTCACCTGACAACTCCGTCGATGCAATGCAAAACGACACACCCGAAATCCAAGAGGATTCCGACAAAGAACAGCCCGAACAGGAAAGCGAGGAACCGGTTATGAACGCAAAAAACAGAGATTTAAGCAAGATTACAGGACCTGTTATGGCACTCACCTTTGACGACGGTCCCAGCAACACAACCACACAAATTCTTGATGTGCTTGAAAAGTATGGCATCAACGCTTCTTTCTTTATTGTTGGCGCATGGGCAGATGACCCCGGCGACCGCGACATAATGAAGCGTGCAGTTGACATGGGGTGCACAATTGAAAACCACACATGGAATCACAAGAATCTCCGGGAGATGACTGTTGAAGAAATAACACAGCAGTATCAATCTGTTCAGGACTATGTTTATGAGATTGTTGGCGATTATCCCAAGTTTTTCCGTGCACCGGGACTTGGCGTAAACGAGCAGGTTTATGAAACAATTCCGCTTACATTTATCAATGGCTCCGGCGGTTCTTCTGACTGGAACTCCAAGGAGGATGACGACAGGACAAGCGACCTTGAAACCCGTGTACAGGGTATTCTCAGCGTTGCAAAGGACGGTCATATCTATCTTTTGCACGATTGCAGCAACAATCATCTCACTCCCGAGGCTCTCGATATTGCTTTGCCTCAGCTTATTGAACAGGGATATACCTTTGTAAATATCCGTGAGCTTTTTGAGATAAAGGGGCAGGAGCTTACCCCCGACCTGAATTTCTCATGGACAGATGTGAAAAAGGTTCAGGAATAATTGCCATAAGCTTTACAAATGAAAACGGTCTGTATCGGGAAGTGTTCGATACAGACCATTTCTTTTTATTAAGTTTGTCCGGAAAACTCTGTTTTAAAATATCCTCTCAAAACCAAGGAAGCGTGTTCCCTGAAAAGTGAGTTTTCCGTTATCGCCCTCAACCATCATGCCGTATTCACTGCCGTCAACTTCAAGCTCAAGTCTGTCTCCGCTTTCAAACTCAAAGGTGACATAATACGTTGTACGGCTTGCTGTGTGGTGGTGACTGCTGTGATGACCTCTGTAAAATTCATCACGTTTTGCCACAACCTTTGCTTCAACCGTGAGCCTTGGCGAATTGTTGTTGCACTTCCATGTCGAAATTCCCTTTGATATGTTCATAAAGAGAATGACAAAAAACATTATAAAAAATACCAGAAATATCAAAGGAAACAAAAATTCCATAAGTCCAAATCCAAATCCCATTTCCAACCTCATTTATGCTTGCGACAATAAAGCGAGAAGCTGTATTCTGCTTTTAAATGTGTCCCTCGTTTCCGCCTGTTTCAACCTTTTCTCTGTCAGCGGGAACAAGACTGTCATCGAAGTGAATAATTACGTTCTGCGCTTCAAGCTCTTTCTGGAGCTTTGAAATGCAAATATCCGTCACGGCTTTGCTGTCGTCAAGAGCATCTGATGCCGCCTGACCTGCCGCCTGACCTGTGACAATTGCCGGAGGAATAACACGCAGAATATCCCAACCGTAACCTGTGGCGGAAGCACAACGTCCAACGGCGAGAAGATTGCCATAAGACTTGTGGATAAGACAGCCATAGGAAACCTCGTAAAGAAAATCCTTGCGGTCAAAATCGCAGATTGCGGAAATTGAATCGTCAAAATGGCGGTATTTGTCCTCTTCACGGAGGGTGTATGCACCGTCTATGTGACGTGTCGTTCTGAACTGCGCCATGCCGGGAAGCATAACAAGGGTTTTATCGTTGCGGTCGAACTTCGTCATTTTTTCAAGAAGCTCAAGCTGATTCTTTATAAAATATTCCGATACGTTTTCAACACTTGTGCCTGTGTAAAGAGGCATACCCTCGGGATGTCCTCCACCGTAAAGGTTTGCAACGCCGCCGTGTATGCTTGTTGAAGCTTTTGCGAGATTCTTGTCATCGATGGCATTCTTCATCGCCTCAATGGTCGTGCCGTGTGCATAGTAGGTGTGATAGTTACCGCCCTGAACGGTGGGGATGCCTGCCCTGTATGCCACATCGCAATCGCCTGTTGCATCAATGACAACCTTGCAACCATAAAATTCACGACCTGACTTGCTTTCAAGAATAACACCCTTGCAGATATTTCCGTCCATGACAGGGGAGGAGAAAACGCAGTCAAAAAGAAGATCAACGCCTGAATTCACCACAAGCTTGGTAAGCTCAAGAGCAAAAATTGAGGGCGAATAACGTGTCACCATTCTTTGCTGTGTGCCGGAATCCTTGCCCGGCTCGCCGTTTTTCCAGTCAGAGGGGATTGTGTCCCAGCTGTGCTTTGTGGAAAGACGGAACAGCTCGTCCGCCATACCCTTTATAATCTGCACACCTCTGCCGTTGCACATGGGTACGAAGTAGTTTACAAGTCCCGTAGTTGCAAGGCCACCGAGCATGGCGGTCTTTTCAAAGATAAGGACCTTTTTTCCTGCCCTTGATGCCGTCACCGCCGCCGCAATACCTGCAACGCCTGCGCCGCAGACAATTATGTCATATTCCCCTTTGCAGGGGATTTTTTCGTTTAAGTTTATGTAATCCATTTGACTGTTACCTCTTTCTTTAGAAAGTCCACACGTTTATTCTATCATATTTTATACCGCTTGTCAATAGCTGTAAAAGCGTATATTTCGTTTTGGCGTTGACTCTTGCAAAATAATGATGCATACCCCGGATGTAAAGGGTTTTTTATATATATCTTGCCATAAGTCCTAAAATGAGCATATGTAACGGGTAAAATGCGTAACAGAAGTAAGTAAACTTCTTGCTGTGATATCCCCTTTTTCCGTTGTACAGGAATATAGGTATGAGAGCAACAAGCGCAAACGCCTGCCTTGGTATGGATATCGACCCGAACTCGTATACCAGACCGCCCACCAGCTCCATATTCATGTACCCAATCAGAAGGACGGTGAGTACCGCATTTATAAAACTCTTTCCCCTGAAAAAGTAGAATACCATCACCGTGAGTATGCCGACCGCACCGTAGTCCACCATTAACACCTGACCGCAAAAGCATCCGATAAGAAGTATCAGCATTACAGCAAGTATCTTTGCCATACCGCTCCTGATATTTGTCACCTTGTCAAAAGCCTTTGCCCTGTCGCAAAGACGCATCATGAGAATCGCAATAATAAAGGTCCATAGCACATTCTGATGAAATGGGTAGAGAAAAGAGCCGCATAAAAGATTGAACGGTATCTCCGATATCACCGCAAAAATCAAAAGCCGTGTAAGATATTTCCGCAAATCCGACGTGTGAAAATAACCCTCAACGGTGAGAAACGCAAATATGGGAAACGCCATGCGACCGATGCAGGTGAGAAAGTCATTCCCCGGTATCACGCTTGCCCATAAATGGTCGCAGAGCATGAAAACCATGGCGATTATGTGCAGGAAAAATGAGGTGACCCCGGGTAGTATTGTTTTTCTTTTCATAGCATTATTACCTCTGTATGCGGTATTGCAATTTAACCTCGCCCGTTTCAACATCCTTCCACTCGAAAACGCCGCCGCTTACCACCATGTAGCCGTGGTGACTTTCCTCCTTGGGAATGGAAACAGACCCCGGATTCATGTATATGTATTTTACGCCGTCTTTCTCATTGTGTTCCACGCACTTTGGCACATGGGTGTGACCATGAAGAAGAATGTCACCGTCGCAAAGAGGCGGAAGCTTTGATTCGTTGTAAACGTGTCCGTGGGTCGCATAAATTGTTGTTCCATCAATGTAAAGCACTGCATAATCTGCAAGAACAGGGAAGTCCAGCACCATCTG
>JAZQKV010000050.1:0-6389 GCA_045542335.1 Eubacteriales bacterium
CTATGGATACCTGTACGTTCAACAAGCTCCATAATACCCGGAACAAACACATTTATTCCGTCACAAATTGCATCAACCTCAACCTCTTTTCCGAGGATATAATGGTCAACAAGAACAGGCTTATCAGCATCAATTTCAACAGCTGTTTTGAGGTATCTGCGAAGCTGTTCCTCATTTGTAACAATCTGCATTGCTCTGCCGCCAAGAACAAAGCTCGGACGAACAAGAACAGGATAACCTATCTCCGCCGCCGTCTTTACGCCATCCTCGATATTCGTAACAGCCCTTCCCTCTGATTGAGGAATGTTAAGCTCTTTAAGAATTCTTTCAAAAACATCTCTGTTTTCAGCGTTGTCAATCGCTTTAACGTCAGTTCCGATGATGTTGACTCCTCTTTCAAGAAGCGGTGCAGCAAGATTAATTGCCGTCTGACCACCGAGAGAAGCAATAACATCATCTGCTCCCTCAAACACAAGAATATTCATTACATCTTCAACTGTAAGAGGCTCAAAATAGAGTTTATCAGCAGTTGTGTAATCGGTGGAAACTGTTTCGGGGTTGTTATTTATGATGATGGCCTCATAGCCTGCGTTTTTAATTGTTGTTACAGCGTGAACAGTTGAATAGTCAAACTCAACTCCCTGACCGATTCTTATCGGACCTGCACCAAGAACAACATTCTTCTTTCTATCGGTTACAATCGACTTATTTTCTCCTGTATAACTTGAATAGAAATAAGGTATATACGCATTTGTGTGACATGTATCAACCATGCGGAAAACAGGCAATACTTTATTTTCAAGTCGCATCTTCCAGATTTCATTTTCGGGAAGCTTCCACAGTTTAGCAATGAATTTATCTGAGAAGCCCATTTCCTTTGCCTGACGAAGCGTTTCAAGGCTTCCTGCATTTTGTACAACAATATTTTCAAAATCAACTATTCTCTTGATTGTTTCAATAAAATATGGTGTTATCTTTGTAATTTCATAGAGCTCATCAATGGAAGTTCCAAGTCTTAAAAGTTGCGCAACGGCGTAAATGTTGTCATCACGGAAATCCTTAACATAATCAACAAGCTCATCCTTTGTCATGTTGTCAAACTTTGCCATATGGAAGTGACAAACACCTATTTCAAGAGAACGCACTGCCTTGAGAAGACTTTCTTCAAGGGTACTGCCGATACCCATAACCTCGCCTGTCGCTTTCATCTGTGTGCCAAGCTTGTTTGTTGCAGTTGCAAACTTATCAAACGGAAATCTCGGAAGCTTTGCAACAATGTAGTCAAGTCTTGGTTCAAAAGCGGCATTTGTGTTTGCAATTTTTATGTCTTCCAAAGCCATGCCAACGGCAATCTTCGCAGTAACTCTTGCAATGGGATAACCGCTTGCCTTTGAAGCAAGAGCCGAGGAACGTGAAACTCTTGGGTTAACTTCAATAAGGAAATATTCGGATGAATGAGGGTTAAGCGCAAACTGAACATTGCAACCACCCTCAATTTTCAATGCCTTGATAATCTTGAGAGCACTGTTTTTGAGCATATTGAAATCGTGGTCGTTAAGCGTGAGAATAGGAGCAACAACAATTGAGTCACCTGTATGCACACCAACAGGATCAATGTTTTCCATGCCGCAAATGGTTATAGCCTGATCATTTCCATCACGCATAACCTCAAATTCAATCTCTTTATATCCCTTTACACTCTTTTCGATAAGCACCTGATGAACAGGAGAAAGCTTGAAAGCATTAAGAGCTGTTTCAACAAGTTCCTCCTCGTTATATGCAAAGCCGCCACCTGTTCCGCCAAGAGTAAAAGCAGGACGAAGAACCACAGGATAACCGATTCTCTTAGCCGCCGCCTTTGCTTCCTCCATGTTATAAGTAATTTCGGATGGAATAACAGGCTCACCGATCTCTTCGCAAAGCTCTTTGAAAAGCTCTCTGTCCTCAGCTCTTTCAATACTTGCACTGCTCGTTCCGAGAAGTTCAACTCTGCATTCTTTTAAAATACCTTTCTTTTCGAGCTGCATTGCAAGATTAAGACCTGTCTGACCGCCTATACCGGGAATAATTGCGTCAGGACGCTCATAGCGCAAAATTCTTGCAACATATTCAAGTGTAAGAGGTTCCATATATACCTTATCAGCGATAGCTGTGTCGGTCATAATCGTTGCAGGATTTGAGTTAACCAGCACAACCTCATAGCCTTCCTCTTTAAGAGCAAGACAAGCCTGCGTACCCGCATAGTCAAACTCAGCCGCCTGACCGATGACTATAGGACCTGAACCAATAATCATTATTTTTTTAATGTCCGTTCTCTTTGCCATTATTCATTCCTCCATGAAAATTCTTCTATATCTCTTTTTATCACTTATCAATTGAAGCTTTACAAATCACAAAACTGCGCCATCTGAAAAAGCAAGCTTTCCGTTACACATTGTAAGAACACACTTACCATTCACTGTCCAGCCCTCAAAAGGTGTGCTCTTTCCTTTTGAAAGAAAATCGTC
The DNA here is from genome assembly GCA_045542335.1 of Eubacteriales bacterium. Taxonomy (GTDB): domain Bacteria; phylum Bacillota; class Clostridia; order Oscillospirales; family CAG-382; genus CAKSUT01. Next base: position 2,508 of record JAZQKV010000050.1, read on the forward strand.
TGGATTTATTGTATATTCTGCATCAAGATCGAAAACCGTAAAGCTTGCAGGATTTCCGATTTCAATATTACTGCCGATTCCAAACCTTTCAGCAGCATTATAATGAAGAAGCTTCATCAGCTTTTCCATTGTAATTGTGCCGTTTTTTACAAAATATGTATACATAATGGGAAACGCCGTTTCAATTCCAACAACACCCATCAGGCTGTCACGCAGACCTTTAGACTTTTCCTCGTGACTATGTGGAGCATGGTCAGTTGCAATCATATCGATTGTTCCGTCAAGTATTCCCTCGACAAGAGCCTCCCTGTCCTTTTTGCTTCTCAAAGGCGGATTCATCTTGAATCTTCCATGTTCTTCAAGATTACTGTCGTCAAGAAGCAGATAATGAGGACCTGTTTCACAGGTTATATCAACACCGTTTTTCTTTGCCTTTCTTATTATATCAACGCTCTCGGCTGTAGAGATGTGACAAACATGATAAGAACAACCGCCTTTTTTCACAAGCTCAACATCTCTGGAAATTGGTCCCCATTCCGATTCCGAACAAATCCCCCTGTGACCATTGGTAGCAGCGTACTCGCCATCATGAATGTATCCACCCTTCAAAAGGCGGTTGTCCTCGCAATGTGCTACAATCATCTTACCAAGAGATTTAGCTTTGCTCATTGCATCAAGCATCATATCATCGCTCTGGACTCCCCTGCCGTCGTCTGAAAAAGCAACAACGTCTTGCGCAATTTCTTCCATTTCTGAAAGCTCCTCGCCTTTTTCGCCTTTTGTGATAGTTCCATATGGATGAACATTTATAACAGCATCTGCTTTAATAGCATCGAGTTGCAGCTTAAGGTTTTCAGCACAGTCCGGAGTTGGATTAAGGTTTGGCATCGAGCAAACATCCGTATAACCGCCGTGTGCACAAGCTGCAGTTCCCGTTGCAATTGTTTCCTTATACAAAAAGCCCGGCTGACGAAGATGAACATGAACATCAACGAAGCCGGGAAAAATGAAATACTTATCACAGTCAACAACTTTGGCATCAGCCGAAAGTGCTGTCTTGGAAACAAAAGAATTATCTGAAACGCAAATATCTTCCGACACAAAAGAACCGGAACGGTAAACCTTGCAATTTTTAAACAAATAATCCATTGTTATTCTCCTTGTACTATTTTTAAGTAACATTTTCTCAAAAAACAAGAAAAAAAGACCCTGCAATGACAAGGTCCGGACACACAAAAATACCGATACCCTCTTTTATCTAAGGGTATCTACACTAGTTCTGTATCAAAAACCTTGTCGGCATCTCTGTACCGCACTTAAAGATTTATTTTATGGTATTATACCACAAATGGCGAATCTTGTCAATAGTCAAAATCACCATAAATGTAAATTGTGTGGTAACATTTTTTTACTGTTGCCACACATACTCATTTATCACTCATATTTTTTAAGTATCATCTCTCATAACTATCAACTTCTCAAACTTCTCTCTCGTAAAATCTCTAATAACTCATCAATAATTCATTAAGCTTTGTTCTTTTAGCTTCAAGCCTTAAAGTATCAGAAACAACAGCAATGAATTCTCCGTTTGTTGGTTTTAGGTCGCATCTGCCTGATTTATATACAAAATACTCTCCAATGACACAGCTGTTTCCTTTGTGCCACACAGTTTCAATTGCATGTCTTATGGCTCGCTCAACTCTCGAAGGTGAAGTGTCGAAGTGACTTGCTACCATTGGATATAGAATTTTTGTTACGCTGTATTCCTCTCCGCTTCCACAGACTGTAAGCATTATTGCACTTCTTAAATATCTATATCCTTTCAAATTTGCAGGCATTCCCATTTTTTGAAGAACTTCGGTTATCTTCGCCTCAAGTGCAAGAGAATCGCTCTGAAAATCCCCGTTCAAATTCAGCACGCTTTGCGCATTTTTAAGCTCGGCATGTCTTGTTTCGGTATAAGATACACAGTACGCATCGTTAATCAGCTTTTCAACAGCCTTGAAATCACATGGTCTAAGAATAAATGAATCATTCGATTCCTGAATGATTGTATTGCAAAGTTTTTCATTTTCCATTGCCGTCCAGAAAACGAACACAGGCTTTTGTGCCCGAATTCTTTCCTTTGCATTTTTCATGAGTCTGATTCCGTTCATTCCCTCAAGCCAAATATCAGTTACAACAACATGAGGTTTCATGCTCTCAATAATATCAAGAGCATCATTTCCGTTTCCGGTTTCAACAACAATGCCATATCCTTTCTCAATTAAGTATTCTTTCAGCTGATGCCTTTCATTGCGATCTCCGTCAGCAATAAGCACTTTGATTGCCTGCCTCATTTTCATAATCATTCCTTTCTCGCAGTTTGAAATTTGTGCGTTTTGCAATGCAAAATTGATTTATGTGACATCAAAGACACAAACTTCCAAATCTGAAAAGTAATTTTTCAGACTTTTATCACTTTGTTGATTTGTGAGTGCTTTTTCATTCTAACACTTTGAAACACGAATTTCAATAGATTTTGAAAAGTTTCGGATTTTCTCTGTTTTTCACCAAAAACACACTTCAACACCGAGAGAAAACAAAAATCATGGCATTTTCGACCATAATTTCAAAGAATATTAACATATGTTGTTATCTTGCACAAATCGGCATTTGATTTCAACCAATAATATGTATCTGATTTTGTCGAAAAATGGCAAACTTATTTCTTATAATATTTTGAATTTACAAAAAAACATTGAATTATATTTTAGTCAAAATCTTCTGCTGTTTTTGCAGTCTGCCATAAGTTATATTTCGTTATATAATGAAAGAATCCATCCTTTCCAAATATTAATATTCTGTTACATCAGCATCACAATTTGCTATTTTAAACAATTTTCATTTTTTTAAAAAATAAAAAACATTGTCGAAAAAATGATGATTTCGTTATTTAGAATGTTATTTTATCGAATTTGAATTTTATTTGTTTACACTTTCGCAATTGTTTCGAAAAGAAATAAGCCGATGAGGAGAAATCCACATCGGCTTTGAACTCATTATTTATATTTAATACTGCCACTTCCAAGCTTTTCCACACTGTAAACCACATGAGCAGATGAATTTACATCACGTCTTAAAGCAATTACAACAATGTTAAACAACAGTATAGACAACATCATCGCAAAATACGCAATCACAAGAGGAACAGTAAAACTCATATTTGCCGCTATCAGATTCATTCCACCATTTGCAACAAACATAAAGCCACAAAAGACAAGAACAAGAATATTTATTACACTAACAATATCAATAATGCAAGATGAAGGCTTAAGCTTTTCAGCAAAAGCAAGAACGTCAGTACAATTCTTACACATCGAATAAGCCAGTCCCAACGAAACAATATTCAAAATCATAAGAAAATTATAAACAACAAATCCTGCACCAAGTATATTGTCCATTTTAGGAAAAGCTGAAGTTGCAAAAACAAAACCGTCTACTGCCACCAAAGCCAAAACAAAAACAATACACATTAAAACTATGCCAATTTTTACCGCATTGAGACTGCCAATTATAGTTTTAGCCGTACCCTCAGAATTCGAGGAAAAATAAAGTACACATGCTCCGATTATATTCACAATCAAAGGCAATACAGCAATCCCAAGAATGATAAACAATACGTTAACAGGCAATATCAGAGGAGCATTTAAAAGGCCTGAAGCAAAAGTTATCTGCGCACCTGTCACCTTCATCGAAACAAAATTAAACAAAGCAAGAAAAGAAGCTATAACAAATACAAGGCTAAACATAGCTGCAATCGGGATAATCACCGACGAAGCGTTTTTTGAAATTATTTCGTCATCCTCCGGCACCGGTACAGCATTTCCAAAATCATCTGAT
>JAZQKV010000051.1:0-41384 GCA_045542335.1 Eubacteriales bacterium
ATACAGGTTTGGAAACAAATTTGAAGATGGCGATAATTTTGAGGGTATTTACTTGCGCTTTTGAATTCACTACGGCGACAAGTGAAGTGTGTGGCTCTGCCCCACGCCCCGGTCAGAAGACTTTTTGAAATAAGTTTTCCGACACCTTTCAAAAACTTTTAATGAAGGGTTTATTATTATACAGGTTTGGAAACAAATTTGAAGATGGCGATAATTTTGAGGGTATTTACTTGCGCTTTTGAATTCACTACGGCAACAAGTGAAGTGTGTGGCTCTGCCCCACGCCCGGTCAGAAAACTTTTTTAAAAAAAGTTTTTCGACATCTTTCAAAAACTTATAAATAGTAAAAGAGATTTTGGCGCAGAATTTACAATTTTCGCTATCGCAGACTTATAAAAAAGCAAAATTATTATTTATTTATACAACATAACAAAGGAGTAATGGATTTATGTCTGGACATTCCAAGTGGAAGAACATTATGCACAAGAAAGAGAAAACCGACGCTCAAAAGGCAAAGGTTTTCACAAAAATCGGCAAGGAAATTGCCATTGCCGTTCGTGAAGGCGGTGCGGATCCCGTTTCCAACAGCAAGCTTAAGGACCTTATTGCAAAGGCAAAGTCCAACAACGTCCCCAACGACAACATTGACAGAATCATCAAGAAGGCTGCCGGTGAGGGCGACGATGTTAAATATGAAGTAATTGTTTATGAGGGCTATGGTCCTTCCGGCGTTGCGGTTATCGTTGAAACAACAACTGACAACAGAAACAGAACCGCAGGCGACATTCGTCACTATTTCGACAAGTTCGGCGGAAACCTCGGTCAGACAGGCTGTGTATCTTATCTGTTTGCTGACAAGGGTCTTATTGTTATTGACGAAAAGGGCGTCGACGAGGAAAAGCTTATGGATGATGCGCTTGAAAGCGGTGCAGATGACATTCTCAATTCTGATGGCATTTTCGAGATTTACACAGAGCCCTCGGAGTTTTCTGCAGTTTGCGATGCTCTTGAAGCAAAGGGGTACAAATTCGTTTCCGCAGAGCAGACAAAGATTCCCTCTAATTATGTTACTCTTGAAGACGAGGATTCCCTCAAAAAGATGGAAAGACTTCTTGAAATGCTTGACGATAACGACGACGTTACCAACGTTTGGCACAACTGGGAAGAAGAATAATTCTTCGTTCTCATTCTATCCGACTGATGTCTTTGTGGCATCATAAAGTACATTTATTTTTGATTTATAAATTCAGAAAGGGATGTTTACATGAATAAGCTCAACAAACTCACTTTTAAGACTGCGGACAATTCCGCTTATACAAGACCTGTATTCTGCATTGTTATGGACGGTATCGGTCTTGCGGCTGACACCGAGGCAAATGCGATTAAAAACGCTCGCACACCTGTGCTTGATATGCTCATGAGCAAGTATCCCACTTTGAAGCTCAAGGCTCACGGCACAGCAGTTGGACTGCCCTCTGATGACGATATGGGTAACTCCGAGGTTGGTCACAATGCCCTTGGTGCAGGACAGGTTTTTGCGCAGGGTTCAAAGCTCGTTACAAACTCCATTGAATCGGGAAAAATGTTTGAATCTGCCGCATGGAAAGAAATTATCGGCCGCAACACAGTTCATTTCATCGGTCTTTTCTCCGACGGAAATGTTCACTCTCACATTGACCACCTCAAGGCAATGATTGTTCGCTGCAAGGCAGACGGTGTTAAAAAGGTGCGTATTCACACTCTCATTGACGGCAGAGACGTTGGCGAAACCTCCGCACTTGACTATATTGAGCCTTTTGAAGAATTTCTCGCCTCTGTTAACAATGACGGTTTTGATGCGGCAATCGCTTCCGGTGGCGGCAGAATGAACATCACCATGGACAGATACGAAGCAAACTGGGCAATGGTTGAAGCAGGCTGGCACACTCATGTACTTGGCGAAGGCAGACAGTTTGCAAGTGCCGCAGAGGCTGTTAAGACATACAGAGCCGAAGCTCCCGTTATCGACCAGGATCTTCCTCCCTTTGTTATTGCCAAGGACGGCGAGCCTGTTGGCAAGATTGTTGACGGCGACAGCGTTGTTTTCTACAACTTCAGAGGCGACAGAGCCATTGAAATCTCCCGTGCCTTTGACGAAAAGGATTTCGACAAGTTTGACAGAGTTGTTTATCCCAACGTTACCTTTGCAGGTATGCTTGAATACGACGGAGACCTTCACATTCCCTCCCGTTATCTTGTTGCGCCTCCCGAAATTTCCGGAACAATGGGTGAATTCCTTGCAAACACAGGCGTTACACAGTACGCTCTTTCCGAGACACAGAAATATGGTCATGTAACATACTTCTGGAACGGAAACAAGAGTGGAAAGTTTGACGAGAACACAGAGCTTTATGAGGAGATTCCCTCCGACGTTATTCCTTTTGAGCAGAAGCCCTGGATGAAGTGCGCAGACATCACCGAAAAGCTCATTGAGCGTGCGCATGAGGGTAATTATCGCTTTATGAGAGTGAACTTCCCCAACGGTGACATGGTTGGTCACACAGGCAACTATCAGGCAACAGTTATTTCTGTTGAAGCTCTTGACCTTTGCCTTGAAAGAATTCTCAAGGTTATTGATGAGCTTGGCGGCGTTGCTATCATCACAGCTGACCACGGAAATGCTGATGAAATGTATGAAATCGACAAGAAAACCAAGGCTCCCAAGGCAGACAAGAACGGCAATTTCAAGGCTAAGACAAGCCACACCCTCAACCCTGTTCCCTGCATAATCTACGACAACAAGTTCGCAGATCTTTACGAGGTTGTTGACGGTGAATACGGTCTTTCCAACGTTGCCGCAACACTTGTTAACCTCATGGGATATGAAGCTCCCGACTTCTGGGACAAGTCCATGATCAAGGTGAAGTAAGCAATGTGCGCTTGCAAAATATCAGAAAGGGGCGGCGCAAAAGCCGCCTTTTTCACTTTAGGTTGCAGAGTTAACCAATATGAAACAAGGGCAATGGAAGAAGCTTTTGAAAAAAAAGGCTTTGAGCTTGTTGAATTTGACGCTGAAGATTCGCAAAAGCTTGCAGATGTCTACGTTATTAACACCTGCACTGTGACAGCGGAAAGCGACAGGAAATGCAGGAACATGATTCGCAGAGCTTGCGAAAATGCGGCAAAAACTTGCGGTATCGTTATTGTTGCAGGCTGTTATGCGCAAAAGGATGCCGGAAAAATTGCGGCGATTGACGGTGTTTCTCTTATAATCGGAAACGAGGGAAAGTCAACGCTTGCTGACACGGCAACAGAGCTTCTTGAAAAGCGGCGACAGGCGGCTTTTGCTCCGATTTCCCGTGTGACGGACATTTCCGAGGTGACTTGTTGCGAGGAAATGAGCATAACCGCTTCTGACAGGACAAGAGCGTTTGTTAAGATTGTTGACGGTTGCGACAACAAGTGCACATATTGCATAATCCCCTCAGTGCGTGGTCATGTGCGAAGCAGAAATCAAGAGGAAATCATCAAGGAAATCGAAGGTCTTGCTTCCGTCGGTTACAAAGAAATTGTTCTGACAGGCATTGAAACTGCGGCGTATGGAACGGATTTTGAAAGCGCCCGTGGGGATGCGCTTATTTCTCTTGTAAAGCGTATTTCAGAGATTGACGGAATTGAGCGAATACGTTTCGGCTCGCTTGAGCCAACGCTTTTCACCGAGGATTTTGTGACAAAGCTTGCAGATTTCAAAAAAGTTATGCCACATTTTCACATTTCGCTTCAAAGCGGTAGCAGCAAGGTGCTTGCTTTAATGAAACGCAAATACAACGCCGATATGTTTCGCAAAAAAGTCATGCTACTTCGTCGCCACTTCCCTGCTCTCACGCTCACAACTGACATTATAGTTGGCTTTCCCGGTGAAAACAATGCGGATTTTGAAGACACGGCAGAATTTGTCAGGGAATGTGAGTTTGCATATGTACACATTTTTCCTTACTCAAAGCGTGAGGGAACTCCTGCGGCAAATATGCGTGAACAGCTGACAAGTGCAGACAAGAAAGAGCGTGCGGCAAAGCTGCATGATGTCATGATGAGCATTCGTCGGAAAGTTCTTTCTGAAAACATCGGAAAGATCGCCGAAATTCTCATTGAAACAAACGACGGCAAAAACGCCTTTGGTCACAGCGAAAATTTCATTGAATATGAGCTTGATTATCAAAGCGGCAAAACAGAGGAAAATGCGCTTGTGCGTGTTGAAACAATTGGAATTGCAGACGACGGGATGCGACTTATCGGAAAAGTTTTATAAAAATCTACGGGAACGACTTTTAAACAAGGTCGTCCCCGTTTTTTTAGTTTGAGCTTTCTGAAATCTTATTTACTGCATAGAGAAACTTATCAACCTGACGTTCAGTATTTTCAAAGCCGAGGGATGCTCTTACTGCGCCACTTCCCGACGTTCCAAAAGCACGGTGCGCCATGGGAGCACAATGAAGTCCGCTTCGCACGCAGAAACCCTGCTCATCAAGCATTGCTGCAACTTGGTCAGACGAGAACTTGCCGATATTGAAGAGTGCCACAGGCACATGAAGCGAGTCGTCGTTATTTCCGTACAGCGAAACTCCATGAATGTTGCCAAGACCGTCGCAAAGCCTTTTATAAAGGTGAGCATTTTTTTCAAAAATGTTTTTTACGCCGACTTTTTTCACATAGTTTATTCCTGCCGCAAGTCCTGCAATGCCAACGGTGTTAAGCGTTCCGCTTTCAAGCCGTTCGGGAAGCTCATCGGGCATGGAAAACAAGGAGGAATTCACGCCGTTTCCGCCCTGAATTAGCGTTTCAATTTTCGTTTGATACTTGCTGTTTTGCGCAACAACAAGAAAGCCTGTACCTGTCGGTCCAAGAAGTCCCTTGTGACCGGGGGCGCAAATAATATCTGCACCGAGGTCGCCGAAGTTTACAGGGGTTTCGCCAAGTGCTTGCGCACCGTCAACAATAAGTGCAATACCTTTGGCTTTACAGATTTGTGCTATTCTCTCGATGGGTAAAATTCTGCCGCAGGTGTTTGAGGCAAGCGTGATGACAGCGGTTGTCGTGGACTTGCGAATCCCGTTTTCAAAGGACTTCACCACATATTCGTCACCGTTTCCTGTGGCATCAAAAAACGAATAATTCACGCTGTTTTGTCCCATTGCATGAAGAGGTCTGATAACAGAATTGTGCTCAAGGTTTGACACAAGGACATGACTTCCCGGTTTCACTATACCCTTTATTGCAAGGTTTAGTGCGTGGGTTGTGTTTTGAGTGAAGACAACATTTTCGGGGGAATTTGTGCCGAGCAACTCGCAGACAGCCTCACGGCACTCAAAAACCGCCTGTGCGGCGTTTCTTGAAAGCAGGTGTGAGCTTCTCCCCGGGTTTCCTCCACACTCCGAGAAAGCCCTCATTGCCGCCTCAACAACCTGCGGAGGCTTTGGGTATGACGTTGCGGCGTTGTCAAAATATATCAGCGACTTGCCACTCATGCGCTGTCAAGAGTTTTCACAACTCTTATCCTTTCTTTGCGCAGTATTGCAAGCGCATTATCAAGATTGCGGTTGTCTATCTTCAATCCATAACCGCATCCCTTCTTTGTCTGTTCGGCTGACAGTTTCTCAAGCAAACTGCTCACGCCATTTGCCATCAAAACTTTCTGCGCCTTTAGCGCATAAGTCACAGAACTGAGAACAATGACCGTTCGGTTCATATAAATGCTCCTTTCCTGGTACATTATCTCATGCTTATTATATGCCTGAAACGCAGTTGTTGTGTCGGGTTTGCCACAATAAAAAAGGATGCCTTTCTTTCCAAGAAAAGCATCCGCCTTTTGTAAAACTTATTTTACTGCATAAGTGTATACATGATTGCTTTTTGTGCGTGGAGTCTGTTTTCAGCTTCATCAAAGATTTCGTTTGCGTGAGCTTCAAAGACTTCGGCTGTGATTTCCTCGCCTCTGTGTGCAGGCAAGCAATGCTGAACCATGCAACCCTTGTTTGCAACCGAAAGAAGCTCGGAGCTTACGCAATAGCCTTCAAAATCTTTTCTTCTCTTTGCGGCTTCGCCCTCCTGACCCATGGAAGCCCAAACATCTGTGAAAATTACATCTGCTTGTTTTGCAGCGGTTTTGATGTCACTTGTCATTTCAAATTTTCCGGGATAGCTCTCGGCAAATTTGATAACCTCTGCATGAGGTCTGTATTCGTCGGGACAGCCAATGGCAACGTTCATGCCGGCAAGAAGTCCGCCAACGATGAGGGAGTTTGCCATGTTGTTTCCGTCGCCGATATAGCACATTTTGAGGCCTTCAAGGTTTTTGCCTTTATATTCACGAACAGTCTGCAGGTCCGCAAGAACCTGACAAGGATGACAATAGTCGGTGAGACCGTTGATAATCGGAATACTTGCATATTTTGCAAGGGTTTCAACCTTTTCCTGCTCAAAAGTTCTTATCATAATTCCGTCAAGGTATCTTGAAAGGACACGGGCGGTATCTTCAATTGGCTCGCCCCTGCCCATCTGTATGTCATTTACCGAGAGGAAAAGTCCCTGACCGCCGAGCTGATAAATGCCGGTCTGGAAAGAAACTCTGGTTCTTGTTGAGGACTTTTCAAAAATCATGCCGAGGGTCTTGCCCTTTAAAACTTCATGAGGGATACCGTGTTTGGTTTCATATTTTAGCTTATCGGCAAGTTCAAGCAACGTGTAAAGCTCATCCGTTGAGAGGTCTGCCATTTTGAGAAAATCTTTATTCATTGTGATTTTCCTTTCTATTTTAGTATATTGAATTTGAAAATTAAAGAAGGTCGGCAAGAATTGCAATGCCCTCGTCAATCTGCTCTTTTGTGATTGTAAGAGGAGGAAGCATTCTGACAACATTTTCGCCTGCGGTGAGCACAAGAAGTCCCTTTTCAAGCGCCTTTGCGGCAACTTCTTTGTGAGAGCCTCTGATTTCAACGCCTATCATAAGTCCGATGCCCCTTATATCAACAACGTTTTCTTTGCCAAGGCTTGCAATTTTTTGCTTGATATATTCACCATTTTCTGTGACATTCTTAAGGAAATCGGGATTGGAAATTATTTCAAGCACCTTCATTGCGCCTGCGCAACAAACAGGGTTTCCGCCAAAGGTTGAACCATGATCGCCCTTGCCCATTGAGCCTGCGGTCTTTTCGTTACAAAGAAAAGCTCCGATAGGAAGACCGCCGCCAAGACCTTTTGCAAGTGTCACAATGTCGGGTTTAAAGCCAAAATGCTCATATGCAAACATTGTTCCCGTTCTGCCGATGCCGCATTGAACCTCGTCAAGAATGAGAAGAATGTCATTTTCCCTGCAAACCGTTTTGATTGCTTCAGCAAACTCTGCCGTCATCACATTGACGCCGCCCTCGCCCTGAATCGGCTCGCACATAATTGCGCAAACGTCCTTGGTGAGATTTTTCAAAAGAGCATCAACGTCATTCATCGGAGAATATCTGAATCCCTCGGTGAATGGATAGAAATAGTTATGGAACTTATCCTGACCGGTTGCAGAAAGAGTGGTCACAGTTCTTCCATGGAAAGAATTACAAAGCGTGATTATGGTTGAACGACCGTTGCCGTATTTGTCAAAGCTATACTTGCGTGCCGTCTTGATTGCACCCTCGTTTGCCTCAGCGCCGCTGTTTGCAAAGAAAACCTTGGACATTGAAGAAAGAGAGGTGAGCATCTGCGCAAGAAGCGAGGTCACGGGGGAATAATAATAGTTTGAAATATGCTGAATCTTTGAAAGCTGACCTGTGACTGCGCTTATCCATTCGGGATTTGCAGCCCCCAGGGAGAGCGTTCCGATTCCGCTTGCAAAGTCGATATATCGCTTGCCGTCAACATCATAAAGCTCGGCTCCGTCACCGCTTTCAAGGACTGCCGGCATACGACCGTATGTGCCGAGGATATAGTCGGAATCAAGCTGCATATAGTCTTTTGAATTCATTTTTATCGCTCCTTATTTAACAAACATCGTGCCGATACCCTCGTCGGAAAGCATCTCGATAAGAATTGAATGGAGCTGTCTGCCGTCGATTATGTGGGCACGCTTTACGCCACCTCTGACCGTCTTTTCGCAGCATTTCACCTTGGGAATCATGCCGCCCTTGATAACGCCGCTTTCGATAAGGCCGTCAATGTCATCAAGGTATACAACAGGGATAAGCGAATCCTCATCACGGACATCTGTCATAAGACCTCTTACATCCGTGAGGAGAATGAGTTTTTCTGCACCAAGTGCAATTGCGATTTCAGCCGCCGCAGTGTCCGCATTTATGTTATAAACGTCGCTGTAATCATCAACGCCGCTTCCGATTGTGGCAATTACGGGAATATAGCCGTCCTTGATTGCGTCCTCGATAATCTTTACGTCAACGCCGCAAACCTCGCCCACGCAACCATAGTCAAATTCGCCATCATCAAGTTTTTTCGCCTTAATCATTGCGCCGTCAAGACCAGAAAGTCCGATTGCGTTACCGCCAATCTTTTCAAGCTTCTTTACAAGGGTTTTATTTGTCTTTCCGGCAAGCACCATCTGAACAATATCAATGGCTTCCTCGCTTGTGTATCTGAGACCGTTGATAAACTCTGTCTTTATGCCATAGTTCTCAAAAGCCTCGGTAATTTCCGGACCGCCACCATGAATAAGAACAACGTTTATGCCTACAAGGGAAAGAAGCACAAGGTCAGAAATAACCGCGTCCTTAAGTCCCTCGTTTATCATGGCATTTCCGCCGTACTTTACAACAACGGTTTTTCCGTAATACTTCTGTATGTAAGGAAGCGCCTGAATCAGCACTTTTGCCTTATCAATATTGGATATAAGAAGTTCGTCCATTTTAATATACTCCCTATGATTTAATTTCTCTTTATCACACCTGTTTTCCCACCCGAAAAGCTTTACAAAAACTCAAAAATACATACATCTCCAAATTATAAGAGTTTTTATAGGCTACAATGAAACTATTTCAAATAGTTACTCAAGCGGGAATGAGGCAAAGCCCTATCATTCAGCTACGATAATCTCCGTTAATGCGGACGTATTCATAGCTGAGGTCACATCCCCATGCAGTTGCGTTTTCACAACCGTTATTCATGTTTACGTCTATTATTATGTCGTCCTTGAGAAGAATGTCCTTCGCTTTATCCTCATCGAAGCCAACAGCGCCGCCGTTTTTGCACACGTTGATTTCACCAACGTTTGAAATGAAGCTCACTTCAACCTTTGAGGGGTCAATATCAACTCCGGCATAACCAAGAGCGCAAAGTATTCTTCCCCAGTTTGCATCTGCGCCGAACATTGCAGACTTAACAAGGGGGGAATTGATAACAGATTTTGCAAGAATTTTGGCATCAGCTTCATTGGTGTGATTTCTGATACGGCACTCAATAAGCTTAGTTGCGCCCTCTCCGTCACGGGCAATGTGGCGTGCAATATATCTGCAAAGAGCCTCAAGAGCCTCATAGAACACTGCGGCATCCTCGCTTTCGGCATCTGTGATTCTGTCGTTTTCCGCATGACCGGATGCCATAATGCAAAGCATATCATTTGTGCTTGTGTCACCGTCAACGCTTACCATGTTAAAGGTTACGTCTGCCGCCTTTTTAAGGAGCACAGAAAGAACGGAGGGTTCAATGTTAATATCAGATGTAATAAAGCCAAGCATTGTTGCCATGTTAGGCTGAATCATGCCGGATCCCTTTGCAATACCGCCGATTCTCACAACCTTGCCTCCGATTTCTGTCTGGAAGCAGATTTCCTTTTTGCGTGTATCGGTTGTCATAATTGCCATAGCCGCCGCATAGCTTCCGTCACCGTCGGAGGAAAGCTTTTCAGCAAGCGTGGGAATACCGTTAAGAATGGGTTCAAGGGGTAAAGGCATACCGATAACGCCGGTGGATGCTACTATTACATCGTTTGCATCAATTCCAAGCTGTGCGGCAACGGCATCACACATTTTTGTTGCCTTTTCAACGCCGTCGGGACAACAGGTGTTTGCGTTCCCGCTATTGCAAATCACGGCTCTTGCAATGCCGTTTTCAAGGTGCTTTCTTGTAACGGTAATGGGTGCACCGTAAACCTTATTTGTTGTGTAGATTGCCGCGGCGGAACAGGGCACGTCCGCAACAATAAGTGCAAGGTCACGCTTGGATTTATTCTTTCTCAAGCCGCAATGAATACCCGATGCAGAAAATCCCTTTGGGTATGTCACGCCGCCCTCTATCCTTTTAAGCTTTGTTTCGTTCATAATACTAAACCATGCCTTTCTGTATTTGTTCCGGTCTGAATCAGAATGCCGGAGGGAAAACTCCGAGTCCTGTGTCCTCTGCAAGACCGAAGCGGATGTTCATGTTCTGAATTGCCTGACCTGCAGCACCCTTTACCATATTGTCAATTGCGGAGGTTATGATAAGAGTTCCTGTTCTTTCGTCCTTGTGAAGCGAAATGTCGCAGAAATTCGACATTCTCACATTCTTTATGTTTGCGTATTCGCCGTCCTTTACAAGGCGCACAAAACGCTCATTCTTATAGGCTTTTTCATACGCCGCACGAATATCCGAAAAATCGGCTTTCATTTTGACATAAATGGTGGACAAAATTCCTCTGTTGACAGGAAGAAGATGTGGAACAAAGGTCACATTCACCTTTTCACCTGCAAAATGGGAAAGTGTCTGTTCAATTTCGGGAGTGTGTCTGTGCACGCCTGCCTTATATGCGGAAAATGCCTCGTTATTATCAGGGAAATGGGTTGTCTGGGAAAGGCTTCTTCCTGCGCCGGTTACTCCGGATTTTGAGTCAATTATAATACTGCTTGTGTCAACAAGCTTGCCGAGAATTGCAGGCATAAGACCAAGGGCGATACTTGTGGGATAGCAGCCGGGGTTGGCGATAACGTCGCAATTTTTAACTGCTTCCCTGTTATATTCACAAAGTCCGTAAACGCTGTCCTTATGAAGTTCGGGGGCAGCATAAGACTTGCCATACCATTCGGTGTATTCCTCTTCGCTTTCAAGTCTGAAATCTGCACCAAGGTCAACAAGCACCTTTCCTTTGCCGGCACATTTTATTGCAAGCTCTTCGGAAAGTCCGTGAGGAAGTGCTGCAAAAATGCAATCTGACTTTTCCACGACCTCATCTGCTGTTCCAAGCACCATATCGCATCCCTCTTTAAGAGATGGGTAAATCTCCGAAAGCTGTTTTCCCTCAAAAGAAACGGAAGAAACAGCCACAATTTCTGCGCATGGATGAACAAGGAGAAATCTCACAAGCTCAGCACCTGCATATCCTGTGGCACCTACGATGCCGACCTTTATTTTCTTATTACATTCCATTTGTTATTCCTCCGCATCTGCTTCCGAGAAAAACTTTTCAAGATTCTCTATCTGAATGTCAACTGCGCTCTTTGAAGGTCCACCATAAACCTTTCTTTCATTAACGCAGTTGTCAATTTTTACAAATTCATAAACGTCTGCATCAAAGACCTTGCTTGCCGCCTTATATTCTTCAAGGGGAAGCTCCTCAAAAGAGGTGTCAAGCTCGATACAGCGAGCAACAAGTCCGCCTGTTATTTTATAGGCTTCTCTGAAAGGAATACCTTTTTTAACAAGGTAGTCTGCGCAATCCGTTGCATTTATAAAGCCTTTTTTAGCTCCGTTTTTAAGTGCATCTTTTTTGAAGGTGCAGGTTGCAAGCATTCTTGTGAACACCTCAAGGCAAAGCTTTGTGTTGTCAATGGCATCAAAAAGCTGTTCCTTATCCTCTTGCATATCCTTGTTATACGCAAGGGGAATACCTTTCATAACCGTGAGAAGTCCAATGAGAGAGCCATATACCCTGCCCGTTTTTCCACGGACAAGCTCGGCAATATCGGGGTTCTTTTTCTGAGGCATAATTGATGAACCCGTTGCAAAGGCATCATCAAGCTCAAGGAAAGAAAATTCAGAGGAACACCAAAGAATGATTTCCTCGGAAAACCTTGACATATGCATCATTATAACCGAGAGACAAAACGCAAATTCAAGCACAAAATCCCTGTCGGAAACAGAATCAATACTGTTTTCGGTCACGGCAGAAAATCCAAGAGAATCCGCCGTCATTTTTCTGTCAATGGGATATGTGGTGGTGGCAAGTGCGCAAGCACCGAGGGGACATTCATCTGTAAGCTCCTTGCAATTAGAAAGTCGCTTATAGTCACGCTTGAGCATTTGTGCATATGCAAGAAGCTGATGCGCAAGAGTTATGGGTTGAGCTCTCTGAAGATGAGTGTAGCCGGACATAACGCTGTCGGTGTGTTCCTTTGCGGTGTCGATGACAGTTCTTGCAAGTGCGGCAACTCTTGACATAATCTCGTCAAGCTCGCTCTTGACATACATTTTCATATCAAGCGCAACCTGGTCATTGCGGCTTCTTGACGTGTGAAGACGTTTGCCTGTGTCGCCGATTCTTGCTGTGAGAACCTCCTCGACAAACATATGGATATCCTCGGCGGTGGTGCTTATTTCAAGCTTGCCGCTTTCGATGTCCGCAAGGATTTCACGAAGTCCGGCAATTATTTTTTCGCTTTCTTCCTTGCCGATTATCCCCGTTTGTCCAAGCATTGTTGCATGGGCAATGCTGCCCGTTATATCCTGCTTATAAAGACGCTTATCAAAGCGGATGGAGGAATTGAAGTCATTAACCTGGGAATCTTCCTCTTTTTTGAAGCGTCCTGCCCACATTTTCATATGCGTTTCTCCTTAAATCCGAGACGTTATATTTTGCGAAAAATAGGCGAGAAAGAGTTGACGGAAAACACTTCTGCCAATCTCTTTCTCATGACCTTTTAATTCTTTTTTAATTCTATTTACACCGATTACTTGTTTTCGTTTCTTTCCTTCATTCTTGCCTGAACCTTTATGGGAAGTCCGAAGAGGTTGATGAAGCCTGCGCTGTCCTTCTGATCGTAATCATCGTCCTCGCCAAAGGATGCGGTCTGTTCGTCATAAAGGGTGTAGGGAGAAGTTACGCCGGCGTTAATGAGGTTGCCCTTATAGAGCTTGAGTTTAACATCGCCGGTAACGGTTTCCTGAGTTTTATCAACAAATGCGCTGATTGCTTCTCTGAGAGGTGTGAACCACTGTCCGTTATATACAAGGTCAGCAAGCTTCTGTGCAACGATTTCCTTGAAGTGAGCAGTTTCCTTGTCGAGAGTGATTGTTTCGAGCACATTGTGAGCCTTATAGAGAATTGTTCCGCCAGGAGTTTCATAAACGCCTCTGGACTTCATACCAACAAGACGGTTTTCAACGATGTCAAGAAGACCGATTCCGTTTTCGCCGCCAACCTTATTAAGAGTCTCAACGATTTCTACTGCGCCCATTTCCTTTCCGTCAACTGCGGTGGGAACGCCCTTTTCAAAGTGAATTGTAACATAGGTGGGCTTATCGGGAGCCTGTTCGGGAGCAACGCCGAGTTCAAGGAAGCCGGGCTTGAGATAATCGGGTTCGTTTGCAGGGTTTTCAAGGTCAAGACCTTCGTGGCTGAGGTGCCAGAGGTTCTTATCCTTGGAGTAGTTTGTTTCACGGTTAATCTTGAGGGGAATGTTATGCGCTTCGGCATAGTCAATTTCCTCGTCACGGGACTTAATGTCCCAGATTCTCCAGGGAGCGATAATCTGCATATTGGGAGCAAAAGCCTTGATAGCGAGTTCAAATCTCACCTGGTCGTTACCCTTACCTGTGCAACCGTGGCAAATAGCGTCTGCGCCCTCCGCAAGAGCGATCTCAACGATTCTTTTAGCGATGCAGGGACGAGCGTGGGAAGTGCCCAGGAGATAGTCTTCATACTTTGCGCCGGCTTTAAGGCAGGGCCAGATATAATCTTCAACATATTCCTTTGTGAGGTCCTCAATATAGAGCTTGGATGCGCCGGTCTTAAGAGCCTTTTCTTCAAGTCCTTCAAGCTCGGAAGCCTGTCCGACGTTGCCGGAAACTGCTATAACCTCGCAGCCCTCATAATTCTCCTTGAGCCACGGAATAATGATGGATGTGTCAAGACCTCCGGAATAAGCAAGTACAATCTTCTTTGGTGTTTTCATTTTATTTTCGCTCCTTGTATGAATATTTATAAATTTTCACGGACGCAATGCAAGACAAGTTTTAAGAGTCCCGAATTTCAACGTCCTTTTCAAAATTTCCATGACAGTATTATACTGCATAATTATGCAAAAGTCAAGCATATTTTTCACTTTTAAACTTTTATTTACATACTTTGGCATTTTGACCACTCAAGCAATTGTTAATACGGTGAATTTTGTACTGTTTCTCACAAATTAGCAGGCATACGAATTGCGTAATTGCCCACAATATGCTTTGCGAGGTGATAAAAAAATGAAAGTTACAAAGATTTACCTTGCGGTGTTGCTTTCAGCATTTATGTTTTCAATGAATAATTCTATTGTATATGCACATGATTATGCAACTCCGTATTCATGGTATCTGAAGTTTGAAAAACCAAATATGCCACCGCAATCAATTGATCTTTCGGGATTTTCCAAAGATTACGGCTTGATATATAAGGAGGACACGGAAAAGACCGGCAGCAAGAATGTTTATCTCACATTTGATGTGGGATATGACGACGGAAATGTTGCTCCAATTCTCGATGCGCTGAAAAAGCATGATGTGAAAGGTGCGTTTTTCGTTTTGCCTCACTTTATTGAAGCCTCTCCGGAGCTTCTTTCGAGGATGATAAACGAGGGGCATCTCATCTGCAACCACACTACTCATCACAAGGATATGTCAAAGGTTTCGAGTTTGCAGGAATTTACAGATGAGCTGCAGGGACTTGAACAGCTTTACAAACAAAAGACAGGCTTGGAAATGGCAAAGTTCTTTCGGCCTCCCGAGGGAAAATTCAGCGAAAATATGCTTAAATTTGCGCACGATGCAGGATATAAAACGGTATTCTGGTCGCTTGCATATGCAGATTGGGACAAGAACAACCAACCGGATCCGCAAAAGGCACTCGGAATTTTGCTTTCCAGGATTCATGACGGAAGCATTGTGCTTTTGCATCCGACATCGTCAACCAATGCCGCAATTATGGATTCATTCCTCAACGAGCTGCAGCTGCGAGGCTACACATTTGCACGCCTTGATGAGTTTCCCGACGACAAATCTTCAACCGTTCCCCCATCATCATCTGCTTTAACTTCAGAAAGCAATCAAGCTGTTGCACAAGTCCCCACCGAAGAAGAAGCAACGGGTGAAAAAGACTTTGAAAGCGAACCCCCGGAGGGCAACGAATAAAAATGAAAATAACAATTTTATTTAAGAAAAGCTTTATTTTCATATTAACCGCAATTGCATTTTCTTCATTATTATTAGCTCATTCAGGGCGGATTTCAGACTATGTTTACGACGATAAAGAAGGAGCAGACGGGGTAATTGTGTCAAACAGGGGCGCATCAAAATGTGTGGCACTGACGTTTGACGACGGACCGCACCCGAAATATACTGCAGAAATTCTCGACATTCTCAAGGAACACGGTGCAAAGGCAACGTTTTTTGTTATTGGTCAGAACGCCGAGAAATATCCTGAACTTGTCAAGCGAGAACACAACGAGGGACATGAAATAGGCAATCACACCTTTTCTCATCCTCAGCTCAGACAAATACCGGTTAGCAAGTTTACTGACGAAATTTCAAAGACACAGCTTACAATAAAAAACATCACAGGAGTTGAACCAAAGCTTTTCAGGCCACCCGGAGGTTATCTTAACAATTCTTTTGTGGAAAAGACAAAGGATCTGAACTGCACCTCGGTTTTGTGGTCTTGGCGACAGGACACAAAGGATTGGTCAAGACCGACAGCAGAAAAAATTGTTTCAACTGTTCTTGGCAACATCCGCAACGGCGACATTATTCTATTTCACGATTACAACAGTGGAAAAAGTCCCACCCCCGAGGCACTTAGAATTATCATTCCACGTCTTAAAGAAATGGGCTACACCTTTGTAACTGTTTCCGAGCTTATGGACGATGGGCAAATAATTGACAGCTAAAACGCAAAAGCAGGGCGGCATATGCCACCCTGCACAACAAACTTTTAAAATTACATCAGATTTCGGGGATAATAATGCCGTAATCATTATTCTTTCTCTTGTAAACCAGATTGACCTCGCCCGACTCTTCGTTGAGGAAAACGAAAAATTCATGTCCCAAAAGATTCATCTGCAAAATTGCTTCGTCAACCGTCATCGGCTTTACGGCAAAACGCTTTGTTCTTGAAATCTTATAGTTTTCCTCGTCAACGGGCAAATCTCCGAAAGCGGCAAAGTCACCGCCTTTTATCTTCTTTTCGATTTTTGTCTTATTCTTTCGAATCTGGCGTTCAAGAATATCCGTTGCTTTATCAATTGCCGAAACGGGGTCAGCTTCAAATGTTTCGGCTCTGAAAATCGTTCCCTTGCAAAAAATGGTTATCTCAACCCGATTTCTCCCTCTTTCCTCCGAAAAGGTTACGGTTGTGTCCGCATCGGTTTCCGAGGCAAAAAACTTGTCGAGCTTACCGAGCTTCTTTTCAAGTCTGTCTTTAAGATCAGATGTTACTTCATACTTTCTGGAAACGATTGTTGTCTTCATAATGACCCTCCTGACTTGCGATTCACGGAGCAGTCTGTTTTAAATTTTTAATGCTTTGTCAACAGCAAAAAATCTTGGTGTTAAGTTTTTCCGACAAAGTCAATCTCCGTGTCGCTTTAAAATTAAAAATACTATTCTAAGGCATCCTTCCTCCCGGAACCATCTCCTTTCCTTTTTCTATGTGTATATTATAACATATTATTCTCGTTTTGTAAAGAGGTTTTTGGCTATATTTACAAAAAATATAAATTTATTCAGCTGAATGGTGAATAAACTTGAAAATTGTCATCATTTCTGTTAAAAAGAAAAGGCTTATCCTTTGCGGAAAAGCCTTAAGAACTCATATTCAAATAGCAACTACATCATATTTCACATTCTGCGTGTCTTGTGACGTGGCAACCGATATTGATTGCGCAAGGAAGACCTGCGATATGAGTGGGAGCGTATTCAATATTGACGGCAAGGGCGGTTGTATCGCCGCCAAAGCCTTGAGGACCTATTCCCGTGGCGTTGACACGTTCAAGAATCTCCGCTTCAAGTGCGGCATAATCGGGATTTGGGTTGCGAATGGCAACATCTCTTGCGAGTGCCTTTTTTGAAAGCACAGCGCAATAGTCAAAAGTTCCGCCAAGAGCCATTCCGATGACAATCGGTGGGCAGGGATTTCCCCCGGCAAGCTTCACCGTTTCAACCGCAAATCCAACAATATCCTCTCTTTTTGCAGAGGGAGTGAACATTTTTGTGCGGCTCATATTCTCGCTTCCAAAGCCTTTTGGTGCGGCGGTAATATGAATCTTATCTCCGGGAACGCTGTTGATATAAAGAACAGACGGTGTGTTATCGCCGGTGTTTACACGGTTGAAAAACGGCTCGGCAACGACAGATTTTCGCAGATAACCCTCGTCATAAGCCGCACGCACTCCCCTGTCAACTGCGTCCTTTATAACGCCGCCCTCAACATAGACCTCGTTTCCTATATCCATAAAGACAACCGCCATTCCTGTGTCCTGACAAATCGGGAAGCCTTCTTCAACAGCGGCAACAGCGTTTTCCTCAAGCTTGCCGAGAATGCTTCTTGCTCTGCTGTCGCTTTCCATCTGCTTAAACTGTCCGATTTTTTGGCAAACGCTTTGCGGAAGAACATAATTTGCTTTTATAAACAGTTCTTTCACGGCGTCTTCAATAAGCTTTGCGTTTACTGTTCTCATGGCTGTCTATTGTCCTTTCGGATTCCTAAGATTTTGCGTTAAAATGCACACATGGCACACTTTACTTTCTCCTTTTTCCTGCTCCTCTTTTTCCGTCGGCAACTCTTTTGAGTGTCAGAAGTTTTTCATCGCTCACCTGCTTAAAGGAGTGCATCATTTCTTCAAAATCACGGTTTTCCTTATCAAATTTATGAAATTCGGGAGGCGGTGCGGAAATTCCCGATGAAGCAGCTGTTGTTTTTCCCGGGGTTTTAGGCTTGGGTTTTGCCTGCTTTATTGATAGGCTGACTTTGCCCTTTTCATCAATTGAAATGACCTTTGCCTTGACAGTGTCACCCATCTTCAGAAAATCTGAAACTTCTTTGACAAATCCGTCTGAAATTTCGGAAATATGTACAAGGCAATTCTTTCCGTCTTCAACTTCGATAAACGCCCCGAAATTTGTGATTCCCACTACCTTACCGGCAACAATTGCTCCTACCTCTAACTGCATAAACTGTTTTGAAACCTCCGTAAATTTGGTTAATCGCTGTAATATACTTTTGAATTGGGAAGAATGAGGTCAAGCTCATCCTCCGCAACTTTTTTTACATATTCATCGTCTATTTCCCGTTCAAGCTCTTTTTCAAGCTGTTCATTGGTATAATTTATCTCATCACGTTTTTTTTCAAGTTCATCATTTTCAGAGAGCTTGCTATTTGTCTGAACCTGAAGCGAAAACGCAAGAACAACAAGCGCCGCTATCACAAGGACAATAACTGCTCTTATAAAAAATTTAGTCATACGTCTGTGTCACTTCCTGTCCGTAAAATTTGTTTCAAATCCTGCCAGAGCATTCTTTTCAAAGGCTCTGCGTATTCTTAAAGCCCTTTTTCTTTGTGATTTATTGATATAAGCACCAAATAGCCTTATAGCAATCTTTTTAACAAGTCTGATGAGCGCCCACAGCGGTTTCAGCACAAATGTCATCAAAATAAAAGAAACAATTCTGTACGCTGTTTTCAAAAGTGCCGTTACCGCTTTAACGGTGAAATGCCCAAAGGTGAGCCTGTAAATCCTGAAAGAAACAAAGGGACAAAGAAGCTCAAACCACCTCATCAAACCAAAGTTTGCCTTCAGAATAAAAACAGTAAGTACAGAAAATGCCGTCAGACAAAACAGGACATCCTCAACAAACATAAGAATCGAGCCTGTTTTAAAAATGCACCGTTTTATGAGCAAAATATCATACAAAATGCCCACAACAATGCCAACAACAAGCGAATAGAGAAATGCGGGCGCAGGGTTGGGATAAAAGAACTCCATCCTTGCATCCCCTTCTTATCCGAACAGTCTTGAAAACAGAGAGCCGCTATTTCTCACATTTGCTCCGTCCGAATAATTCATGCCTGTAACAAAGCCCTCGATGCACACCTCGCCGCTTTCAAGATCAAGCTTGGTTATATTGAGGTTTTCTCCGTCAACAACAAGATTTGTTTCCGAAAGCTCGAGGTCAACCGATGCCTCATGAAAGCTTACCACGTTTTTAACGCCGCAAACTGTCAGAAGCCGCCTGTCAAAAAGTTCAACCTTTGCATACTTTCCGCTTTTGTCCGATAATTGCATTTGCATTGTCATTCCTCCAATTCAGGTTAATCACACGGCTTTCCGCCGCTTTTCTCTGAATAATTATATGACAGGCAAATATCAATTATTCCCAAAATTCAAAGCCGGTGCAGCAAGTCAAAGAGCTTCATACATTTCGGGAGCCGCTTCCTTTGTAACGTGTTCCTTCACATCTTTCACGCGGAATTTCAACGTCTTTTCGCCAAAGGCTATCTCAATTATGTCGCCGATTTTCACGTCGTAGGACGCTTTTGCAGGCCGTCCGTTTACGCTGACTCTTGAAGCATCGCAGGCATCGTTTGCAACGGTGCGGCGTTTTATGATTCGTGTCAGCTTTAAATATTTATCAAGTCGCATTATTTTTACCGTTTCCCCTGCCGTTTAAAGGCAATTGGGGATTTTCGTCAAATTTCGTCTTTAAAAAAATCTTGCCTATGCGTGTTTATCCGCATAGGCATAGAATCAATTACTTTGCAGGCTTGTAATCAGCAACAGCATCCTTGAGGCTCTTGCCTGCGGAGAATGCAGGGCGATATACTGCGGGAACTGTGATGCTCTCGCCTGTTCTGGGGTTCTTGGAAACCTTTTCCTTGCGATACTTAACTGCGAATGTGCCGAAGCCTACGAGCTGAATCTTGTCGCCTGCTGCGAGAGCGTCGGACATTGTGCCGAATACTGCGTTAACAGCGTTAGCTGCCTGCTCCTTGGTAAGTCCTGCCTTGGAAGCAACTTCATTAACCAACTGTGTCTTATTCATTTTTTAATCTCCTTTGCTTTTGTTTTATATTACATAGCAATGCTTATTATACTATATTCTTTTAAAAAAAGCAAGTACATTTTATTAAATTGCATATTTTTTTACAATTCTTCTACATTTTACACTATGTTTAACCCCATTTTTTAATTACGAAGGTCATTTTTGCGTGTTTTTCGCGAGAAAATCAATGTTTTTCCGCCATTTTTACTTTATCCCAAATCTTATCCATTTCCTGAAGTGTCATATTTTCAAGGTGTTTTCCCTCGGAAAGTGCGGCTTTTTCAACTGCAGTAAAGCGTCTTTCAAACTTTTCGTTTGCGTTATAGAGTGCCTCTTCGCTGTTAACACCTGCGAGTCTTGCGACGTTTACCACGGCAAAAAGCAGGTCGCCGATTTCCTCTGCGAGCTTATTCTGTGCACCGTTTCCGGCTACTTCAAGCTCACTGTAAACCTCTCCACATTCCTCTTTCACCTTATCAAATGCCATAAAAGCATCGTCAAAATCAAAGCCGACCTTTGCGGCTTTCGCCTGTATTTTTGAAGCACGCACAAGTGCGGGCAAAGCCTTTGAAACCGAGGCAACAGAATCAGCGGCAGATTTCTGCCCCTTTTCTTTCTTTTTAAGCTCATCCCAGTTTTTGAGAACTTCGTCTGAATCTTTTACGCTCACGTCAGAAAAAATATGCGGATGACGGTAAATAAGCTTTTTACAGATGCCGTCGGCAACATCGTCTATACTATAGATCCCCTGTTCCTCAGCCATTCTTGCGTGGAACACAACCTGCAAAAGAACGTCGCCAAGCTCCTCCTTCATTATTTCGTCGTTGTCGCTGTCAACGCCCTCGATGAACTCATACACTTCCTCGATGAAATTATTTCTTATCGACTTGTGATCCTGTTCTCTGTCCCAGGGGCAACCGTTTTCGCCTCTTAAAATTTCCATTATTTCTCTGAGGTCGTTGAAATTGTAATTCTTTTTGGTGAGAAGCTCTTTAACGCTCATTTTCCATGTCCTTTCAGTTTTGTGTTGTTATCTTATAACTTTAATCTTCTTCAAAAGTGATGCGATTTTTGCTCCCTTAGGCATAAGCAGAATATCTTCTTCATAGAAGCCCTTCATAATTCCCATTGCCGCAAGGTAAACAACGCCTGCAACTCCAATTGAAAGCACCGTTGATAGCTTTGAAGGGATTCCTGCTGCAATTATTATCCTATCGCACAAAATCGCCGTTATTCCGCAGGCAAGAGCCGACACAAACGGTTTTATAAAAATCCGTGTGAGCTTTGGAATATATCCTGTGTATTTTGCAACGAAGAACATATTTACAAAGAGAATTGTGAAATAGCAAAGAGCTGTGCTAACTGCAAAGCTTCTTTCGGCAACACCCGGGATTCCGAGCATTATAAACGCCGAGGCGAGCTTTACTGCAACGCCTGCGCCTGTTGCAACAATTGCCATATATTCTTTGTGCCATGCCTGAAGAATTGAATTGGTGATAGCGATAAGGGAAATTGCAAAAATTGCAATCGCCATAACAGAAAGTGTGTTGGCTCCGACATCTGCAACCGTAAGTCCGGGGGCAACCTCGTCATGCGCCGTGTTGAAAAACACAAGGGATATAATCTGCCTTGCCATTGCCGCCATGCCAACGGCACAGGGAAGCGAAATTATTGCGGCAATCCTGAAAGCAGCTTCTGAGGTTTTGTGTGCCTTTGACGTGTCATTTGCCGCATATGCCGCAGAAAGGACGGGAATAATGCTGATTCCGAAAGGATAGACAAGGGTTGGCGGCATATTGAAAAGTGAAACTGAAGTGCCGGTGTATGCGCCGTAAATCTTGGTCGCCTCATCAACATTAAATCCGGAATTTACAAGATATGGCTTTAAAAATGTGTCAATATTATTTGGAAGCGACATTATCGCCGCACTCACTGCAATAGGAACGGCAATTATAACAAGCTCACGAAGAAGAGATGCTGTGCTTCTTGAAACGGGATCTGTCTGCAAAAGCTCGGTTTCCTGTCTTACTGCGTTATTGTACATTGCCTTGTAAATCATTATATAAAAGGTGCTCAAAGCAACTCCGATTGTCACGCCCGAAATTACCCATGCGGCGGTTATATGAACCTCTGCACCGATTTTCGTGAAATAAATGGCGCAAATTATTCCTATTGCCATTTTTCCGACAGCTTCTATAACCTGCGAAACCGCCGTTGGAACCATGTTCTGAAGTCCCTGGAAAAAGCCTCTGTATGCCGACGAAACGCAGATGAAGAAGACTGTGGGGGCAATTGCAAGCATACAATAAACCGCCGCATCAAGCTCGGCAGTTTTTGCAAAGCGGGATGAAAGAGCCATCATAACGCTTGTTGAAAAAACGCCTATCACCACAAAAAGCACAAGTGAAATGTTAAATACCTTTTTGACTTCTTCCTTACTTCCTTTTGCGTTTGCCGTTGCAACCATTCTTGAAATCGCAACGGGAAGTCCTGCGGTTGAAATCTGATAAAACATTACATATATATAATATGCGGCATTAAAATACGCCATTCCCTCTGCGCCGATTATGTTCATCAGCGGAATCTTGAAGATCGCACCGATAACCTTTACGGCAAGGTTTGAAATCATAAGTATCATTGCGCCGAGAAGAAAATTCTGTTTTCTGGCTGTGCTTGACAAAATATCACCTGCTTTAAAAATTTTGTTTGTAAAACTCATCAATCGCCTTTGCATCGGGGAGATAACAATCATCCGAAAGATATTCATACGGATACTTGTGGTTGAACATACGGGAAATTATCTTGCCGTCACCCGAAACAAGTTTTGTGACGGCTCCTGCGCCAACGGCAAAAACGCTGTGCAGTTCCTCCATCATGAGGATATTGTAAAGTCCTTCTGTGCCCTCTTTGGCAAAGCCTACATTTTCAAGGTTACCGACGGTGTTTTTCTGACGGTAAATGTAATACGGATGATAACCGTTTTGCGGAAGAACGTTTTCGGCATAAGAAAGCATATCAATATATCGCATAAGTTCCTCGGTGAAAGAATAATCACCATCAGCCTTGAATTGTGCGGCACGCTTAACCGAAAAGGAATGAACCGTTATATTGGTGGGACCTGCTTCAATAACCTTATCTACGCTTTTTTTGAAGCTTTCGGGCGATTCTCCGGGAAGTCCGGCAATGAGATCGGTGTTGATGCATGAAAAGCCAAAATCTTTGGCAAGCTCAAGTGCGGCAAGATAATCCTCAAAGGTATGATTTCTTCCCACAGACTTGAGCACCGCATCATTTGCGCTCTGGGTGTTTATACTTATTCGCTCAACTCCGTATTTACGAAGAACGGCAAGCTTTTCGGCTGTCACCGTGTCGGGTCTTCCGGCTTCATAGGTAAACTCTGAAATGCGGGACAGGTCAAAGCTCTCAAAAAGTGCCGAAAGCACTCTGTCCGCCTGCTCAGCCGACAACACGGACGGAGTTCCACCGCCGGTATAAACTGATTTTATCGGGATTTTCAAACGCCCTACAATTTTTCCGAGGGCGTGGATTTCCTCAATCATTCTGTCAACATAGTCGGGAATCATTGAAAGAAGTCTCTCGGTTGAATATGAAACAAACGAGCAATATTTGCACCTTGTCGGGCAGAACGGCACTGAAACATACAAGCTTGCAGATGGGCTCTCAAGGTTTTTACACACTTCCGCTTCTTTTTCGGCTATTTCACAAACGAGCTTTGCCTTTTGCTCCGACATAAAGCAGACCTGTGTCAGCTTTTTGCAAAGCTTCTCCCTGTCATAAAGAGCATCGCACACATACGGCAAAATAAGCTTTGCCGGACGCACGCCTGTCAGTATTCCGAAAGGTGGCATATAACCGAAAATTTTCTGTCCGCATCGTAGAAACGCCCTACCCACAAGGGTTTTGCCCATGCCAAAGCAATCAAGTGTATCAGGAAGCTCGCTTTGCTTTTCGCAAAACTCAGCTTCCCCTCTCGCTGTTTCAAGTCGCACTCTGGCAACCATGAGGCTTTCGGAGTCAAGGGAAAGCGAAACGTCAAGACGGTCGCCATTTTCGTGATTTTCCTTTTGGGAAAAGCTTTCGCAGGGGTAGTAAAGCAAAACAAGGTTTCTGAGGCTGTTTTCGTTAAATGCCTTTTCGCAAACGTCTTGCCCACAATATAAATTTATGTTCATATCTTCCCTTTCATGCCCGGTTATTCATTTGTTTTCCGGGGACTTTCGAGAACAATGGTGACAGGACCGTCATTGACAAGCGTTATCTGCATATCTGCCCCAAAAACGCCTGTTACAGTTGGGATTTTATGGAAATTTCTCATTCTTTCGACGAAATACTCATAAAGAGGTTTTGCACCGTCGGGCTTCATTGCCGCAAAAAAATCGGGACGGTTCCCATGTGAGCAATCGGCGCACAGGGTGAACTGTGAAACCGCCATGACGCTGACCTTTTCTCCCCTCTCCATAAGCTGAAGAAGCGAGAGATTCATTTTTCCGTTTTCGTCCTCGAAAATTCTCATGCGTGCAATTTTGTCGCACACATAATCAGCATCAGCTACTGTGTCGCCCTCCCGAACTCCGAGAAGAACGAGAAAACCCTTTTGACACTCCGAAAAAGGTTCACCGTCGGCAATAAGCTCCGAGCGAAGAATCCTTTGAATTACAGCTGTCATATATCCTCCAAAGCTAAAACAAATTGTTATACTTTCAAATTCCGCACCGGTAGAGTTCAAAAAGAAATCATCACAAGTGCTATTTAAAATGTCCGTATTACGAAAAACCTCTTGCTACGTCTGTTACTCCGGATACCTTCTTGATGCTTGAAACAATGGACTTAACGTGCTCGGTACTCTTGGTTGTAACGGTAAGCGTTATAATGAGTCTGTCCTTGCCGGTCACCTTTGAACTCATGGAGTGAACGGGTATACGCATATCGGCAAGCAAATTTGAAATATCGGCAATAATCTTGAGATTGTTATTTGCGTAAATCTGCAAAAGTGCTTCAAAACCACGGTTATTGGAGGTGGGCTCAAGGGCTCTGCCTGACCAGCGCACGCTCACCCATCTGTCCTTTTCCTCGTCCTTGGTGAGTCCGGATCTTGCATTCGGGCAATCATATTTATGAACCGAAACGCCAAAGCCTCGGGTTACAAAACCGATGATGCTGTCACCGGGCAGAGGATTACAGCACTTTGCAAAGCGCACCTGACAATTGTCAATGCTGTCAACGATGACGCTCTGAACTGCGCCGACCTCATTTTCCTTTTTACGCTTTGCCTCGGCGGCACGGCTCTTTTCCGCAGAGGCGGCTTCGAGCTTCTTTTGCTGTTCCTCGCTTATTTCAACCTTTACAACACGGTCAAATTCGTCCTTTAAGCGTCCCGAAATCTTTGAAACGGAAAGTCCGCCGTATCCGATGTTATTATAAAAATCGTCGGCATCAATTATTCCCATTCTCTTGGCAACATTTGTTACAACTTCATTTCGCTGTGCTTCGTTGTAAACTCTGCCGTATTTTTTGAACTCGCGGTCGATTTCGTTTTTGCCCTCAATAATATTTTCAGGTCGTGTTTCCTTTTTGAACCATTGTCTGATTTTATTCTTCGCTTCGCCGGTCTTTACAATTTTAAGCCAGTCACGGCTCGGTCCTTTGGATGCCGAGGAGGTTATGACCTCTATAATCTGACCCGTTTCGAGAATTGTGTCAATGGGAACAATCATGCCGTTGACCTTCGCGCCGACCATGCTGTTTCCGACAGCGGTGTGAATGTTATAGGCAAAGTCAATTGTTGTTGCGCCGGTGGGGAGATTTACAACGTCGCCTTTGGGAGTGAACACAAAGGTTTCATCTTCAAAAATGTCAATTTTAAGTGGGCGAAGGAATTCCTCGGAGTCTCCGGGAGATTTTTCTGTTTCAAGAAGCGTTTTTATCCAATTGAGCTTTTGCGCAAGGTTTTCCTTATCTGCCTCGCCCGACTTATATTTCCAATGGGCTGCGATACCGTATTCCGCAACGGCATGCATCTCATGTGTTCTTATCTGAACTTCAAAGGGAATACCGTGTTTGCCGATAACTGTGGTATGAAGCGAACGGTACATATTGGGTTTTGGTGTTGAAATGTAGTCCTTGAAACGTCCGGGAATAAGGTTGAACATCTCATGAATCACGCCAAGAACAGTGTAACACTCAAGCTCGCTTGAAACAATTATTCTTATGGCATAAAAGTCATAAATCTCGTCAAAGCTCTTGTTCTGGTTATACATTTTCTTGTAGATGCTGTAAATTGACTTTACACGTCCGGAAATCTCATATTTAAGCTTCATTTCGTCAAGCTTTTCAATGACATGATTCTGCGCAATATCAAGAAAATCCTTATTTTCACCGTAGCGGTGGTCAATATCGTCCTTGACCTCGCCATAGCCGATGGGGTCAAGATATTGCAGGGCAAGATTTTCAAGCTCTGTTTTGATTTTCTGAATACCGAGTCTGTGTGCAAGAGGAGCGTAAACGTGCATAGTTTCAAGGGCGATTGAACGCTGACGTGCCTCGGATTTTGCGCTGAGTGTCCTCATGTTGTGAAGTCGGTCGGCAAGCTTTATAAAAATTACACGGATGTCCTTGGACATTGCAAGAAACATCTTGCGGAGATTCTCGATGCTCTCGTCTTCTTTTTCTTCAAACTGAATCTCTGTGAACTTTGTAAGTCCCTCAACAAGCTCAATGACATCTGCGCCAAAGTTTCGGCGGATAAGGTCAATATCCACTCTGTCCTTGCAATCCTCAAGAACATCGTGCAAAAGTGCCGCACAAACGGCATCTGTATCAAGACCGAGCTGTGACACAATAATTGCCACGGAAACGGGGTGACAGATATACGGTTCGCCGGATTTGCGCATTTGTCCCTCGTGCATTGCCTCGGCGTATTCAAATGCCTTTTCAATTTTTTCGTAATTGTATGGCAGATTGGTAAGCTTGAGATTATCAAGCAACTCTTTTCTGTAATCCATGGGACCATTCCTTTCAAACGGTATCATTTGGGCTTTGCCCTCAATTGCAGTTAATTTTCAAGCGTTTTTTGTGCTTTGTTTATCACCAATTCTTCAATGTTAAAACGCCGAATAGCTCGCTGTGCGAAGTCTTTGAAGAATGACCGAGTCCTCCATATTGACCTTTCCCTCAACGGGCAGAAGTTCAAAGGAAAAGCTGCAATCATCCTTTAATTCAAGAGAAATAAGCTTCATTTCGCAAAAAATATTGAGCATATATATTATTTTTCTCAACTCTGAAAAAATCTCGTTGCCGGTTTCTCCGGCAATGTCGCAGGCAATAAAATAAAGATTATCCCCCGGAATGAGCTTTGCGGCTTTGCTTCGCAGATACACAAAGAATTTCCGCATTTCTTCAACAGTTGGAATTTCATGAGGAAAAGCGTATTCGGTGTCGCCCAGAAGAGCCTGCGAACTGTCGCAATAGGCGGCTTTTATCTTTTGTTCTTCACGGCTTGAAAACCTGCAATCCCTGACAATAAGCTGGACACTTGTGCGTCCTGCAAACTCGTTTACATCAAGGTTAAAGGCAAAGTCTGCCCTGTCACCGACACGCAGCTTAAAATCACTCGGCGGAGTTCCGAAAAGAAGTGCGGTAAAAAAGCTTCCGTCCTTGTGAATATTAAGTCGTAGGTGGCGGTTCTGACCTATTGGCGTTATTGCAGAAATTTCAGCATTGCAAAGGCAGAACAGCGGTAACGGATTACCACAGCCGAACGGCTCAAGTCTTGAAAGCAGGCGTGCGTTTTGCTCTGTTATGTCGCCAACCTCAAGCTCAAGGTCAACGTTGAGTTTTCCTTTCATCATTTCCTCGGTTATTTTGTCCCGTGCATAGTTGTTTATATCACGTCTGAACGAAGAAATCTCGTTTTCCATAATCGTCAGCCCTGCCGCAAGCTCATGACCGCCAAAGCGGACAAGCTTTTCACGGCAAGCCGAAATTGCGCCGTTTATATTAAAGCCCTCAATGCTTCTTGCAGAGCCTTTTCCGACTCCGTCCTCAAGGGAAATGAGAATTGACGGAAGCTTATATTTTTCCGTTACCCTTGAAGCAACAATTCCTATTACGCCGTGATTCCACCCCTCGCCGACAGCCACAATAACTTTATCATTTTTAAAGTCATGGTTAGCTTCAATATTACGGCAAGCACTTGCGAAAATCTCGGTTTCAATGCTCTGTCGTCTGCCATTGAGAGTGCAAAGGGTTTGTGCATATTCATATGCCTCATCGGGATCTTCTGTGGTGAGCATTTTCACCGCATCCTTTGTCTGTCCGATTCTTCCTGCAGCATTGATTCTCGGGGCAACGTTAAAGCTGACAAAGGTTGAGTCTATCTTCGGCATTGCAAACACAGCCTTCTCTTTTTCAACGCTTTCAGCTTTCATAAGCGCAAGCAACCCCGTCAACGGAGCGTTTGTCATATATTCAAGACCCTTTGAAACAATAATCCTGTTTTCGCCCACAAGCGGCATCATATCCGCAACTGTGCCAAGGCTCACAAGCTGAACAAATTCATCGGGTAAATCCCGGGCATCCCTTCCCAATGCCATTTCACAGGCACAAACAAGCTTATATGCCGTTCCGACACCTGCAAGGTGCTCATATGGATAGCCACAGTCCGGCTTTTTGGGATTGATTACGGCAACGCAATCGGGAAGCTCACTCCGACATTCATGGTGGTCGGTTACGATTACCTCCATGCCAAGCTCATATGCACGGTTTATTTCGTTGGAGGAACTTACGCCGTTATCAACCGTCACAATAAGCTTTACGCCCGAAGCGCAGATTCTTTCAACCGCCTCACAGTTCATGCCATATCCCTCGGTCATTCTGTCGGGGATATAATACGAAAAATTTCCGTCGCCACGGTGCTTCAAATATCTGCAAAGAAGCGAAACCGAGGTTATTCCGTCAACGTCATAATCGCCGTATATACAAATTTTTTCGCCGTCGGCAATTGCTTTGTTAAACCTTTTTGCAGCCTTTTCCATGCCATCAAAAAGCATTGGGTTAAAAGCCGAGGTGTCCATAGCTTCAGGGTTCAGAAATTCATTGACCTTTATTTCGGTGTCAAGTCCCCTTGAAACAAGAAGCGACGAAGCAAGCCTTGAAAGTCCCGTTTTTTCGGAAAGGGCTTTCGCTGCCGCCGCATCGGGGCAAGCTATGTCCCAATTCTTTACTCCTACATTTATACCCATTATATGTAATTACTCTTTCTCATTTTCATCAAGAATTTTTGTCACACGCACCTTTATCTTGCCCTTGAGATACCTGTCAATTCCAAAGAAAAGGCACACAAAGGAAAGAGCAAAAAATGCAAGGGAAACGCCATAGGGCGCAAAAACAGAGCCTGTGCAAAGCTTTTCTGCGATAAAATATGACGAAAATCCCACAACAAGCGGCAAAATAAAAACCGCCACGGCAATACCGAGAGTCATCGCTGTTGAAGAACAAAACTCAACCCGGTCGCCGACCTTTGCTCCTGCTTCATTTCTGGCAAGGAATGTGACCTCTGTGCTCTTTGCACATTCGCCGACAAGGCTTCCCTCGCAAGCCGCTTTTCCCTCACAGGCATCGCAAGCAGATATTCTTTTTACTTTTATAAGTGCGTTTTCGCCGTCAAGGGCGATAACTGTTCCGTTGTTTGTCATAATTCTCCTTTGTCCGCTACCATAGGTATGCATTTGAATTTATGGCGATGTCGAGCTTATCACAGCATTTGTGTCAATTTTTCCATATAGGCAAGGGCACTTTTTATGCCGTCGACTGCCGCACTTGTGATTCCTCCGGCATAGCCTGCACCCTCACCACAGGGATAAAGGCAGGGAAAGTCAACAGATGTGCGAGCGTCGTTTCTCGGAATCCGAACGGGAGAAGAGGTTCTTGTTTCAGGTGCAGTAATGAGCGCACCACCGTCGGAAAAGCCGGAGATTTTTTTGTCGAAGGCGCAAAAACCTTTTGCAAGCATATCGTTTACAAAGCCGGGGAAAACGCTCTTTATGTCACGGTTCACGGTTTTACCTGTGTATGTGGGCAAAACTATGGAGCTACTCTTTCTGCCGTCAGCGTAAAAATCGCCGAGAGTCATTATGGGTGCTGAGCCGTCCGAGCCGCAAAGCTCAAAAGCTGCTTTTTCAATTTTATGTTGAAAATCAATTGCCGAAAACGGGTCACAGGGATTTTCAAGGTCATTTGTAGAAACCGAAACGGCAACTGCGCTGTTGGCATTTTTGCCATCTCTTGCGTAATAGCTCATGCCGTTGGTGACAATACTTCCGTTTTCGCTTGCCGAAGCAACAACTGTGCCGCCGGGACACATACAGAAGGTGTAAACCGCCCTTTCGCCCTCACGCATTGAAAGAGCATATTCTCCTTTTGGAACTGCAGGATGCCCTGCGAAATTCCCATAGAGGGATTTATCAATGTTTTGCTGAAGATGCTCAATTCTCACGCCTACCGAAAACGGTTTCGGTTCAAGCTTTACGCCCGATTTTGCAAGGGTGCAGAAGGTATCCCTTGCGCTGTGTCCAAGGCATAGGAAAAGTGCATCGGTGCAGACACTCTCACTTTTTCCGTCAATGCAGACAAAAGCTTTTGAGCCATCGGCATTAAAGGTGCAACCCTCGAATTTCGTTTCAAAAAGCACCTCTCCGCCAAGCTCTGTAATTTCCCGGCGTATGCTTTTTACAATGCCACGGAGTTTGTCTGTGCCAATGTGCGGTTTTGCATTTACAAGTATATCGGCATCAGCGCCGTGGCGGTGAAAGGTTTCAAGAACAAAAGTGCAAAGAGGGTCATTTATGCGGGTGAGAAGCTTTCCGTCGGAAAAGGTTCCGGCTCCGCCCTCGCCGAACTGAACGTTGCTTTCAGAGTTGAGAACGCCGTCTTTCCAATAGCGTTCGACAGATTTTTCACGCTTATCAACGTCCTCTCCCCTTTCAAGTACAATGGGACAAAGTCCCGCCCTTGCAAGCATGAGAGCAAGGAACATTCCGCAAGGACCGAATCCAACAATCACAGGACGCAAAAGGTTCTTTCCGTCAAAGTCATACGGCAGGTTTTCTTTTGCGGTGTAAACAGGTGAAAATCCGCATTTCTCACATTGCTCAAGAAACTGCGGAGTGTATTCATGGTTCATTTCGGGAAAGCTTGCAATCACAGAATAGACAAAGAAAAGTCTGTCCTTTTTCCTTGCATCAACCGACTTTTTACAGACGGCAAACCCCGGCTTTGCGAGCTTTGCGAAAAGTCCCGACTTTTTCATGACAGAAAACGCTTCCGAAAAGGCTTTTCTGTCGTAGTCACGGCTTTCGGTGACATTTGCCGAAAGCGCAACCTTTATGTTTCTTATGACAAAGCCCGATGGTTGTCCACTGTAGCTTTGACTGTCTTCAGCAAAAAACATGAGATAAAATATGACAGCTTTGAGCGACATTTAAGCTTTGTGTCGCTCAAAGCTTCCTTTCGTTTTCTTGATTAACGTGTACAGAGGTGAGTGTGATTAACCGACGTTTTCGTTTGCAGGAGTGTTATCCGGAAAGGCGTGAATTTCGGAAAGTGTAACGGAGATCTTATATGTTCCCTCAACGTGAACATCTGCGGCATCAATTCCGGACGCAGGAGAAAGTGCAACTGTCACGAAAACCTCATATTCTCCGGGCTTGTTATACTTGGTAAGGTCCGCAACGCAATAAAAATCACTTGGAGTAATGTTAAGAAGTTCTGCGGCATCGCCTGTGAAGTTCACCGAAACAGACTTGTCATTTTCCGTCACAGCAAGCTTTTTATCAAGGTTAATAAACATGATGTTTTCAAGAGATACTGTCTGACGGGAATTGTCGCTGATTTCAATTTCAACGCTTGAAATGCCCGATTCAACAATTACGCCCTCCGGAATGTCAAGCTCATATTTTGATTTTCCCTTGACATCATTTGCAAGGCTTATAGGCTTTGTGGAAATGCTTTCAACAGGTTCAAGAGTTCGTCTGTCCTCGGTTTTTAGCACAAGCTTTGGGACGGAAATAACATAGCTGTAATCTTCGGGGTTTCCGTCAACAAATTTTGGCACAACGTTCACGGTTTTTGAGTAATAAACAGGTATATGCGCTTTAACAGTTCCGGGATTCACGCTCAGATATTCGCTTTCGATAGTATTTCCGTTTGCATCAACAAGCTTTATTTCTCCTGTCACGTCAATTGACGAAGAAATCACGCTTCCGAGGTCGAGCTGTGCAACTGCGCCCTCAATTCTCGAAACAACCTCATTTGGTCCCTCAACTGTCACTTCATTCACATCGAGCTTCACAACAATCTCGTCGGGCTCTGCGTCCTTAACCCCTCCGGCAACAATTTCAGCCGTTATCGGAACCGAACGAAGATTTATTCTGTCGATATAGACGTTTACGGATTCGGGTTGGGCATTGGCGATTGTAACGCCTGTGGGAGCTGTTACTTTAATGGGGAGCATATACTGCTGGCTTGTGCTTATACCCTTTAAGCTGATATATGCGGAAATGTCGCTTGCTTCAAGGCTGTTAACGACACTTCTTTTACCGCTTACCGTTATATTTGCAAGAGTATCGGTGTTTGAAATGGCTTCGAGTCCCGAAGCCTTAAGTGCATCTGCATCCTCAATTTCCACGGGTATATTTTTGAAAGTACGTTCAAAATTCTGATCCCCTGTGACATAAAACCAAAGGAGGAAAGCCGTTATCACGCACATGAGCTTTGCAAAAAAGCTTGTCTTTCTACCCTTTTGTTTTTCGGACGGTGTTTGAGAACTTGCGTTTTCGACACTTTCGGTTGCATTATTTATGGGGTTCAAATTGCTCTCTTGTGTGTTCATTACCTTTCACCCCCGTTTTTCTTGAAAATTTTTGCGGTAAGCTCGCTCACAAGTGTTTTCACAGAGTCAATTTTGCCTTTTTCATTGGTGTTATCGGTTTCCTCGTCGGACTTTCCGACAAGAAGCTCAACAAGCTTTTCATGGAGTGTGCTTGCGTTGAGGTTATACATAAGCTTTCCTCCCTCTGCAAGCGAAACCGAGCCTGTTTCCTCGGAAACAACAACCACAACCGCATCGGAGTTTTCGCTCATGCCAACGGCGGCTCTGTGCCTTGTTCCAAGGTCCTTCATAAGGTTGCTGCTCTGCGAAAGAGGGAGAAAACAACCTGCTGCGTGAAGTCTGTTATCCTTGATGATGAGTGCGCCGTCATGAAGCGGAGCTTTGTTGAAGAAAATGTTTTTGAGAAGATAAACAACGGGGTCTGCATTGATAACAGTTCCGGTGTTTATAACGTCGCCGAGCTTTGAGCCTCTTTCAAAAACCATGAGTGCGCCGGTTTTTTCGGCAGAAAGTGCGAAGGAGGCATCGACAATCACCTTTATACATTCCTGCGTCTGCTTGATGTTTTTGCGGTCACGCTTTGCGCCAAGCGGTCCGAGTCCCTCTCCGATTACGGCAATGCTCTCAAGGAATGTGCGAAGCTCTGCCTGGAACAAAATAACAACGCCGATTATTCCGACCTGAATAATATTATCAATAAAGAAATTGAGGACATACAGATTAAGAAGGCGGCTTATTACCATAACAACAAGCACAAAAACAATGCCAAGTGCAAGCTTTCCGGCACGTCTGTCTTTAATAAACTTGTATATGTAATAAAACATAAAGGAGACGATAACGATGTCAAGAATGTCGGAAAACGACATATTTGAGATTTGAACAAAAAAGCCGTTTACTGCACTAAAAAAACCGTTCAACCTGCACACCTCTTTCACTAAAAGCACTCACAAACAATTTTTTTGGTGACTACTTTCGCATTATAAATTTTATTATTATTTATTATAACACAAGTGCAAAGAAAAAGTATGTATTTTTTTCAAAATTATTTAGGTTATTTATTAAAAGGTAACAACAACAAAGGATTTATTGGAAAATATCGGCGAAAAAGTTTTATAACTGCTTTGGGATTGCTGATTTGGCAAAAAGGAAAAGGCGGTTCTGACAAGCAAAACCGCCAAGTGCTTTCATACATTCGTTCTTCTTATGCTCACGTCCCCCGAGCCAAGCATTTCAAATCTTCCGTCGCCGTAATGTACGCAAAGCTTTGCATCATCTGTTATGCCATACGCATGGGCAGGCTTTGTTTCGCCGCCTTTAATTACATATATGTCCTTTCCGACAACAACCGAACGGTCACGGTAGGCATCAATGCAATTTTCAAGCTTTTGATACAGGTGTTTTTCAAGCTTTCCGAGAATCTGTGCGCACACCTCTTCACGAGCATATTCGGAAATTCCTTTTGCACCGCCTTTAATCTTTTCAGATTCCGCAACATCCGCAAGGCCGCAAACCGAGTCCTTGATTGCTTCCGAAAGAATATCGGAGGTTGAGAGAATATTGACACCGATGCCAATTATAAGGCAATCGCCTTTTTCTGTTCTCACAAATTCGCAAAGTATTCCGCAAAGCTTTTTTCCGTCATAAAGAATGTCGTTCACCCATTTGATTCCAAGTGTTTCCTCGGGAAGTCCGAGGTATTCCTCAAGGGCTTCACACACAGCAACCGCCGCTTTAACGGTTGCGGAAGCAACGTCTTCACCATGCAAATCCTTTATCAGAACGCTCATATAAAGTCCGCCGGGAGGCGACTCAAAGGTTTTGCCAAGGCGACCTCTTCCGCCGGTCTGACTTGCGGAAATGACGGTGAAACCATCGTCGAGCACCGCCGCCACGCCTTTCAGATATGTGTTAGTCGAGCCGATTTCGTGAAAAATCGCATTTCTCTTTCCAAGCTTTTTTGTTTTAAGATTTGTCAGAATCTTGTCTGTCTGCGGTTGTTTAAGAAATTCAGTCATTTATATTATACCTCCTCAAGGAGTTTATTACGACAACAATCAGCACGCCAACATCTGCAAGCATTGCAAGAAGCATATCCGCATGACCCAAAGCTCCAAGCACAAGCACTGCAAGCTTGATTGCAAAAGCTATAAAAATGTTGATTTTAGCGCGTTTTACAATCTTTTTGCTCATATCGGTTGCTGCGATAAGAACCTCGGGTTTGTTGTTCATAAGTATGCCGTCGGCGGTTTCAATTGTGACCTCGGCGCCGCCCATTCCCATTGCAATTCCAACGTCTGCCCTTGCAATTACGGGAGCGTCGTTTATGCCGTCGCCAAGATAAAGAGTTGTTGCTTTTTTGTCATTTTTTTGCATAAGTTCTTCGAGCTTTTCCGACTTTTCATGCGGAAGAAGTCCCGAATAAACTTCATCGGGATTCAGAGTTTGTGTGCATCTTTCAACTGAGGCTCCTCTGTCGCCGGTGAGAATCGCAGTTTTTATACCTCGGGTTTTAAGGCCCGAAATGAGCGAGGGAGCTGTGGCTCTGACGTAATCACTTATAAAAATACGTCCGGCAAGTGTGTTTTCTTTTACCACATATACGCCGGAAAAATTATTATCCGGGGTTACATTTTCAACATTTGCAAGCTTCAGAATCTCGGCATTTCCGCAGTACACCGTATTTCCGTCAACAACAGCGCACATTCCCTTTCCGGGTATTTCTTCACATTCTGTCACAACGTTCTTTGAAAGATTATACTTTTCCGCTTCTCCCGTTATCGCCGTTGCAACAGGATGATTTGAATTCTTTTCGGCGGCAAAAGCAAGAGTCATGACGTCCTGTGCCGTAAATCCGTCGCACGCTTCAACTCCCGAAACCGTGAGCACGCCATCTGTCAGCGTTCCCGTTTTATCAAACACGCAAAGTCTGCAGTTTGCAAGCTTTTCAACGAATCCCGAGCCTTTGAGAAGAAGACCTTTTTTCGAGAGAAATCCCAGACCCACAAAAAATGTGAGAGGAACTGAAATGACAAGGGCACACGGACAAGAAACCGCAAGGAAAACAAGCGCACGATAGAGCCAGGTTTTAAAATCCCCTGTCAAGACACCGCCCGAAACAAAAACCGCAAGTGCAAGAAGCATGACAATGGGTGTGTAAACCTTTGCGAACTTTGAAATAAAGGTTTCGCTTTTTGACTTCTTTTCGAGGTTTTCTTTAAGAGCAGTTATGATTTTTGAAAATGTGCCGTCTGCATATGACTTTGCAACGCAAATCTCAAGCGGCGAATTTATATTTGTATAGCCGAAAAGCACGCTGTCGCCTTTTCCAACAGCTATGGGAAGACTTTCTCCCGTAATTGACGAGGTATTAACTTCACCTGTTCCGCTTACAACATTGCCGTCTGCGCCGATTATTTCGCCGGGTTTTACGATTATTATGTCACCGGGGACAAGGTTTTCGGGTGAGCTGACCTTGAATTTTCCGTCACTTTGTTTTACTCTTACTGTTTTTGGTTTGAGTTTGAGAAGGTCGCCGATATTTTTCTGCGCTCTGTTTTCTGCGTTGTGCTCAAGCATTTCGCCAATTCGGAAAAGCATCATAACAAGCATACCCTCCATTGTTTCCGAAATGGCAATTGCGCCCACAGATGCAACGGTCATGAGCATATTTTCACTGAAAAAGCTTCCGTTCATAAGCTGACGCACAAGACCGTAAAAAACATTAACGCCGAAGGCGCAATATGCGCCGATAAAGCAAATGTCAGAAACAGCCTTATCGCCCTTTGCAAGCATTGCAAAGCCCACAACGGCAAGTACAAATCCGACTATTATAAGAATCACATCAAGGGCTTTCGGTATTTTATATTCACCGCAGTTACAACCGTGGTGTCCGTGTGAATGTCCGTGTCGGTGCTCGCATCCGCAGGAATGGTCATGGCAGGAATCTGCATCACAAGTGCAGTTTTCGTGTTCGTGTTTATAATCGTTGCAATCGCAATCATCATGGCATTTTTCGTGATGCTCATGGCAATGCTCTTTGTGTGATTTGCAACAATGCTCGTCATGCGTAGTTTCTTCGTGGTGTTTTTCGTTACAGCAGCATGATTCATGAGGGGAGCCGTTTTCAGAACCGTTATCATTTATGAAATTATTATTCTGCGTATCATTCATTGTGTTCACCTCCGTCATTCATCGGTGTGTTCTTCGCACACATGGTTTCTTGCTTCGACGAAAATGTCCCTGACGTGTTCGTCATCGAGAGAATAGTATATCGTTTTACCCTCACGACGGAATTTCACAAGTCTTGCCTCTTTCAGAACTTTCAGCTGATGCGAAATTGCCGACTGATCCATGCCAACAAAATCTGCTATATCGCAAACACACATTTCCTTTTCAAGAAGCAGGCTCATAATTTTCATTCTTGTTGTATCGCCGAAAACTTTAAAGAGCTTTGCCATTGCTTCAAGTGTTTGTGCAGGCGGTATTGTATAAAGCGACTTTGACTTATCTGCATGGGGGTGATTACCGTCGCAAATGATGTTGACGGTTTGAGTTTTTGTGCAGTTATCCATGCTTTTTCTCCTTCAAAGCTTTTCATATGAGCAATTGTTCAAATGAACGATTATTCATATGAATTTATGTTCATATGATAGCACGTTTTTTCCCTTTTGTCAAGTGGGGCAGAACTCATCAAACGAAATAATCGCAGATTTTACATTTTGTTAATTTTTGGGGGCATCGTTAAACAAATGCTTTCTCGATTCATAAAGTTTCTGTCAGCGTATCACAACAAGAAAAGCGGCACGCTCACAAAAAGCGTACCGCCTGATTTAAATTCAATCGTTTCCGGGAATTACCATGTCAAAATCGACAATTCTTGAAAGTATGAAATTGGAAACATACATTCCCTGCTCTGTGAGAGCATATCCCCTGCCTGTTTTAATCATGTGACCGGATTTCAAAAACGGAGCAATTTTTGCAAGGTAAACCGACTCAAAGCTTCTGCCGAAACGACGCTTAAATTCAGAACACACTATGCCCTCTGAAAGTCTGAAGCGTACCATAACATATTCCGCCATACCTGTTCCGAGAGGAATGTCTATACACTTTTCAACAATCGGTTCGCCGAAATAGTTCTCTGTGAAATTGCGTATGTAAAGGTCGGCGTTGCTCTTGTAATTGAAACGCTTATTTCCAAAGAACGAATGGGCTGATGCGCCAAAGCCAATGTATTCATCGCAGTTCCAATACTTTAAATTGTGTCTGCTCTGATAGCCGGGAAGTGCAAAATTTGAAATCTCATAATGCACAAAGCCTGCGCTTTTAAGGTATTCACAGCCTGCAAAATACATTTCACGTTCTGCATCCTCGTCAGGCAGCTTAAGCGTGTGCTCAAGCTTTGCAAAGGGAGTTCCCTCCTCTATCTTCAAGCCGTAAAAGGATATGTGATTAACGCCCATTTTAAGAGCCATGTCAATACTGCCGAGCACACTTGTAACAGTCTGCGCAGGAAGCCCGAACATTATATCAACGCTTATGTTTTTAAATCCGGCACGCTTTGCATCATCAACGGCAAGATAATTGTCCCTTGAAGAATGGACTCTGCCGCAAATCTGAAGATCCCTGTCGGAAATGCTCTGCCAGCCGATTGAAACACGGTTGACGCCTGCACGTCTGTAACCACGGAGCTTTGCAAAATTTACCGTTCCGGGATTTACTTCCATGGAAATCTCGGCATTCCTTTTTACATGGAATGTACTCTTGATTTTGTGAATAATATCACGGATCTGTGCTTCAGAAAGAAGCGACGGTGTTCCTCCGCCGAAATAGATCGTGTCGACATCGTATTCGGCAAGCTGGAGCTTGTGCTCCTCGATGTGAAGAAGCAATGCCTTGACATAAAAGTCCTTGAAGCTTTCGCTTGCACCGGGCATTGAATAGAAATCGCAATATTGACACTTTCTGACACAAAACGGAATGTGAAAATAAAGTCCCACAGTTTTGCGCCTCGCATCAAGCTTTAAAAGTAAGCTTTCATTCTTTGTAAACATTTTTATAACGATCCTTTATGAGGTTATACTTAATTTCAGCCTGGATTTTTCCACCTTGGTTTCACAAAATCCAACCTTTTTTGACGATCCTTTATGAGGTTATACTTAATTTGAGCCTGGATTTTTCTACCGTGGTTTCACAAAATCCAACCTTTTTTGACGATCCTTTATGAGGTTACACTTAATTTGAGCCTGGATTTCCCACCTTGGTTTTACAAAATCCAACCTTTTTTGACGATCCTTTATGAGGTTATACTTAATTTCAGCCTGGATTTTTCCACCTTGGTTTCACAAAATCCAACCTTTTTTTGACGATCCTTTATGAGGTTACACTTAATTTGAGCCTGGATTTTTCCACCTTGGTTTTACAAAATCCAACCACGCCATCAATCCTCGTCGAATTTAAGAACAGCCATGAATGCCTCCTGCGGCACTTCTACGCTACCGAGAGAACGCATTCTCTTTTTACCTTCCTTTTGCTTTTCAAGAAGCATATTCTTTCGGGTAATGTCGCCGCCGTAACACTTTGCAAGCACGTCTTTCCGGAGCGCACGAACAGTTTCACGGGCGATTATCTTTCCG
This sequence comes from Eubacteriales bacterium, assembly GCA_045542335.1. GTDB lineage: Bacteria > Bacillota > Clostridia > Oscillospirales > CAG-382 > CAKSUT01. The sequence continues at coordinate 39,775 of JAZQKV010000051.1, forward strand.
CCGATTGCCGCCTGAATGGGGATTTCAAAAAGCTGACGGGGAATATTATCCTTTAGCTTTTCGGCAATTTTCCTTGCCCTTCCATAAGCCTTGTCGGTGTGAACAATAAAGGAAAGAGCGTCAACAACATCGCCGTTGAGAAGTATATCGAGCTTGACAAGCTTGCTCTGCTCATATCCGTCAAGCTCATAATCGAGCGATGCATAGCCTTTACTGCGTGACTTGAGGGCATCGAAAAAGTCATAGACAATTTCGTTGAGGGGTAGTTTATAATGAAGCTCGGTACGGTTTGTATCGAGATATTTCATATCAATGAAAGTGCCTCGTCTGTCCTGGCAAAGGTCCATGATACCGCCGACATATTCGGCAGGTGTTATGATGCTTGCCTTAACAATGGGCTCGCTGACATATTCAATTTCGTCACCTGTGGGGAAATTCACGGGGTTATCAATGAAATATTCCTCTCCGCCACGCTTTGTGACCTTATAGACAACGCTTGGTGCGGTTGTGATGAGGTCAAGATTAAATTCTCTTTCAAGGCGTTCTTCGATTACTTCCATGTGGAGAAGTCCGAGAAAGCCACAACGGAAGCCAAAGCCAAGGGCGATTGAGGTTTCGGGTTCAAAGGTGAGGGCGGCATCGTTAAGGCAGAGTTTTTCAAGTGCATCACGAAGATCGCCGTATCTTGCGCCGTCTGCAGGATAAATACCGCTGAAAACAACGGGCAATGCACTTTTAAAGCCGGGAAGAGCTTCATCTGTGGGGTTTTCTGCAAGAGTCACGGTGTCGCCGACACGGGTGTCGGAAACAGTCTTTATGGAGGCTGTTATATATCCAACCTCACCGGCAGAAAGCTCGGCTGTCTTCTGAAGTCCGAATGCGCTCATGTGTCCGACTTCGTTGACATCATATGTGACACCTGTTGACATAAGCTTGATTATATCGCCGGCTTTTACTGCGCCGTCGAAAATTCTGACGTAAACAACAACACCTCTGTAAGAGTCATAATAGGAGTCAAAAATAAGAGCTTTGAGAGGTGCATCGGGGTCACCCTTGGGAGCAGGAATATCCGTGACAGCCTTAATCAGCACATCCTCAATATTGAGTCCTGCTTTTGCGGAAACTGCGGGGCAATCCTGTGCAGGAATACCGATAACGTCCTCAATTTCATTTCTCACCCTTGCAACATCCGCCGATGGCAGGTCAATCTTATTTATAACGGGGACAATTTCAAGGTTGTTATCAACAGCAAGATAAGCATTTGCAAGCGTTTGCGCTTCAATTCCCTGGGTTGCATCAACAACAAGCAATGCGCCCTCGCAGGCTGTGAGCGAGCGTGAAACCTCATAATTGAAGTCAACATGACCGGGGGTATCAATAAGGTTGAACTCATAGGTTTCGCCCTCATGGGTAAAGTTCAGTTTAACGGCTCGTGCCTTAATTGTGATACCTCTTTCGCGTTCAAGCTCCATATCGTCAAGAAGCTGTTCTTCCATTTCACGGGTTGAAACGGTGTCGGTTTTTTCAAGGATTCTGTCAGCAAGTGTTGATTTTCCGTGGTCTATATGTGCAATTATGCAGAAATTGCGGATTCTTTTCATCTTTTCTCT
>JAZQKV010000052.1:0-59205 GCA_045542335.1 Eubacteriales bacterium
GTGTAGATATTTTCTTTTTCAAAGTATACTTCCACACCTTTTTCTTTCAACTTTCGGACAGTGGTAAGGCTGTCTACGGTGTTTCTTGCAAAACGGCTGACCGACTTTGTGACTATAAGGTCGATCTTCCCGGCAAGAGCATCCTCTATCATGGTATTAAAACCTTCACGCTTTTTGGTATTGGTAGCGGAAATGCCTTCATCCGTGTAAATCTTTACAAATTGCCAACTATGATTTGACATTATGTAGTTGGTGTAATAATCCACCTGTGCCTCATAACTTGTAAGCTGTTCCTCACTGTCGGTAGATACTCTCGCATATGCAGCCACTCTCCGTTTATGTAAGGTGTCAGCTTTCGGTATGCCTGTGTGTAAATTCTTTGTTGCCGGGATAACTGTAATATTCTTACTCATGTTATTTTCTCCTCTCCAATGTTTTCTGTCTTGCTTTCTCTTTCATTTCGTCTGTCCAACTCTCTGCTCTTGAGCGGTCTATCCATCGTCTAACGGTTTCTTCTCCGTTTTTGAAGACGAATATCAATGTATTATTGTTTTCAACTCTAACAGCCGTTATTTTATCGTGAAGGGAATCTAAAGTCCCTATTGTTTTCATAGTTACATCATTAAGTTTTTCTTCTGGTATTTGTTTTGAGGAACAATACCCTTTGCCGAGGGTGTTGTATGTGCTACATATCCACACCGCACCCGTTGCCGTAACCTTTCTGCGGTAGTGCTTTCCGCAGTTAGCACAGATAAGTAAGCCGGAGTAAGGATATGTTTTCTTGGTTGAGCCTTCGCCTTTATATTTTTCAGCTCGTCTTTTAATCTCGTCTTGTACAGCGTTAAACTGTTCAAGAGAAATGATTGCATCGTGGTTGTCCGTTATGTGGTATTGCGGTAATTCTCCGTTATTTTGTAATTTACGCTTTGTGAGATGGTTTTCTCTGTAAGTCTTTTGTAGAATCAAGTTCCCGGTATATGTATAGTTCCGAAGGATTCTTGAAACACCGCTGTTGTGCCATGTGTTGCCGAACCTTGTAATGTATCCATTTTTGTTTAGCATTTTCATTATTGCCGTAACTCCCATGCCGGAAAGGTAACTGTCATAAATGAGCTTTACAATTTCAGCCTCATTGGGAACTATGATAAATTTTCCGTTCTCATATCGGTATCCGAGCATCGTTCCGCTCCAAGGAATTCCGTTTTCAAAATTACGCTTCACACGCCATTTTTGATTTTCACTCGCCGACAGGCTTTCTTCTTGTGCATAAGATGCGAGTATAGAAAGCATCAACTCTCCGTCGTTGCTTAAGGAGTGGATGTTCTGTTCTTCAAAATACACATCCACTCCGATGTCTTTAAGTTCTCTTACTGCTTCAAGCAATGTAACGGTGTTCCTTGCAAAGCGGGAAATTGACTTTGTAATAACCATATCGATTTTCCCGGCTCTGCAATCACCGAGCAGGCGAATAAAGTTTTCTCGATTATCCTTTGTTCCGCTTAAGGCTTCGTCTGCATACGCACCGCAGAATAGCCATCCCCGGTGTCTTTGAATGAGGTCATTGTAATAACTGACCTGTGCCGACAGAGAATGCAGCATCGCATCCTTGCCTGAAGAAACTCTTGCATATGCCGCAACTCTTGTAAGCTTTGGCACTTGAAGGTTTTGTAACGGCACTTGCCTGATTCTTCGTTCCATAGTACTTCTCCTTTGTATCAAAGTTTGGTACTACATATATCACTCTAAAACGAAGAAATAGCAAGTCATTTTAAGCAAATATACTACACAAAGATATGCCGTATTTTTGTGCTAATCTGTCACGGCATTTATTGTAGTCGGCTTCGGTGATTGTGTTGTTATTCAGCATGGTTCTCAAAACCGACATACTCAAGCGGTATGAGAAAAGCCCGCTCTCATAATCAAGCGGACTTTTTACGTGCATCTCCGTAGCAGGTTCGGTTGCAGTATTTACGATTCTTGTTTCCATAGCTTACAAACTCCTTTCCGCAATGTTTACAAACCAAAGTGTAGTAGGCTTGTTTGTTTACCTCATCTTGGTGGCTGTTCCAATACGCCATACGACATTTATCGGAGCAGTACTTCTTTTCTTTGCGGTTAGGTCTTTGCTCTATAGGTTTACCACACTGCAGACATACCGAACTGCCTTCCGTGGCAGGATGTCTACGCAGATGTGATTTAACGGTGTCGGGAGAAAGGTCGAGCATATCTGCTATCCTTTTGTATCCCAGACCTTTTAACGCTAAATTTCGTATTTGATTTTGTACTTGTAATTTCATAATATATCCTTTCTATCCGGTGGGGGTGGTCAAATCTCTGTGACTATTCTTTTGAGCAACGGGCGTGGGGGTTCGTGTAAAAAAACTGCGAAATCAAAAGGGTAATATACCCCATAATCAAACATTGGTTATTGGGTATGCCGCCAATGTAGGTTTTATGCTGTAATATTCAGCGTTTTGATTGACATAAAACCAATTGGCAGAGTCTATGGCGGAAAACCTCTGACTCAACGTTACGTAGTGGGGAAAGGCAACGCTTTCAGCCTTTCCCACACTCGTGAACGCACGGAACGGAAGTGACTATATATAATAGGTTTTCCGCTCCAAACGGAAGACAGGAGAAAACACAGTTTTCCGTCATTCAGTATTTTTGTCTATTTACTATGATTACGGAAATACCGTATGCAGTTATTCAGCTAACTGTAATACTTTAATTGCATCCGGGCGGATGAGTTTTCCATCAAGGTGTTCATAACCGAAATAGCCTATCTGATTGTTAAGGGCATACTTTTCAACCAAAGGACGGATTGTCAGAGGAATTCTTTCAACAATCCAAAAGTAGCTGAAATCACCGAAAGCAACAGGCTTTCCTGTGGTCGGCATAGCATTGGAAAGAACCACACGCTTACCCATAATGGTATCGTTGTTGTGATTCCAAATATAGTTACCGCCTTCGTCTTTAATGGTGCGGAGTTTCTGTGCCGTTTCATCGTTCATCATCCATATGCCGTTTTTGCGGTACTCTTTGTCCACGGAGAAGTAGAGTTTAACCACATCCTCGTATGTAAGCTCGGATGTTTCCGCACCGACCTCTGCTGTGGTGAGAATGCCTGTAGGCTTGTCAATACCATCGCCGTTTACAAAGGCGTCTTCCTCGGTTCTTCCGATACGCTTTGCGAATGATGTCACAAGGTATTTTTCAATATCGAATTTTTCATCGGCTGTGAAATCTTCGGAGATGCGGATGATAGTGCCGAGCCTGTGGTTTTCCACGGGTATACTTCTGAATTCGTCAACACCGTCATAGAACTCAAGGGTGTTTTCACCGAGCCAAGTTGCGATATCCTCAGCATCGTATGTTTTTACGGTGTGGTCTGTGCCGGGAGTGTTGATAATGGTAGCAAGGCTTCTGAAAGGGTTTTCCTCCAAAAGAGCCGTCTTGTACTTCTTTATTGATACTGCCGGAAGCTTAAATGTCCCGGTCATGGTGTGTTTGCCTGCATTAAGGTTGCCTGTGTGAGTTTTACCTCTTGCAGCGTTCCAGAATTCTCTTTCATATTCGGTTGAGTTTACATGATAATTGCTATACATATTTGATTCCTCCAATTAGTGTTTTTTAATAAATTTTTTGTATCTGTACTGTATAAACACACTCTGCAATGTGTTTATATATCCAAGGTCATGACATACCTTCAGCATATTCTCAAGAGAACTGTACCAAAGGCTCTGTTCTCCGTCTTGAAGATTAAAGTATTTGTCACGGCTATCGTTTTTCGGTGCAAGGAGTGTAATATTGCGTTTACCTTTTCGCTTTATTACCGCAAGCACCAAAAAGGTGTCAAAGTCGATTTGTCCGCTGAGGTCTTGAACTCTCATCTTTTTTTACCTCGCTTTACGACATAACCACGCATATCGCAGTAGTCCATAGCCTGTTTGTATGTGGTAAAGAACACATTGCTCATACCTTTTTGGACAACCCAAGGAGCCGGTGTCAATCTTTTGCTTTTAAGCACAAGTACCATTTCACCGTCTTCCGCTATTCGAAGTTGCTGCTGTATAATTTTTGCTGTCGAAGTCAGATGCTTCGATTCCTACCGGCATTCTGTATTTGCCGGTAATAATTCCTTTTGCTACGAAATTTTTCATAGTGTTTGTCCTTTCTGTGTTTTGTTAGAGCTTTTATACACCTACAATCATAAACACCACCTCCTTTTGGGCATAAGAAAAGCCCTCGCAGGATTGCTCCCGTGAAGGCTTAAAAATTATTCGATTGTTTTTCAATTATATTATACCACAAAGACCATACTGTATTTCAATGGCTTTTACTGTATTCTTTTTTGTTCCCATTATAATAATATCATATCGTTATACTCTACTTCAATCAACTTTACTCTCTTTTTTCATTATAACTATATCATATTTTGCAGAAGAAGTCTACGGAACTTTGAGGAATACTTTTGAATTTTTTAATTCCCATTATAATAATATCATAGGATATAGGTATCATTCTATGCTTTTAGGTATCATATTTTAACGATTGTAGCCTATTCCCCTGAAAACTTATGCGAATTTGTGCGTGAGACCCCACGCCCGTTGCACAGACAAAAAGGTGTAGAGATTTTGATACCCCCACCGATAAAAAGGTTGCGACCACATTTGTAGCCGCAACCTACTTTTTTACAATACCATTATATCATTAAATAACGATAATTGCATCCACGTCATTACTCTTTTTAACGATTGCTTTCAATGACACATGACACATATGACAGGAAAAACTCTATTTTCATATATATTTATTTTTAAATTATTCACTATCTTCCATATAGTGTAAAAATTTATATTTAATTTACTTCATAATGCACTTTTATGTGTCATATGTGTCATAAGCCGGTATTTAAGCCACTTCCATATGACACATACAGGACAGATGGGACACATAGGACGGCAGAAATCCCATTTTCACATATATTTATCCTAAAATTATTCACCATCTTCCATATAGTGTAAAAAAATTTCAATTCAATTTCCTTTATAATACATTTTCTCGTGTCCTATGTGTCCGGAGCCACTGTTTAAGCCATTTGCGGTGGACACATTGGCGAGTTTTTGACACTTTGACACATTTGACACGAGAATTCCTATTTTTAATTATATTTATTTTAAAAATATTCACTCTTTTATATACTGTGAAAAAATTTTTATTTAATTTCCGTGAAAATGCATTTTTTGCTGTCAAATGTGTCAAATGGATAATCATAAAAGTGGTGAAAACGCTTGTAAATAAAGGCTTTGGTGAAATTTGGCGTTCTTACACTTTTTGACACATAGAGAAATATTTCATTGCGTTATATTGACAAAAAAAGAAAAGAATGCTATAATGTATGTAAATAAATTTATTTACATACAAGGGGGTGCAACTATGAATTCGATGTCTTTTGGTGAGTATTTGAAGGAACTACGTAATTCATGTGTGCCCAGTATGACACAAGAAACCCTGGCGAATGCCATAGGAAGAACAAAAATGACAATCAGCCAGTTTGAAAAAGGAAAGAACGCACCGCCACAGGGAGAATTGTTGGATAAAATTATAAGTGCATTAAACCTTGACTATGATCAGGAAAACAGACTCAGATTTCTTGCTGCAGAATACAGAAAACAAGTTCCTGGAGATGTTGAAGAATATTTTTTCAACAATCCTAATGTGTGTAAAGCTATTAGGGCTGCTCAAAATGCGAATTTGAGTGATTCCGATTGGGATAATGTTGCATTGAAAATCGGAGGTGCTTCAAAATGAAAACCGCCGAACAAATAAGTTACAATATGCAACAAATAAAAAATAAAGATTCAAAAATAGAAGTCATGTTGCGAAAAGAACTGTGGAAACGGAATATGCGATACCGTAAAAATGTCAAAAGAATTTATGGTAATCCGGATATTGTATACATAGGTAAAAAGCTTGCCGTTTTTGTGGACAGTGAATTTTGGCATGGATATGATTGGGAACATCGGAAGAATGATTTCAAAAGCAACAAGGACTTCTGGATTCCTAAAATAGAAAGAAATATACGACGCGACATTGAAGTTACAACCAAATTGCAAAATGAAGGATGGATTGTGCTCCGTTTTTGGGGAAATGAAATAAAGAAAAATGTGGTCAAATGCGCCGATGAGATAGAGCTGATTTACAAGGAGAGATAAAAATGCCTATAAGAACTATAGATTTATGTGCTGGCATTGGGGGTATTCGAAAAGGATTTGAAATGACAGGATTCTTTGAGAATGTTGCTTCTGCTGAAATAGATAAATATGCTTGTATGACATATGAGCATTTGTACGGAGAGAATCCAAACAACGACCTAACAAGTGAAGAATTTAAGACATTATTGGAAAACACAGAATACGAGGTGTTGCTTGCGGGCTTTCCTTGTCAGGCTTTTAGCAGAGCCGGACTTGAACTCGGATTTGAAGATAAGACAAAAGGAACAATTTTTTATCATATAGCCGAAATAATACAAAGAACGCATCCGCTTGCTGTGTTTCTTGAAAATGTAGATAATCTTGTGAGACATGACAACGGAAATACTTTTAGAACAATTATTAACACGCTTGAAGTTGAACTTAATTATAAAGTGATAGGTGTAACTCGCAACGAAAACGGAGAGCCCATATACAACGGGAAGGATTTTATTAGAAATTCTCGTAATTTTGGTGTTCCTCAAAACAGACCGAGAACTTACATTATGGCTTTTAGCAGAGAGCAGCTCGGAGATAATGTCAATCTTATTGAAAATCAACTGCCGGACGGGAATGATTTAAATATATATGATGACCTTCGTGATTTGCTTGAGTTGGGCGCTGATGCAAAACATTATATGTCTTCAGGCTATTTGGAGACGTTGGAAAAGCACAAAGAACGTGAACACAAAAAAGGAAATGGCTTTGGATATAGGATTGTAAATGCACCGGAGATAGAGCACCCCGTGGCGAATACCATTATGGCAACAGGCGGGTCCGGAAAAGAGCGTAATTTGGTATACGACCCTCAAGAGGGAATTGCGGGAACTGTTTGTTCTTCCAAAAAAAGTGCTTTGAATGACAAAGGTATTCGAGTCATGACTCCTCGTGAATGGGGAAAGTTACAAGGATTTATCAATTATGCATTTTTAGAAAATGATGTTGATACATTTTCTTTCCCAGAAAGTATTAGCGATTGTCAAAAATATAAACAATTCGGTAATTCGGTAACCATTCCTGTAATTGAAACGATGGCTAATTTTATGGTGGATTGCTTTAGAATGCTCGGGATTATTGAAGAGTAAACAAAATAAATAAAAAATGTAGTGTTATATATAGCACTACATTTTTTATTTATAAAGAGATACTATCGCGACAAAAATCAATACATTTGCAAAATATTTGTGAAATGTATTGACAAATATATTTTATTCTGATATAATATTGTCAAATAATAGCGAAAGAGGGATTATTATGGCTACTGAAACCAAACGCGAACGCTTTGTTAGAATTGCTGAAGCAAGGACAAATAAAATTCTCGAAATGATGAGATTGCTTGGCAATTGCTCCAGTAAAGGAAATTACGATTACACCGATGACGATATCAAAAAAATTTTCGGTGCATTGGAAAAGGAATTAAAAAACACAAAAAACAAATTTCTTGGATTAGATACAAAAGAAGAGAGATTTTCTTTAGACTAAGGAGAGATGAAAATGGGAAAAGTTTGTTGGGACTTCCCTTTACTGGGAACCGGTAATCAAAGTGGTAACAATATTGCAGCTATAACTATGTTTAAAGGAACCGGTATAATGGACGGCTTGGCACGAGAGGTATGCCAAAATTCTCTTGATGCAAGAGATAAAGAACTTCCCGCCGAAGTTCCCGTTAAAGTAAAATTTGAACTTGTAGAAATCCAAAAAACAAAATATCCAATGTTTGACGGATACAAAAAAGCACTTGAAAGCAGCATTGCATATTGGGAAACGAGTCCATTGAGCACCCCTAAAATTATGGAGTTTCTTAACAATGTCAAAACAGCTCTCGAAAACGACAATATTCCAATGCTTGTAATGAGCGACTATAACACAGTGGGACTTAACGGTGTAAATGCAAAGGATGATGAAAAATCTTTTTGGGATTTACTTGTTAACACTGAGGGGATTTCTATTAAGCAAGACGATAATAGTGCCGGAAGTTTCGGCATAGGAAAAAATGCCCCATTTGCATACTCGGCGTTAAACTTGGTGTTTTACAATACACTTGCCAAAGATGGCGGAAGAGCTTTTGAAGGAGTTGCTCGTCTTGTTACAACACAAAGAGAATATAATGGTTCGATGAGAAGAACCCAACCTATCGGAAAATATCTGTTTTTGGAAGACGAATACACCGGACGTCCTATCTTGCCGTCGGATGATTGTGAATTAGCAAAAATGGATATCTTTAATCGTTCCGAAATAGGAACTGATGTTGCTGTTGTCGGTTTTAAGAAAAACGAATATGACGATTGGGAAGATAAAACTGCGGTAGCTATCATAAAAAACTTTATCCTTTCAATCATAAACGGTAAAATAGACGTGACAATAAAATCTCCAAACGCTTTATACGAAATCCGAAAAGATACAGTTGAAGATTTATTGTTTAAGACTTTTGCTGATGATGTGCAATTAAAGTATACAAGACAAATATTTGAAACTATCACAAAAACACAACCTCGAGTTGTAAAAATTGCAGAAAAAGATGATTTGAGCATATATGTTCGATACGACGATGCATATTCTCAGTCGTTGTCTCGTTTTCGTTCAACGGGTATGTTGATAAACACTACCACAAACGATGTTTTACCGCATTTTTCTGTAGTAATCGTAGTTAACGATGTCGGTGAACTTGATTTGAGCAAGACCCTTCGTGAGGCAGAACCTCCCCAACATACGGAATGGAAAGCTAAGAATATTACAGATAACAGAGATCTCCATAATAAAGCAACTCGATACATAAGAAATATCGGCAAAGAAATTCAAAAGGCTTTGGATGAATTTGAAAAAGCTGAAATAACAGATAAAATGGATGCTGGTGTTGGTAGCTATCTGCCTGACGCATCGGATAACAGTGCAACAAACGAAGGCACTGATGGTTTGAAGACCGATGTGAAAATTTCTGAGATTTCTTCTTATGATGGAAGAGTGTTTTACAATAGTCAGTATGAAAATGCAGAAAGCGATACTGGAAAAAGCACACCTAAATCCGGAACAAAAACAGGCAAAAAGAAACGCAAAAAGAAGACGAATGTTAAAATTCCTGTCGTTACACCGGGAAAAGATACAGACAAAGGTGTATCAACGGGTACAGGTAAGGTGAAAATTGCTACTGTAAAAATAAGCGACCATAGAACATTTCACTTTGCTGCAAAAAAATACAAATTATATGTTAATGCTCCTGTAGATTATGATAATGTTTATATACAATATTTTGCAGGAAGAGAAGATGACAAACAAGATGAGCTAATTGTCAACAATATTAAAATGGATGGAATTCCGAGAATGGATGTGCATAGCAAAAAAATAGGTCCCATTTCTTTAAAAGCAGGAAAAAATGTTATGTATATAGAGTTCGAAGATGAAGGTGAAGAAGGAATAGGTGTTATTCCTGTATTTACAATGGAGGTGCCAAATGAGAAATAAAGCAATCGAGTATCCTCATCCCGTCTTAAATGAATATACAAATGATTTCGGAGAATGTAGCTTTACCATTGAAATTAAATCGCACGGAGATAATGGTAAAGTTCTTGAGTTTGAACTGGAACACACCTTAAACTGTCCCGGAATGCTACAAATGATAAATGACGGCATAGCAAAAATGTATGTTCGAATAATTTGTTACAGAACTTCATTTCGCACAGTTGAAGAGTTGAACCCCAAAGGCAGTACCATAATCAGCATTCCTAAAAAACTTGTTGCTGATGTTATCGATTTGCAAGCTATGATTGTAGCGGTAAAAGATTACGATAATTACAACCTCGGAGAGTTTAACGCGGACTATTTCGAAGGTAAGGCTTTTAAAATTTCCAAAGGCTCGCTTATTGCAAATGAACCGGGACTAAAAATCAAGTTGAATACCGTTTTAGAAAAGAATGTATCAGGTATAGTTCAAGTAACTGGCAGTCCGTCAATATCAGAAATGATAGTGAAATATGCCTCAGTTGAGGAAACTGACCCTGCTCTTTCCAATTACATAGTAATTACCTTGCCGGATAACGAATACAAAAATTATGCAAAATTGCGAACAAAAAAGCACCTTAAAAATGGTGTGGAACGATTCCTTCAATGCTCAATTATTCTTCCTGCTATCACAGAGGCAATTTCTATTTTACGAAGAGAAGAATTGATTGAAGTTGATGAGGATGAACCGCATTATAAAGGAACTGTATGGGCGGATTCTATTATGCAAGCTCTTTTAAATCTTGGAGTAGAAGAATTATCCACTTGTAACCGTTCCGACTATGAATTGGCAAATATGATATTGGGTAATGTTGTAGGAGATTCCGTAAGTAATCTTATGCAAAAATTGACCGATTGGTCGACTATACGGCAGGAGGATGAGTCTTTATGAATTTAATTTACTTTACTAAAGAAGCTTACAAATTGCTAAAAAAGGACTTAAATCTAAACCGTGATAAGTATTATAGCGACGAACCGTGGCTGGATGAATATTTTGCCTCTGCTGGATTGGAGGAGTTTTATCGTACTTCTTCAATTACCGTGCCAAACGTCGGACTGATATGCACAGGAGACGACACGGAAACAAAAAACAGAGATGACCTTATCAATATAAAGATGTTTTATACAGAATATAAGGATAAGCTTGACCCCTTACAGGCATCAGATCCTTTGTTATGGTCTGCTCTTTGTCATATTACTTTTAAAGAATACATTTTAAACAGATGGAAAAAAGCAGACGATTCTGTAAGCATCGATAAACGTTTTTTTGCGACTGAAGGAAGAAGCTCGTTATTATACTACAATGCGGTTTCGCGTTTGTGGTGGTCCGGCTATTTGACTTATGACGAGGAACATAAAAGCACCAATCCTTGGCACTTAACTGAAACCTTGTTTTCGGCACAGCAAATACAAAAGGATTTATTTGACCAACCTTTCAGCATGAACAAAACAATTGTCAAAGGGCTATTATCGGCTTTGAAACGTATACAAGAGGAACAAGGAAACGCTTCTACCACAATTTTCAGAAAGTGTTGCGATTCTTATTTAAATCATTTTGGTGCGGTCTCGGTGCTGGATACACTTTCTGCTACCGAAATAGAGGAAATTGCATATTCTTATATGAAAAAAATTGCTTCTAAAAGCAAATGATAGGTGGACAATAAAGTAATCAGTGCGTTCACAAATAATTATCTGGACTTTTTCAAATTTGTATGGTATAGTGTCGTGCTACAAGGAGGTGCAGCACTATGCAACAATTAAAACTAAAAACAACGAAAAACAAACGAATGACCGTGTTACTGGGAATGCTCTCGGTGATGCGGTCGTGTTCTTTACGGAAGGATGGATACAATGAGGAGTTTGCTTGAGGAATTTTGGTATGGTAATATATTTCCACAAGAGCAATATGCGGCTCAACATCCAGAAATAAAACCACTACTGCGACTTGTGGATAAGAATCGAACAAGCTTAACAGAAACATTAACAGAAGCTCAGAAGGAAATACTACAAAAATATGATGATATTGTTTCGGAAATGAATAGCATTTTGGAGAGAGAAATATTCATATACGCCTTCCGGCTCGGTGGCAGGTTTGCGGTTGAAATGCTATCGGATATTGAATATAAATAAATTAACGATAGCAATAAAAACAGTAGAACTACACCCGTGAGTTATAAACAGGTTCATTGTATTGTTTTATAAGTCATATGCCAAAAAAGATTCCATAGTCGATGCAATTTCGGCTATGGAATTTTGCTTTATATACGGAAAATGCCTTATTTTTGCCCTTTTACCGCTCATTCGGCGGTTTTTAGGGCGTTTTTTCTTATTCAAACAACAACTCCGCCTTCCTCTTCCCCGTAGGGACTGAAGTGACGGATTTTGTATCGTTCAAGGGTTTAATCGTTCAACGAATAAATTTACAAAGAAATATTGTTTTATGTTAAACAATGTGTTATAATAACTTTGACGATGGGCAATTTTAGCTACCATTTTTATTCTTGGGGTGTAGACCTCGGAAAGGAGGTAGCGATATGGACTTCAAAGTCATTGTCGACTGGAAGCTCGTGGTTGCCCTTGGCGGCACTGCTGTTGCGGTCATTTTCGCATTGAAACTTGACCCTGCGGCAGTTAAGGAAGTGTCGACTCATGCGGTCGATGCTTGCAAAGAGTATGCGCTTGTACGATCTGGCAATCGCTAACTCTTGCCATGCGTCAAGGCATGTAGTCTTCGGATTATGTGCCTTTTTCATTATAGGGGGTGTGATAGTTGAAACAAGCTTATTTACAAGCGTTGAATAGATTGATTGATCTTGTTGAGCGCAGCCGCGACGTCTTATTAAACCACAACGAGAAATACGAAGAATCATTAGGCTCTCTTATTTTTTTAGGAGATAAAAGATACGGTGCATATAGTTCCATGGTGGAAACGAATGAATATAGAGCTGCAAAAGTCATCGAGTCGTTAGCGGTATCGCTGTTTTCCAAGTATAATATTGACAATTTTAGCTTCTATCCCATAGCACCGGTGTTCAGAGCACTCCCAGAAACCGAACAAGCAAAATCACGACCTTTTCAAATAGTGCTCACAGAAAACGGAAAGAAATACGGTGTTGTGTTTTCTAACACAACAGACCTTGGTGAGTATTGCAAAGCATTTGAAGCCGGCAGTTACGCTGTAGAAGCACTCAAATTGATAGTTATTGCAGCTCCAAATGAGTTTTCTAAAGACGCTCTTTTTACATCGGTTAATGAAATGAATGATCGTGCCGGGCTCCCTGTTGAAAGGATTCCTATTATGGAATTTTGGGCTCAGTATTTTGGCGAGACGGAATGTGATGAACTCATCGAATTTTGCAAGCAATTCAACGAACAAGCAAAAGCGATTATTGGCTTTGGCACTGTAATTACCCCTACCGAAAAAGCTCTTGCACAGTTAAGGGAAAAATGTGGTAAAGCAATTACCACACACAATTATACAGCGAACATACCTGATACTGTTTATTCCAATCAAGTCGAAACAATAAAGCGAAACTATTTGGATAGAGGCTTGTGGAGGGCGATGATCGGCAAGAGTAATTTCGCGGTCAGTTTTATTACTTCCGAGTGGTTTTACACCATGTATCAGTTGACGGAAAATTTAGATTTAACAAATATTGTAGCGGGATATCTAAAGTCTATAGAGCAGTTGCTGTTTGCGATTGTTAAGCTTTCAGAAGGAACGGGAATCACTATAAAATCTAAAGGCAGAGAAATAGTACAGTTCAACGAAGAAAACACAGACATAGTCGATACCACTCTTGGAGCGTTGGAGCAGGTTATAGAACATAATGGTCATATTTTGGATGTTAACAAATATGCAAGAGAACACCTTGTTGAAACTATAGATAACTGGCGCGACAAACAACGTAATGGATATTTCCATAAGCATAACATACATAATATCGAGAAGGTTGACGAAATACGAGAAAAGGCACTTCAGCTGTACTTCTTGATTTTGGGATCCTGCACAATAAAAGATGAGCAGTTTGCTACGCTGGGTATTGATATCTAATAACGCTTTTAGTGTTACTCTCCTCGATTTGCACACTGTATTCACAGCACACTGCTACAAATGTATTTAAGATAGTAATCAATAAAATGAGAAATCCCCGAACAGTGTCATATGCTGGTGCTATTCGGGGACTTTTTTCTTCCCAAAGTATAATGGATAGTTCGCTATTTTTTGTAGTGGTAAAGGTGGCGGATTCTGTATGTTTGTGGGTTCGAGCGTTTACATAAGAACTTAAACAAAATACCAGGACAGTATAGAGTTGACAAAAAAGCACATATATGATATAATTTGTTTAATAAATGAGAGTATAGGTGAGTATAAGGCAATGGAACATACATTCATAGGTAAATGGATAACAAATTCGGAATTTGCTAACTTAAAACCGAGAAATGTTTTTCACAAGCAATTGGACAAGATTGATTTGCCTTGTGACGAGCACAGAAACCGGCACATTCTGTTTAGAAGAAAGTTCGTATGTGATTCTTTTACTAAAAACGCAACGCTTTATATCTCTGCTGACGATTATTATAAACTCTATATCAACGGCCACTTTGTGGCTCAAGGACCCGCTCCTTCATATCATTTCAAATACAATTATAATGCAATTGACATTAGTAAGTATCTGCAAAAGGGAGAAAACCTAATTGCTGTCCACACCTTATATCAAGGACTTATCAATCGTGTTTGGCAAAGCGGTGACAACCGTCACGGATTGATTCTTGATTTAGTTATAGATGGAGAAACGGTTGTTACAAGTGATGAGAGTTTTAAAACAAAGCAGCATACTGCCTATACTGAAATGGGAATCTGCGGTTATCAGACTCAATTTTTAGAGAGATACGATTCTAATGCAACAGAGGTTGGCTTTGCTCTCCACGCCTTTGATGACAGCAATTGGGAAAATGCTAAAATAAGTAGATTTGCCGATCACAAGCTGACTTTGCAAAAAAGCGGCTTATTGGAGTTTGAAACCATTCTACCTGTCAACACCACAGTTGTTGACAACCGAATATTGTATGATTTCGGTTCTAATTATGTGGGCTATTTATTTGTACAAGCAAAAGGTAAAAAGGGTGACATCGTTACCGTTCGCTGTGCGCAGGAATTAAACGACGACGGTACCTTGCGGTATAACCTTCGCGCAAATTGCACCTACGAGGAAGAATGGATTTTATCCGATAGAGAAAGCTCCCTTGATTGGTTTGATTATAAATCGTTTAGATATACAGAACTCTCTATCCCTGCAGGGGTAGAAGTATTGGATGTTTATTTTTGTGTAAGGCATTATCCGTTTGTTCTTAAAACGCAATTAAAGCCGGATTATGCATTAAATCAAGAGTTAAGAGAAATCTGGAATCTATGTGTGCATACACAAAAATACGGTGTGCAGGAAGTTATCCAGGACTGTATGGAACGGGAAAAGGGGTTCTATCTCGGTGACGGGTGCTACACTGCTTTGACCAATATGATTTTGACAGGCGATGATTCCATGGTAAGAAAGCTCATAGACGATGCTTTTTCCACCAAGTTTATTACCGAAACACTTGTCACCTGTATGTGTTGCTCTTTCATGCAGGAGATTGCGGAATATCCTTTGATTTTAGTGTATCTCGTATTGTGGCATTACAATTATACAGGTGATAAAGAATACTTAATGCAGAATTACGAAAAGGTAATACAGCTGCTTGATGCCTATCGGAGCGATTATGAAAAGGATGGTCTTTTAAGAAATCTTGACAAATGGTGTGTGGTAGAATGGCCGAAGAATTTCCAACACGATTATGATGTGGATATTCGAGAGGGGCAGATTTGTAAAGAAGCTCACATTTCTCTTAACGCATACTACATTGCTGCAGTGCGCACTGCAAACAAAATTGCTTCCATTCTTAATGTGGTGCAATACCGGGATGAAAGTCTGCCACTCTCTGCATTTTATACCGCTTTTTATGATAAGCAAAAGAATTTGTTCAGAGACGGCGAAAACACGGAGCATATCAGCTTGGTGGGCAACAGTTTTGTATATGGACTCAATCTTTGTTCCGATCACAGATTCCAACGAAATTTTTTATCTATGCTTGATAAATACAAAATTAACTCTCTTTCTTTCTTCTGTACATTCCCCATTTTAATTGGGCTTGTACGAAACCATCAATATGACCGTATAAAGCAGTGTCTGCTGGATGACGGCGCATGGAAACGCATTTTGCAAGAAGAAGGAACAACTACTTTTGAGGGGTGGGGTAAGGATACGAAATGGAACACCTCTCTTTTCCACTTGACAATGTCATACGCAGCAACGTTTATGGCAGATATTGATTTAAATGCGTTGTTTTACGGTATCTAAGTATTTTTATCAACTTGACAAGCAATATCATTTTTGGTGCAACTTGCCAAAAAAGCCCTAACTTATTTAAATAAATTGGGGCAGTAGGGTTTTGCTACAGGCTGAAACAAGCAACCTAAGATTGCCTGTAATTTTTTCCATTACGAAACAATAGTATATCATCGCAGTAAGGCGCATATCATCTTGATCGAAGTGAAAACAAAAAGAAATCCTGAATTAAACACACCTCGGATGCTTTTTCTATCCGAGGTGTGTTATGTTATTGAATTGAGTATTTATCTTCGTTGAATGTATATTTGTTTCCTGTGTCTGTAAAGATACAGATTTCATTATCAGCTATTTTATTCGAGCCGGTGACCTTGCATATCCCTGATTTGTTACCACCATCAGGATAAAGTACGGTGATGTGACGTACATTCTTACCGGTAACTTTATAAGTTGCGGTATAAATCGGACGATAGTCGCCCTGCTTCATGGAGTCAGCCGTCCAGCCCTTCATAGAAGGAAATTTCCTGCCCCTGCAAACCTCAAGGGCTGTTTCCTCTGCTTCTTCATTGCCGACAAGTATCCGCAGATTGTCTGCCCTGACGTCAAGGCCCGAAATACTTATGCAGTCCACGTCAATGTGCCACATAACATCGTAGCAATGTTCTTTAGCATCAAGAGAATAAAGCCGATCCGTAACAATCACAAACGGACGTAGTTCCCCAAGCTTTTTAACAAAGAAAACCGATCTCTCATGTCTCGCAATGTTTTCCTTGTCATCACCATATCCCTCGTTGTAAAATGACCAAAGAAAATCCACTTTTTCTGAAAGCATGTACTTTAAGTCTGATTTTTTCTTTATATCCTCAGGCTTCCATTCATAGTTCTTCCTGCGGTTTTGTCCCTTTCCGTCAACAAGCACCGTGTTGTGTGAAGCACTTTCAAGCACATACTTTCTCATAGGAGAATCATCATACGCATATCCGCCAGCATCTACAAGAATCTCCTTGCCATCTGCACACAGAACAACTGAAAGCTTGTCCTCGTGCTGATGTCCTTTTCCGAACACACCTCCATCAAAAAAGAGCATTACGGCGTTTTCGGACCAATCTGTACGAAGCGTGGCATTGCCTGCATAATTAAAAATATAGTCCTTACAGGGCTCGATACCTCCAGGCTTGCCATAAAGCCATTTAAACATCTTATTGTCGGGAAAACATTCAACATATTCAGCAATAAGCTCGGGTACATGAGGCCTTTCATACTCGTTGCCGTCATTTGTTGAAATGAGCCTCCGGGATGGAGTCATCATGTGAATGTAATACTCTACCGCCTTTTCAATTGACTTTAACATTGTATCCGGCACTTGTTTACC
Source organism: Eubacteriales bacterium (assembly GCA_045542335.1). GTDB lineage: Bacteria > Bacillota > Clostridia > Oscillospirales > CAG-382 > CAKSUT01. The sequence continues at coordinate 17,508 of JAZQKV010000052.1, forward strand.
ATAGGCACGAGCAGTTTTTATTGTTAAAAGATAGTTTATGATTATAACCCTTTGATAGTTTGGGGTGATTTCATAGTGTGCCTTATCCGGGTAAATCTGTGCAGACAACTCTGCGTTCAAAAGGTCCATAGCAAAGCCGTACCACTCGTCCGCATCTTTCAGAAAGGGGAAGAATAAGCCGATGTGACAAAGACCGTTCATTTCCATAATAAGCCAATTGTTGGCTGTGTAATCATTACGGAGCCTTATGCCGTGTTCATATATTGACTTACAAAGATTGCATACAGTATCATCATCCCAAACAGGTACAAAAGTATTTATTACAATTGGCCAAGTCCATCCTGCTCTTATACCACATTCTATCGTTCTCCAGCATAAGGTATCATATCCGCTTGTTCCGATTTTTGGTGCATCTGCTTGTTCGAACCAACTGTTCAGAAGCTCCGCACTTGCCTCAATGTATCGTTCTTCTTTCGAAACAAGGTATGCCCTGGCAAGATTTACAAGCTCATTGTGACGATTTAGCTGCCACGTCCATTCCTTATAACCATTCAATGTGGGATTTGCAAACCAGTCAACTTTCTCGCCTTTAAAGTCCATTGGTATCCTAACAGACACCATATAATGCCTGCAGGCTTTTTCCGCTTCAGAAATAAGTTTTTCCGAATATCGAAGTTCTCTCTGGGTACTGAAATACAGATCAGGTTTCAATAGCTTTCTAAAAAAATCTGCAAGGAATCTGCGACACTCACTATATTTACCGGACGCAGCAAGTATCTGCATTTCCTCAAGACCGGGATAGCTGTAGTTTATTACATTATCAAAGAAATACTTGTCGGTTAAAATCATGTAAATGACTCCCTGTTAAATCACTTAATTAGATATTTCCTGAAAAACTTTTCAAGCTCATAGTAGGCAGCAGGTACACTCTCATAGATCTTACCGCAAGGTGTTGTTACATCATAAACCTTCGGTGCATTCTCATCGTTGTCAACGGAATGGTGTCCTCCTGTGCCGTCGGGCATGGTGCGAAGCTCTGCCCTAAATCCTGCGTTATTCAAGCTCTGCACAAGTCCTGCAGACATAGCATAGCTTACAGCGGGATCATCCTTTGAAATCCATATCTTCAAGGGTCTGTTGGTTGTTGATACTCTGTATGCATTCGCAAGAGCCTCATAGCCTTTGGCACTTCTATGTAATGAATACTCTATCTTTTCTTCCTTGCTCAGAAGAAGACCGGTCCAGAAGGGATTCCAGCCACACATTTTTTCGTAGTTTTCCGTGATGTATGCCTCATACTTTTCATCAATGGGGATTCTGCAGTTGATTTCAGGTTTTCCACCCTCAGGATTCATGACGTGATTTACATCCTCTGTAAATCCAAGGTCATTGCATACGGCATATCGCTGTCCGGGGGAGTAACCCATGCATACATGAAGCGGATTAAGCTCGGGTGCGAGCATTCCAACAGCTTTTATATTTATATCGGTTTCGTAATAGAAAGACAAAGCCTGAATTCCGCCAAGCGATTTACAGGAAACAAATATGTTATTACCATCAACATTATAATTTTTCAAAATATACTGTATTCCAAGTAAATAGCATTTTCTGTTTGTAGGCGTGGCGAACGTTGAACACCATGAATGTTGATATAATGTGCCAAAGCCATAACAGTCAAAAACTGCATAGCCACAATCACGAAGATAGTTGTAATACTCCTCGTATGCTTTTGTCATTTCCTTGGAATTTACATGACCATATTCAGCTGATCCGTGAATGAATACAATCAGAGGAACAGACTCTCCGTCTGTTGTGTAATTTGGTGGCAACTTTATCTTTCCGCTTGTATAATGCTTTTCGTCATCAATTTCATAGAAAAATGTTTCTTCTGCTTCAGGCACTCCTTTTTTAGCCGTATTTGAACTTTCAACGCATGAGTTTCCAACGCTTTCAAATGTGCTTTCCATTGTGATTACCTCCGTGATTATCAGGAGTTTTGATTAGTATGAATCAGCATACAAAAGGTTTCAAATAATCAAAACATTTTCTTTGATTATAACACACTTTTAATGTATTTTCAAGTGGTTTTATCAAGATTTTAAATATTTTTCTACTGCGACATTATTTTCAAAGTTATATATTGACAAAAAACTTACAGTATGATAAAATATGAGTCAGACGTAATACCTATCATTAGAAAAATACATTTGGAGGTTTCTATGAAAAAAGTGATTTTAGTTGTTGGAATTATTCTCGCAATAGCTATAATTGCGTTATTGATAGTCTTTAATTTTTTAAGCAAAATCCCGGGTCGTCCTGCGGAGAAGTTTATTCCGTCAGCTGTAACTTACGCTGAAATCAATTTAGTTATGAATGATATTTTTCAAACTGATACTGATGCACTTTGTGAGTTCCCACAAACAGCTCACAAAATTACCCTTGACAACTCAGGACTTGTTCCTGATTCAATTGATTTTGCTTCAGAAAACGCAAAAAAACTTAATGACGCTATAAGCAAGGCAAAAAAGGGAACCACAATAATTATCCCCTCCGGAAGATTCTATATTGACAAAGCTTTGCAACTATTTAACAAAGAGAATGTTCATATTACTTCAGCTGACGGTGTTACTTTAATCAATTCATCTTACTCCCCATTTGTAGGTAAAGATGGCAGCTCCGATCAATACGCTAATATATTTAATATTTCTTACTGCAAAAATATTAAACTTGAAAACATTTCATTTGACTATTTATACAACACTTCAGCCGATGGAATTATCACCCGGCATGAGAACGGAAAGACATTTTTCAGAGTTTATGATGAGTTTATAGACAGCGAGAAAATACCTTTAAGCGGTGGAGAGCTTATCACCTCTGTGCTTTGCGCTAATGACACTGTTTTTGATGAAGAAAGATGGGTTGACGGCGGAGGTACAATGTCGCTTGAAAAGGCTACAGATGAGGGAGAATTCTTTATACCCATGCAAATTGCAAATGTAGGAGATCGCATTTGTTGTCGTTTTCACACCGGACCTTATATCAGCTATGTCATTCACGCTTTGAATACGCAAGGTCTTTATCTTGAAAATGTGAGATGTTATTCTTGTCCTGCCGGTTTTATTCTTGCGCCTGATGGAAACTCAGACTTTTTCTTCAGAAACATCAAGGTAGAAGTCGAAAAAGGTAAAGAAAAGCTTCTCGGATCAAACGAAGACTGTATTCATCTCAACAACTTTGCAGGAAAGCTTATTGTTAAAGACAGTTATTTCACCGGCATAGGGGATGATGCATTGAATATTCATTCGCAGGTTGCATCTGTTGATTCTGTTGATAAAAACACTTTAACAATTTCAAGCGGTAGGGAAGGTATATCACTCTCTCCGATTTATGCTTTCAAGGGAGAAACTATAGAATTTTTTGATGAAAATCGTAACAGTATAGGTTTTGCTGATGTTAAGAAAATTTCAGGCAACAAGCTTTTCTTTTCTAATTTGCCTGAGGGTGCAGAAAACGCACGATATTTACAGAATGTTTCTTGCGCTGCAACAACAGTTATAGATAACTGTACTGTAAAGTTCGGACGAGCAAGAGGTTTTTTGTTACAGACAAAAAATGCTGTTGTTAAGAACTGCAACTTTGAAAACCTTCGTCTTTCAGCGATTCTGATGTCACCTGATTTCACTTATTGGCATGAAGCGGGATTTGTTGAAAACATTCTTATCAAAGACAACAGCTTTAAAAACTGTTCATCTTTGACAAGAGATTTTGGCGTAATTCACGCTTCAAGCTCCCACGACGCTTTCAGCGGAAGTTTTAAATGCAAGCTTGGTCACAAAAACATAACGGTTTGCGATAACACTTTTTCTGATTGTAAAAGCAAGCCCATTGTTACATACAACGTTCAGAATTTAAAAACAAGCAACAACACTTCTAATAAAGGAGATTGAAAATGCTGCCAACAATGAAAATCGGCAATCTCGAAATAACACGCCTTATTGCAGGAAGCAATCCATTTACAGGAAAATCCCATATGGACGAAGCAACCGATGCTGATATGAAAAGCTATTTTTCCGATGAGCAGGCTTTTGCAATGTTAAAGAAATGCGAAGAAGCCGGCATAAATGCCGTTCAATCCAGGGGAAGTCTGCCAATAATGGACCTCCTTTACCGTTACAGGCAAAGCGGAGGAAACATGATTTGGCTTGCTCAGACAGGAAAAAGTCTCGATTCTTTTACATACGAACTAAACGAAATGATGAAGTATAGTCCATCTGCCGTTTGTATTCACGGAGAGCTTGCTGATGAGCTTTACCTTAAAGGTATGCTTGATAAGCTCGAAGGATTGCTCGAGAAAATTCGTGAAAAGAATGTTCCATGTGGCATTTGTTCGCATTTTCCGCAGGTTCTGGAATACGCTGAAGAAAAAAATCTTAAACCCGATTACTATATGGCGTCTGTATATAATCTTTTCTATCCCGACCGTTCTCATGATGTAAATCCCGAGGGAGAGCGTTTTGAAGATTCAGACGTTCCAATAATGTACAAGGTTATAAGAGAACTATCTGCACCAACTATTGCACTAAAAATTTTGGGCGCAGGTCGTAAGTGTTCATCGCAAGAGCAGGTGAAGAAAGCATTTATTGAAGCATTTTCTTCGATGAAACCGGGTGACGGAGTTCTTGTCGGAATGTTTGATAAATACATAAATCAACCGGCTCTTAACGCACAATACACTCGACTTGCAATTGAATCGTTAGCTTCAGGCAGAATAAAATGAAAAAATATGTATTGTCATAATAAGCCCAAAATATGATGAAGGATTTGAAATGAAAAAAACTATTATTGCAACAATCTTATTTATTATTTGTTTATGTTTTCTTTTCGGATGTGGAAATGAGAGCATCGCAGAAACACCTGAAATGATAACTTCTCTAAGTATTATTGTTACAGCGGAAAACATTTCACAACTTGAAAGCTACATTTCCATACAGGACCTTGATCTAAGCGGAAGTACCTGCTATGCCGAGATTCTCGGATATTGTTTAACGCACCCGGAAGTAAATGTTAAGTACAACGTCGATATCGGCGGAAGTTTCGTTGATAATGCTTCAAGTACGCTCTCTCTGAAAATAGAGGATTATGATTTTGAAACGCTTTTGAGCAATCTCGTTTATCTTCCGAACATAGAACGCGTTACCTTTGATATTGCAGATTTTTCAAAGCATGAATATGACTTACTCTGCAGCACATATGATGACATTGATTTTTCTTATGTAAATGCAAAAATCATTGACGAAGTGTATCCTGCAGCTTGTGAAAAACTTGATCTTTCCCATCTTGAAAGTGAGGACGTTTTTGAAACGTGTTCCGATTTGCAAATGTTCGATGATTTAACTTATGTTGAGCTAATGAACAGTGACGGGAGCAGCAATCTAACATTGGAAGATGTAAAAAAACTCATTCATACTGCACCAAATGCAGATTTTCACTATACTTTTGAACTCTTTGGTAAAACCGTTTCCACGATTGACGAATCTGCTGAGTTTATTGACACAGAAATTGGCAACGAAGGTGAACAACGCTTGAGAGATGCACTTGATGTCATGACAAGTTGCAAGTATTTCAAGCTTGACAACTGCGGAATAGATGATGATATTCTTGCAAAACTGCGTGATGATTATCCTGATACAAAAATTGTTTGGCGAATTTTTGCAGGTGAAAAAAGTAGTTTTCTGACCGATACCGAAACTGTACGCATTGTTTACGGTCTTGACGACACCAACAGCGATGCTCTGAGGTATTGCAATGAGGCAAAGTATATGGACATTGGTCACAACACCGAGTTATATGATTTTGATTTTATTGAGGGAATGATAAGCCTTGAAATCGTTATTGCTTCAGGAAGTCCGATTAAAAGTGCTTCAGTATTTTCAAATTGCCCCAAACTCGAATTTCTTGAGCTTGCATGGTGCGGACTTTTGACTGATATTTCCGAACTTTACAAATGTACAAATCTCAAGCATCTGAATCTTTGTTATTCAAAGGTGACTGACATTGGAAGTCTTGATAATCTTCCGCTTGAGCAATTCAGCTATCTCAAGCCAAAAATTACGAAAGAACAACAGAATGACTTTGTTGCAAAACATCCCGATTGTGCCGTTAAATTCGAGGGCAAGGGAGAATATGGTACCGTGTGGCGCTATAAAGAGGATGGCGGTTACACGGACATTTACAGGAAGGTTCGTGACGTTTTCGGGTATGATGACATGGTTCTGACGCCGGAAACCATGCTCCCAAAGAATCTGCGTGAATAAACAAAACCCGTACGAAATTTATCGTACGGGTTTTACTTTTACATATTGAATGAGTTTATCTCCAACCCATTTTTAACTCATAATCTGTAATGACTTCGATGTTGTGATTTTCAATAACGCTCAACATATTGACATTATAATTTGGGTCAGGCTCATACCAGCTTTTTTGTGAAAAAAAGTCAGCGTAATCTTTATTGTTGAAGATGTACCCATGGCGAGCGTAAATTTCGTTTCTTATTAAAGCAACATATTCCTTTGGAAGACCGGAAATGTCATCTTCTGTCATATATACGGTATCGCTCGGAAACAAATAAGGGTTAACTTCATGAAAATCAGGGTCAGCTTCGTATGTTATGTCGCTTTCAACACTCACATCATACACAGGTTCTTCATAGCGAACAAGCGGATATACTCCCTCTGAAACCCAAAACATTGCGTCTTGTGAGTATTCAACATCTGAAATTGTGCATTCGATAAGTTCTTCCTTGAAAACAATTGTCATATTGCCTGTGTTATACCACGAATCAACAAAAGCAAATGTAACTTTGTTTCCGTCAAAGCTTGAAATGGGCAAAGCCTGTTCAATTATTGAAACTCTGCTTGCGTTATAGTTTGACTGTGTGAAGGCAATTTCCATGATTCTTTCGTTAGGCATGTAGACATTAAGAAATGCATCACCTGTCCAATCGCCACTGTATGAGGTGAAATCATGAATGATAAAAGCTTCTTCAGCTTCTTTCACAGGTACATCAGCCTCATTTGCAGGTACATCAGTTACATTATTCGCATCTTTATTCTCCTGAACAGACTCTTGCAAATCTGATATGTTAATCTCAACATCATTTTGCACTTGTTTCTCGCCATGTTTTATGTAAAAATCGGCAAGATTTTTCACAAAACCGCAAGAGCTGCAGCAAAGTATGATTGTCAGGACAAAACTTAAAAGAACGAACTTTTTCATAATATTTCCCCCTTTTGTAAGAATTATTAAAGGATACCGTGAGGAAGCATTGAATCCATAGGAGCTTCACGCTTGAATTCTGACTTGATTTCTACTTTTTCGCCTGTCCTTGCACTCTTAAGAATTGCATCCATTATTTCAAGCACATGAAGCGTCTGACGATAGGTTGTCCTGCCGGGTCTTCCGGTTTCAATTGCCTTTGCCATATCAGCAAGTCCGAGAAGTCGGGAGTTTTCTGAATAGTCAAAGGTGAGGGGATAGTGCTCTTCTTGCTTTGTAAGACCATTAAAGAAAACAACATCACCACCGAAAGTGTTGGGGTCGGGAACAAAGAGAGTGCCATTTGTTCCATAGATTTCAATGCAAGCCTGACGAGAACGCCATGTATCAAATGAGGTAAACAAAGAAACGTGTTTTCCATTTTCAAGAGTTATAATACTTTCAATGTGCGTTGGGGTGTTAACCTTTATTATTTCACCTTTGTGCGGTTCAGAAGAGATAAGACGTTCGGGATATGAAATATGACCATAACCGTATACACTCTTTACGCCGCCAAGCAAATTAACCATAGCCGTTACATAATAAGGACCCATATCAAAAAGAGGACCGCCTCCGGGCTGATAGTAAAAATCAGGGTCGGGATGCCAGGTTTCCATGCCGTGTCCAGCCATTGCAAAACGACCGCCCACAAAATCGCCTATAATTCCGCTGTCAATAAGTTTTCTTGCGGTCTGAATTCCTGCGCCCAAAAATGTGTCAGGAGCACCTCCGAGCCAGAGATTCTTTTCCTTCGCAAGAGCGACAAGCTCCTCGCCCTCTTCAAGTGTTATTCCAAGAGGCTTTTCGCAATATACATGTTTGCCTGCGAGAAGTGCGCCTTTTGAAACACCATAATGCTCATAGGGACGTGTAAGATTAAGAACAATATCAATTTCCGGGTCTGCAAAAAGCTCTTCCATTGTGTCATAGAGCTTTGGGATATTATACTGCTTTTGGGCATTTTCCGCACGCTCTCGGACAAGGTCACAAACCGCAACAAGCTTTACTTCTTTAAAAGTGTCTGCAAAATTCTTAAGGTAAATTCCGCTGATGCAGCCGACACCAACCATTCCGATATTCATCATAACAAAAAACTCCTTTCAATGGTTAATAACTGTTTATAACACAGTCTTACCACAGTTCATATTACCACATTTTATCATAATTGTCAACAGATTTTTCAAAAAAAGCTCTGCCAAAATAATATCAGGCAGAGCTTTTTGATAAATTTTATTTGATGACATCGCACTCATCTATACCGTAATATTCAAGCACCTTTACAGCCTTTTCATCAATCATCTCGCCACATACCACAATTGGAATTGCAGGGGGGCAGGATACATTTGCACTTGAAAGTATTCTTCCGACACAATTTTTGGTTTTAACGATTTCACTCTCGGAAAAAATTGCTTCTCTTGAAGAAATAATTCTATTTGGAATTCCAAGTTCAGGCGAAGAATAGAGTATGGCATTTTTCTTTTCAAGCTTTGTGAGCGCATTTCTCACTTTTTCAAAAGAAAGAGCATCATTTTCTGGTGTAAACATCATTACAACGTAGTCGTGGTCAGAAAATTCACACACTATTCCGTTAGAAAGCAAAATACTATAAATATCTTCGCCTGTGTAGCCAAACGTTTTAGGGGCTATTGTGAGCTTTAATGGTTCGTCACCAACAAGTTTATATCCGACCTCCGAAAGGCTCTGTTTGAGGCATAAAACAGCCTCACAACATGTTTCAAGCTTTTTGGAATAAGAATCAGACGAAATATATTCATTTGCAAGGTCAAGCGACTGCATTATCAGGTATGACGGACTTGTTGAAGCAAACAGTGACATGGCTTTTTCTGCAATATCGCAAAGTGAGTTTGGAGCATTTGGGGAAATGTGAAGATAAGCGCCACCCGTTAGAACACTAAGAGTTTTATGTGCCGAATCGCAACACATATGAGCTCCGCAATCCATCGGATGCATTCTTTTTCCATCCGGCAAAAATTTCAGATATGCACCATGAGCATTATCAACAAGAAGCAAAACGCCGTGTTTTTCGCAAACTTCAGCAATTCCGCTTATATCAGCAATATTACCAAGATAATCAGGGCTTGTAACATATACGGCACAAGGTTTTTGCTCCATTTCAAAAAGCTCTTTATCAAGACTTTCCGGAGAAAAAATGCAAGAAACAATGCCATTTTCGTCGCTATCAGGAAAAATCCAATGAATATCAAAATCAAGAAGTGCAGACGAGGTCATGAAGACCTTGTGAGCATTGCGACCCGCAGCGATTATCGGACGCTTTTTGCAAGTTGTTTTGCCATGCATTACCGCGAGATAGAGCATCGCCCGAATACAAAGTGAAGAACCCTCGGTTGAATACACAGTTCTTGCAGTTTCAAACAATTCGGAAGCAATACTTTCGCTTTCACGAATAATACCGTTTGAATTATACAAAACATCTGCTCCGTCAATTTCGGTTATGTCAAAACGTTCAATGCCTAAAAAATCCTTGCCCTTGTGTCCCGGCATATGTAACCGCAAACTTTCACTTTGAGCATAATCTCTTACAAAATCACAAATAGGCGTTTTAATCATTCTTTTCATTCTTCGCAGACACTCTTTGCCGCTTCAAGCATTATAGCACATTCCATTCTTTTTCTGAAAAGCTCACATCCATATTTATAAACGCCCCTTACAGAGCCGGTTGCATGATATGCATTCGCTGCACATCCGCCGGAGCAATAAAGCTTAGCCCAACAATCCGCACATTCAGGGCGTGAATAAACATTACAGGAAGCAAAATCACCCTGAACTTCGGTGTTTGAAACTCCGCTCCACACATCACCGAGTTTGAATTTTTCTTCACCAACAAACTGATGGCAAGGGTAGAGGTCACCCCAAGGAGTTACAGCCATATATTCTGTTCCTGAGCCACATCCTGAAATGCGCTTATAAATACAAGGACCGCCTTTAAGATCAATCATGTAATGATAGAAAGTGAAAGGCTTTCCTGCCTTACGTCTTTCAAGCATAAGCTCTGCAAGCTTTTCATATTGTTCAAGCACAATCGGAAGATCTTCATCAGTAAGGGCAGAGGGATCATCAGGAGCGCAAACAACAGGCTCCATGCTGAGCTCATTGAAGCCAAGGTCAAGCATAACCTTAATATCTTCAAGAAAATCGGGATTAGCGTGAGTGAAAGTTCCTCTCATATAGTAATTCTTGCCACCACGCTCACGAACGAGTTTCTGGAATTTAGGAACAATCTTTTCCCAGCTTCCGTTTCCCGCAAAATCTACTCTGTATCTGTCATGCACTTCTTTTCTGCCGTCAAGGCTCAAAACAACATTGCTCATTTCCTTGTTGGCAAAGTCAATCACATCGTCATCAACGAGAACACCGTTAGTTGTAAGAGTAAACCTGAAGTTCTTTCCGGCTTGCTTCTCTCGAATTCTTGCGTATGCGACAAGCTCTTTTACGACGTCAAAATTCATAAGTGGTTCTCCGCCGAAAAAGTCAACTTCAAGATTTGTTCTTGTACCCGAATTTTCAATAAGAAAATCAAGCGCTCGCTTTCCGACTTCAAGGCTCATAACAGCTCTGTCACCGTGATACTTTCCCTGACTTGCAAAACAATATGAGCAGTTGAGATTGCAAGTGTGAGCAACATGAAGACAAAGAGCTTTAACAACGCCCGAAGTTCTTGCTTTAAGCTCAGATGCCATAGGTTTAAATGTATCTTGTGCAAAAAGTTTACCCATGCTTTTGAGTTCTTCAATCTGAGAAAAGCAATCTTCAATTTCTTCTTTGTTCACATCATTGCAATTTGCATATTTTTTAAGAATATGTTCTGTGATCTGTTCTCTTGTCTTGTTCTCATACATTTCGATTATGTCGTATGCCACCTCGTCAACAACGTGAACAGAGCCGGAAAAAATATCAAGGACAATATTCAAACCGCCAAGTTTATAACAATGTATCATTTCTATTTCTCCAAAATATTATAAAGCTATAATTTCACGAAAAATGCCGCCTAAATGGCGGCATTAATTCAACAAACGAAAAAATTACTTGCTTTCTTTCTTTGCGTTTGTGTTTTCGCACTGCTGATTTGCAATACCGCAGCTTGTTTTGCAAGCGGACTGGCAAGATGTCTGGCATTCGCCGCAACCACCGTTCTTTGCACTTGCGCAAAGGTTCTTTGTTTCAAGTGTCTGAATTCTCTTCATTATAGTCTACCTCCGAACAATATTTTTACTGATTATACCACAATGTGCGAAAATTGTCAAGGTGTGTTCCCGATAATTCATATTTTTGTTACATAACTTTGCATGATAAACTGAAATTGAATTCACTTTCAAAATCATTATGCTTTGACCTACACTCATTTTAATTTTAAACCTTTTTACGTTAAACACTTTTTATGCAAGAAATTTTAATATATTTAGTGTATAATCGGATACGTAGTAATTTCAAAGGAGAAAACAGAAATGAATATTAAATACGATTTGATTGTTTCAGGTGGAGGTTTTGCAGGCGTAAGCGCCGCAATTGCCGCTGCAAGAGAAGGACTCAAAGTGCTTCTTGTTGACAGAAACAACTGCCTTGGAGGTGCGGCATCTGAGTGCCTCGTTTTCCCTTATATGAGATATTGGACGAAAGACATAAATACTAATGAAAAAGTTTATCTTTCAAGCGGTATTTTTGCAGAAATCAATAAAAACTTGTCTGAATTAGGAGGGTTCAATAAAAACGAGAGTTCTTTTGATGAAGAAATATTAAAAATTGTTCTTAACAGAATGGTTATCGCAGAGGGAATTGACATTTTATTCAATACTCTTGTAACCGACGCAAATGCTGAAAACGGTGTTGTTAAGAGCATAACTGTATCCAACAAATCAGGGAACTCCGAATACTTTGCTGACTACTTTATCGATGCAACCGGCGACGGTGACGTTGCCGTGATGTGCGGAAACAACTACAGACTTGGCAGGGAAGGCGACAATCTCTGTCAACCCATGACCCTTTGCTTCAGAGCCGCAGGTGTTGATATCGACTTGTTCAAAAAAGAAAAACCTCAGATGCAGGAGCTTTATAAAGAGTATCAGGAGCAAGGTAAAATCAAGAACATCCGTGAAAACATTTTAAGCTTCGTATCTATGCAGAGCGGAGTTATCCACTTCAACTCCACTCGTATTGTAAAAATGAATCCAACGGATGCAAAGGACATTTCAAGTGCTGAAATCATGGCTAGAGAACAGGCGTATGAGCTTATAACCTTCCTTAAAGAAAACTTTGAATCCTGCCGAAATGCAAAGATCATTTCCACAGCAAGCCGTATCGGTGTGCGTGAAAGCCGTATGATTGACGGAGAATATGTTCTCACAGCAGGGGATCTTCTTGATTGTAAAAAGTTTGATGACGGAATTGCTGTTTGCGATTACGACATTGACATCCACAATCCCGAGGGAAGCGGTACATCCCATCACTTTTTTGAACCCGGCACATATTACAGCATTCCTTATCGTTGCCTTACACCAAAAGCTACTTCAAATCTGCTTGTCGCAGGCAGATGCATCTCCTCAACACACGAAGCTCAAGCCTCTTACAGAATCATGCCCACCTGTTCATCCATAGGTCAGGCGGCAGGTATAGCTGCAGGCATTGCAAAAAAGAGTGGGGTAGGTGTAAAGGAAATTGATGTGTCACAGCTCCGCAAAAGAATTGTTGAATGTGGCGGCAAGGTTGAATAAGAATCATACATTAAGTGTATACATTAAGTGTTTTATATTTTAATTAAAACAAGCATACAATAATGCAATTTATGCAGAGTTCAGTTTGAATTTGTTGAATTGAGAGAAAATACTATGAGAATAATGACTTATAACATTTGGGGCGATTATTTTGGAAACCTTGTGAGCACAAGAGAGCAAAATCATCTTACGATTTTCAAGCGATATTCTCCCGATATACTTGGGGTTCAGGAAGTTACGGATACATGGTACAAAAGTGTTGCTTTTGAGCATCTTCGTGAGCACTATCACATTCTGGTGCCGGACATCTGCGGGCTTTTCAACTACACGCCACTTATAATAAAAAAAGACAGGTTTACGGTACATGAATTTGGTACAGAACAGTTAAAAGACAGTCCTTGTCGTTCAAAGCGTATGACTTTTGCTGCTCTTACAGATAATGAGACCGGAAAAGAGCTTGCCGTAATAAATACTCATTTCTGGTGGATGAGCGGAAAAGAACATGACGAAGTACGAGTCAATAATGCTAAACAGTTATCGGCGAAAATGAAACATCTCTGTGAGAAGTACGGATGTCCCGTTTTTTCCTTCGGAGACTTCAACTGTAATATCAGCACAGATGCTTTCCGTGTATTTGACAACGAGAATATTCAACTTCTCAACGATGTCGCAAGCATCCCATCTGAAGTATGTTCGCATCACGGTGATCCCGTTATAAATCCTGATGGAAGTTGCAAGGGTAAGAAAACAGATCTTGACAAAACCTGTTCGATAGACCATATAGTCGCTTACGGTGACGGCTATAACGCACAAAAGTACTTTGTTGTACAAGACACAGAGGCACTTGACGGATCCGACCATTCTCCGGTTTTCTGTGATCTTGAACTCTTGTGATAGGAGATACCATGTTTAATTTTTCATCAATAAAGACTCCGGTAATTTTCAAAGGTGATGAAAACTGCGCCTATCGTGACCCGGCAGTTTTCTATGAAAAAGGGAAGTTTTACTTATTTTGCACCTATGTCGATAATCGGAATAACGGTCCTTTCCTCACAACAGTTTTTTCAACTTCAGAAAATCTCGTTGACTGGACAACGCCTCGTGAGCTTACTCCACGAGATAAAAGTCTCAACTTTTCAAGTCCGGGAGATATAATAAAACACGGTGATGTCTACTACCTCTGCCTGCAAACATATTGCAGAGAGAACGGAGAAAAGTACGGAAACGAAAGCTGCCGTGTGTGGACAATGAAAAGCCGTGACCTTGAAACATGGGAAGAACCAAGGCTCTTACGTGTTAAGGGTGATGTACCAATTGAGAATATGGGAAGAATGATTGACCCATATCTTATTGAAGACATTCACGAAAAAGGCAAATGGTGGTGTCTTTATAAGCAGAATGGCGTTTCGATGTCGTATTCTTACGACCTTGAAAATTGGACTTTCAGCAGATATACTAACAGCGGTGAGAACGTGTGCGTTATCAAAGCCATTTCAGATAATGCACCGTCATATCTTATTTTTCATTCTCCGCCAAACGGCATTGGTGTTCTTAAATCTTCGAACCTCATTGATTTTGAGGATACAGGAAAACTTATAACTCTTGGTCAGGATAAATGGGATTGGGCAAAGGGCAGAATTACAGCAGGCTTTGTGCTTGACCTCACAAACGAGCCGGAATACGGAAAATATCTTATGTTCTTCCACGGATCAGGTCCGGAAAATGAAGAAACGATGTTTGACTTCAACGCAAGCATCGGAATTGCGTGGAGTGATGATCTTGAGGATTGGGAATATCCTGAAATGTGAATAAGAAATCATATGATAAATACATAATTCAAGGAAGGTTATACTATGAAAATACTATTAGATAACAAAAAGAACTTTTACAAGGCAAATCTTCATTGCCATTCTACTTTTTCTGACGGCAAACTCACGGTCGAAGAAATTAAGCAGCAATACAAGGCAAAGGGATACTCAATTGTCGCTTTTACCGATCATGAACACCTTATTGACAATTCTCATCTTGATGACGATGATTTTCTTTCCATTACTTCGTGTGAAATTGCAATAAAAGAGTTTGCAAATCAATCCACTCTCAAGAACTACAACATGAAAGTGTGCCATCTTAATTTTTACGCTCTTGAGCAGCACAATAACGTCACGCCTTGCTACTCAAGTGTTTACGACCATTATGTCAATGACAGCAATCGAGAGCTTATAAGTTTCGAAAAAGAATATGATCGCAAATATTCCACGGATGAAATCAATAAAATAATAAAAATTGCAAATGACTCCGGGTTTATCGTATCCTATAACCACCCCAGCTGGTCGCTGGAGAATGCAAACGATTACATTGGGTACGAGGGATTATTTGCGGTGGAAATCGTAAACGGAGGTTGTGTAAACGCAGGTCACAACGTTGATGAAAATGTTTTTGACGATCTTCTTCGTGCCGGAAAGCATATTTACTGCACCGCAGCCGATGACAACCACAATACTCACGGCATAGCCGTTCCAGTTGGGGACTCATTCGGAGGTTGGGTTTGTATAAACGCCGATAAACTAGATTACAGCACAATTATGAAGTCACTTCAAAAAGGAGATTTTTACGCTTCAAGCGGTCCTGAAATCAAATTCCTTTCGCTTGACGATAACACTGTTGAGATGCAGACATCTCCATGCAACAAGATTGTATTTGTTACAAGGGGCAGGAGAGTTGCTTCGGTTAAATCCGAGATTGAATGTGGCGCATCCGATAAGCTTACAAGTGCAAAATTTGAGCTTCGTGAGCTTGACGAGTACTTCAGAATCAGAGTTGAAACAGCAGACGGAAAGGCAGCATATACGCAGTGCTATTCAATCAAATAAGAAAGGATGAAAGATTTGTCAAAGAGAGCTTACATATTTGATTTTGACGGAACCCTCGTTGATTCAATGCCTGCATGGTCTGCAAAAATGATAAATGTCCTTGAAAAAAACAATGTAGAGTATCCGCCTGACATAATTAAAACAATAACTCCACTTGGCGACATGGGAACTGCCAAATACTTCCGTGAAAAGCTGGGTCTTAAGCTCAGCGATGAACAGATGATTGAAATGATGGATGAATATGCTCTTCCCAAATACAGAGATGAGATTGTTCTTAAAGATTCGGTATATGATTACCTTAAACTTCTGAAATCCAAAGGCTATTCACTTAATGTGTTAACAGCAAGCCCTCACAAAATGCTCGACCCTTGTCTTAAACGCAACGGAATCGACGTGTTATTTGACAATATATGGTCTTGCGACGACTTTGGCACAACAAAATCCAATCCCGAAATTTACGTTAAGGCGTGTGAAAGAATAGGCTGTGACGTTTCTGAAGCGGCATTTTTTGATGACAACATAACTGCCGTGAAAACCGCTTCATCAGCAAGTCTTTTTACCGTTGGAGTTTATGACAAATCAGCAGAAGATTTCACCGATGAAATTACATCAGCAGCTGATGTTTATGTCACATCATTTGCAGAACTCATGGACAGAGAATTATAAATAACGCAAGAATCCGCTTCAATTAAGCTTTGAAGCGGATTCTATTTTGTTTATATTATCATTTTAGCAGGTTTTGCAATATTACCCAAACGCAATTCTATAATCGACCGCCTGGGCAAAAATTCGCTGATATTCCTCGTCAAGACGACTTTTTCCTCTTGGTGTGAGAATATAGCTTCTCTTTCTGCCCTCAACCTTCGTTTCACTAATCATTTCTTCCTCAAGAAACTGCTCAAGCAAATTATACAAAGTTCCCGAACCAACACTCACTCTTCCTTTGGTTATTTGCGGAACTCGTTCAAGAATATCTATTCCGCTACATTCATCTTTCAAGCACAAAAGGATATAAAACATCTGCTCTGTGAGCGTTTTAAACTTTGTTCTTGGCATGTAATCATCTCCGTTTGAATTTTGCGCTTTTATCTAATCATCGAATATCGAGAAAACTGTATATATTATAATTTTGATATTCGATATTGTCAAGATACTATAACATATTTTTACACAATTTTCACAAAGAATCAAAGCTGTGCCACAAACTTTTTCCGTGACACAGCTTTACTGAATTATTCAAGCTTTGGCAGTCTATGCAGATTGTTTATTCCTTGTTTTAAGAATGTTTGAGTAAAACACGATTCCCAAAAGTGGGAACAACATTCCAACAAGAATTCCAACTTTCATGCCAAGCTGTTCAGGTGTCATCAGGGCATTTTTAGCAAAGTCAACTGCCATCGGATTCGTAGAAATGGCATCGGTTATAATTCCAACAAGCTGAGGTCCAACCGAAGCACCAAAGTCACCGCCTGCCGCCATGAGAGCGTATATGAAAACTCCACCTTCGGGAAATCTGTCTGTCGCAACAACAAGAGTCCCCGGCCAAAGCATCGAAGAACTGAAACCTGTGAATGCGCAGGCAATAAGCCCGATCAACGGAACAGGAGAAACTGCCGCAACAAGATAGCAAACAGTTGAGACAATTGCCCCTGCAAGCAACACTTTCTCGATGCTCTTTCCAATAGCCGCATAAAGAGTTCTTCCAAGTCCAAGCATAAGTGCAAACATCGCAACACCAAAAATGTCGCCCCATACTTTAGGAATACCAAGCGCACCCTCAAGGTAACCTGATGCCCATTGTGCCATAGTACATTCAGTTGAGCCTCCAAGGAATATACATATAACGCAAAGCCATATTCCTTTATTCTTGAGCATACCTAAAGCACCTGAGGTTCTTTTCGGAGTTTCCATTTTAGGAATTTCCGTACCCCAGAAAAGCAAAACTGAGCAAACCGGAACAAGCATCATTATAAAAACAAGCACAAACCAATTCTGCGAGCCAAAAGCAAGCAAGAACAATGTACTGAAAATAATTACACCAACAACACCCCAAGCGTAAATCGAATGTAATTTGCTCATTTCATGCTCAGGATTTTCCGCAGGAATTTCCGCAATTATCGGGCTTATTAAAACCTCTGAAAAACCCGACGCCGATGAGAATATTATCGTACCGACAACAAGTCCGATATACGCACTATCCGGGAACAACAAAGGCCAGACAGCATAAATTAGAAGTCCGGCGAAAGTCAACACAGGGGTGATTTTTGTTACCTTGGATATATTGAACTTGTGCGAAAAGAATGAAAACATAAGGTCAACAAGAAGCTGAACAAAAAAGCATACAAAAACAAGCAGACCAAGCAGGGAATAAGAGATTCCAAAAGTTTCTCTGAATGTCAGGAAGAGAAGCGCAGGAAGATTACCAACAATTGACATCGATACACTAACACTGTAACATGCAAGCTTGAGCCTTCTATAAGATTTATTTGACATAACTAACAAAAACCTCGCTTATATTTCAGAGCTAATCAAAGCTCATCTATCAAAAATCTAACATCATTTATAAGTATTCCATCAACACCAAGAGAAATAATTCTTCTGATGTTTTCCTTTGAAGTGTATCCGCACTTATATCCGTCAACTTCGCCTGTCATAACCCAAAGCTCTTTTCCAGATTTACGAACAATTGAAATATTTTCTTCCGTGAGCCAGCCTTCCCAGAGTCTTATGTAATCAACACCGGCAGCCGCAAATTTTTCAATCTTATCAAGTCCCGGCATAAAAGCAAGCATTTTTATATTGGGATCATATGCCTTAATCTGAGCAACGGATTCTACACTCTGCACGCCCATTACAACCTTGTCAAGATAGTTGTACTCATCGAGGAGCTTGAGCATATCGCCGATTACCCTGTCTTCCTTTATGTGAATAAGAATCGGCTCAACGCCACACTTGAGATAATCCTCAAGAAGATGCGTAGCATATTCGGGATTTGCCTTGTGTCGCACAGCCAAAAACTCTTGTGCCGTTATTTCTCCTACCTTTTTATCGCAGTTAAAATATATTCCGAGTTCGCTGTCGTGCGTAATGGCTATCTTTCTGTCGCTTGTAAAACGAACGTCGAGTTCTATCATATGAGCACCAATTTCAAGTGCATGCTTAGCCGAAAGAATTGTTTGTCCGGGAAAAACTGTCGGACCACTTCTGTGTGCAATGACTCTCATTTCAAATCTCCTTATACTTTTTTAAATTCACTTAATTATAAACAAAAGCTCTCCATTTTGCAATATAAAATTGTTAATATTCCTGTTATTGACGGAATTTTTCAATACGTTATCTCACCGCAAGTTTTTCTGCAAGAGGTAAAACAGCTTCAAGCTTGCTTTCAAATTGATTGTCGTCGGCATATCGCCTTATATTCCATGTGCGCTCAGAAAGTGCGGCAAGATTCTTTCTGATATGAACAATATCATGCTCATAATCCCATTCCCACGCACACAAGAGTCCACCTTTTACCTGCGGCGTCGGTTGAAGATGAATCGGATTCTGGTATGCCTCGGATTTATCCCACCAGTTTTTCCAGGTATAAATGTTCCATTCCATTATGTCCCGAGGCTCCCAATAATGGTGAGGAGTAATGTACATGGGTTTCCACGAGGCATTTACTATATTAAAACCTTCCTCGACAAGGTCAGGGGAGAGATGATACAACGACTCCCATGCAATAACAAGCGTATCTCGGGAAATTATCTCGTTACCTTCCTTCGGAAACCCTTCCCACACCACCGGAGTTCTACCGAGCTTCAGCACCATATCGGTCATAAGCTTTTCAAAGTGTGTATAAAGCTCTCTTATGCCTTTTATGCCGTGTTCATTCATATACTTTTTGCAATCACGGCAATGTCCCCACTCATTGATTTCAGCTTCGTCGCCGCCAATATGTATATATCTCGAATATGGGAACATTTCCATAATCTCTTTGATGAGTTTTTCAATATTTTCCATCACGGCAGGCTTTCCAACACAAATTATGTTGTTCTTAAAACCACTTACAAAAGCATCTTCATCAATATCTGCCTTATTATCCTCACAGATCGTGTTCGCAAAACATTCGGGATATGCACCGACCAAAGCCGCTGCGTGCCCCGGAGCTTCAAATTCGGGGATTAACTCGACATTTCTCGCATGAGCATACTCATTGAGGCTTGCAATCTGTTCCTTGGTGTAGTGTCGTCCATTTGTAGGTGCCAATGGAAAAACATCACTTGGTAGTGTATAGCTTTGTGCATCAATAAAGTGGAGATGCAAAAATTTCACCTTATAAAAATAGCAAATATCAACATATTCAAACAGCGAATCAAATTCATGCCATTTTCGTGCAAGGTCAACCATGAGAGAACGATATTCACAATCAGGTCTATCCTTTATGCAGACACTCGGAAAACAAATTTTCTTATCAACAACTTTCATAAGCTGTAACAGAGTGGAAAGGGCATACGTTGCACCATCATTGTCTCCCGCATAGACATTGATTCGGCTATCTGTTACTTCAATCCTGTATTCACCTTTTAAAAGAGACGAATCCCAAAAAAGAGTGATGCCTCCCTCACAAAATTCAAGCTTTAATCCATGAACTCTTTCAACATATTCTATAAAGGTTTCTGAAAACAAATAAAAATCGGAAACATTGGTATAAATACTTGCATCAACCATCGTTTCAGCAAAACGCACATCAAATTCTTTGCCTGTAACTTCTTTTGGCATGGGTATGAGCTTTATTGGTGTGTATTTCATGAAAGACTCCTAAAAAATATAGTAAACTTTACAATAATATTGTTTAATTAAAAATGCTGTTCTCGCTCGGATTGTAATACAATTTTCCCGACTCAAATTCGGTTTCGTATATTGGACACTCTTTTTTGTCAAACGTAACCTTATTGAACACTTCTATTTTTTCGCCGCTTTCAAGTATAAAAATATCTCCGGCTGCATCAACAATTCCGCCCGTTTTTTTCCAATCCAAAATAATTTCAAGAGTTTTTCGGGGAATCGAAACGCCATTAGTTAGAATCAGGCGCTTCATGTTCCTCAAATATTCTTCTCCGATCATCACCGAATCTGCAAGTTCATAATCGAGGTATGAACGAATGATTCCTGTAGTTTCTGCAAAATCAAAAATATTGATTTTTGACAGCCAAATATCCTCAAGAGGGTAGAATATTGCAGTATCAATCATAGGCATTTCACCGCAAAGAACATCTGTAAGTTTTTGATATAGTTCAGGTGCTCTTGCAAAGTTTCCGGGATCATTGTGTATAAGCACAGCACCATTTGCCCGTGCTTCATAAACCGCATTTCCTGCGTTTTCTTCATAAAGCTCAAGGGCAGCTTCCAAGCCAAAATCAGTGCCGTAAAAACGAGCCGCCGAAGAAACCCTCTTGCAGAGTGAATCTGAACGACCAAAATCATTCAGATGCGCCCATCCTGTCCACCTTGGTGTTATATTGTATTTTGCGCAGATTTTGACAGCCTCACTTTTATTCAGGCCGTTTTTATCCCCGACAATTCCAAGAGGCATAGCACCTCTTGTATTCGGAAAATGCTTTCTGATTATTGCACAAACCTTATCTGTAAAACCGGTAAGAGAATCTGCATACCATTTTTCACGGTCTAACTCTGCAATTCCTCCACAGCCTATTGCTGGCATTATTTCAGGAGAAAAATCGGCATATTCTGTATTCCAAGCAAGATTAAGCTTGTCAATAGTTTCGTATTTTTCTTTCATACGCAAAGCAAAGTTTTCTTTTGCAAGGTCATCGCCACACCATTTACCGTCGTGTGTATGCTCTGAGGAGAAAATATACTGCTTCACGCCAATAAGGTAAGTGTATTCGCCGTAGTCACCATAAATACCAAAGTATAAAAACTTGATTCTGTCGCCGTAGTGTTTTGCAATTTCACCATAGACATGGTCATAGTACTCAAGGAGCTTCGGATCCCAAAGACTCGGCACACTTGCTTCAATGCCATGCTCAAGGCATTTAAGATGAGTTATTTCAACCCATGAAGGAATATGTTGAGGCCATACAAACAGGGCAGGTTTAAATCCAAGCTTTTCAATTTTATCAAAATCTCTGTCAACCCTCGAAAAATCAAGTTTTCCTTTTTCTTTTTCAAGACACGCCCACACAAGTCGTGTTTCTATATATTCCACATTTGCTTCACTAATTACCTTTATATTATCACCATCAAGAACATCAAGAAGTCCATTTTCGAGAATTCTCTGACCCATTTTTGTTTCAAGATTGATATGCTCGCGCGGAATATGTCTTGTATGCACATAACACTTATTCATGATATTGTCTCCTTACAGTTTTAAGGCATCAAAAAAACATTTTCGATGAAAAAATAAAAGAATTCCTTTTCAAATTATATCATAATACTGCGGTAATTCAATAGATTTGTGCATTTATTTACATTTTTTAATAGAGTATGTTAATACAAATAGCGTTTTTTATGCTTTCGTGCATATTCACACACTTCAATTTACTTTAAAACTTTTTGTCAGAATCTTGAAATTAACAAAACTCAAACATTTTTCAAATCTTTTCAAAACACATGATAATTATAATGGTCTCACAGAATCAAAGAAAGAGGTATACATAATGAACAAAAATGAAAAAGACTTTCTCGTTCAGAAAATCCGCACTCAGTACACCGAAAAGGAGCATACAGAGCTTGATGCTTTAAAGGAACTTGATAAAAAAGTAAAAAGACCGGCAAATGTTTTTGCATATGTTTTCGGAAGCATTTCTGCACTTGTTATGGGTTCCGGAATGAGCCTTGTAATGACAGAAATCTCTGAAATTGTCGGAATTGCAAATCCAATGGCTTTGGGTATCGTTATAGGAATTATTGGTTTAATTATGGCAATTGTAAATTATCCGATTTATAAAAAGATTCTCAGTTCTCGCCGCAAAAAGTTTGCAAGTAAAATTATTGAAATCAGCGATAGCATCATGAAAGGTTAAGGTGAATGAAATGAATGTAAAGAGATTTTTCAAAAACGCTTTTTCAGATATGAAGGAAAGTTCTAAAGCACAGCACGAGGTCGATAAAGCACGGTTCGAGGCTGTTAAAGCAGAATCCAAAGCTCAATGGGAGGAGGCAAAAGCAATTGGAAATCCTCAAAAGCGTAAAGAAATGATGCAGCTGGAGCGTGATGAAAAGATTGTGCAAGCCAACATAAGAAAAGAGGAAGCACAAGCTCGCATAGAATCGTTAAAAGACAACAAATGATTATTGAGTTAAGTTTATAAATACACAGCAATAGCAAAACAAAGCGTTTTTATGAAAACGCTTTGTTTTTTTGAAAAAAATTTAATAACTTAAACAAAACTTTAACATTTGTATGTTATCATGTATAGCGAGATATAGCGCAAAACGGAGGTAACATTATGTTTAAAATACTTGTTATTGAAGATGACAGAGAACAAAACAAAACGGTTTGCTCCTTTCTCAATAATTGCGGATATGAAGCATTTGGCTGTCTTTGCGCCAACGAAGCCTACAATGCAATGTACGCAAATATATATGACCTTATTGTGTCCGATATAATGATGCCGGATATTGACGGTTTTGAGTTTGCAAAAACAGTGCGCGAGCTTAATAACGATATTCCTATTCTTTTTATGACCGCCAGAGATGATATTTCCTCAAAGCAAAGAGGATTCAAATTGGCGTTGACGATTATATGGTAAAGCCAATTGACCTCGACGAACTGATTTTACGAATAGATGCGCTTCTTCGTAGGGCGAAAATTGCCCGGTCAAAAAAGCTCGAAATAGGCTCATTCGCAATGGATGTCGATGAACACACTGCTTACCTCGACGGAGAGGAAATATTGCTTACAAATCGTGAATTCTGTATTCTTTACAAATTGCTTTCATATCCCAAAAAGACCTTTACAAGAACTCAACTCATGGATGAATTCTGGGATGTGGACACAGAAACTGCCCCAAGAGCAGTTGATGTGTATATGACAAAGCTGCGCTCGAAACTTTCTGATTGCAATGATTTTGAAATCAAAACTGTTCATGGCTTGGGTTACAAGGCGGTGATAAAATGAAAAGCGAACTTAAGGTGCAAAATGTTTTAAAATGGCTTAATCATTTTTTGGTGTTCTTTCTGCTCGTTGCATTCGTGATAACGTGCTGTATAATGCTTTTTGTAACCACTTTGCAGAGTGCTCTCAATTTCTCACTCACAGAAGCTCATATTGCAACAGCTGCAAAAATTACTTTTTTAAATGTTATTCTGCTAAGCCTTATGTTTACTGTTTTCGATACAATACGCAGAAAATTTACGGTTGAGCGTCCGATAAAAAGAATCACAGATGCGGCAGAGAGAATAATTCAAGGCGATTTTTCTGCACGAGTAAGGCATCAAAACAGATTTGCTTCCGACGAAAACTTCAATCAGGTTATTGATTGCTTTAACAAAATGGCAGAGGAGCTTGGAAGCGTTGAAACACTTAGAACGGATTTTATTGCAAATGTGTCACACGAAATGAAAACTCCTCTTGCAATTATGCAAAACTACGGTAAACTGCTTGGCTCGCTGCACCTATCAGAAGATAAACGTAGCGAATATGCAAAAGGCATTGTTGATGCATCCAATCGTATGGCTGACATGATAACCAACATTTTAAAGCTGAACCGTCTTGAGAATCAGCAGATTTATCCTGAAATAACTGAGTTTGATTTGGGTGAGCAGCTTTGTGAGTGTCTATTGCAATATGAGAATATTTGGGAATCCAAAAACATTGAAATTGAAACGGATATTGCAGAAAACATAATTATAAAAGCTGACAGCAAGCTTTTGGGGCTTGTCTGGAATAATCTGTTTTCTAATGCCTTCAAGTTTACAGAAGCAGGGGGGAGGGTCAATGTTTCTCTTTGCACAACAGATAATCACGCGATTGTTAAAGTAACAGACACTGGTTGCGGAATGACAGCTGAGGTCGGAGAACATATTTTTGAGAAATTCTACCAGGGAGACTCATCTCATTCTGCACATGGCAACGGTCTCGGACTTGCTCTTGTAAAAAAAGTTATTGATATTACGCAGGGTGAAATAAGAGTTGAAAGTGCTGTCGGGCAGGGATCAACATTTACTGTCAAAATACGGAGAAGGTAATAAGATGATAAAAAAGCTTTGTAAATCGTTCTTGTTTCCTCACATGATAATTTTAATTATTCTAACACCAATTTCAACGGTATTTCTTGTTCATGCTATGGTGTTTTGCGCTCATGATTCAATTTTTTCTATTATCTCTTATGTACTTGCTTTTTACACATTGATGGTTTGGTGCGTAAGGATTCCTCGTTTAATTACTTATTTCAAATCATTCAGGAAGCATAATAAGTATTTGCAATACTGGAAAGGAAACACACATCTCAGAGTAAATGTATCACTCTCATTTTCCCTTTTGTGTAACACCGCATATGCAGTTTTTCAATTGGCTCTCGGATTACGGCATCACTCTTTCTGGTTTTATTCCCTTGCTCTTTATTATATTTCTCTTGTGATTATGCGTATCTTTTTGTTACACCATACAAGAAAACATAACCCCGGAGCAAAAATGCTTGATGAGCTGATTAAATACCGTTTTTGCGGGAT
The DNA here is from genome assembly GCA_045542335.1 of Eubacteriales bacterium. GTDB lineage: Bacteria > Bacillota > Clostridia > Oscillospirales > CAG-382 > CAKSUT01. The sequence continues at coordinate 43,120 of JAZQKV010000052.1, forward strand.
AGTATTTCTTGTTATGAATGTTGCTCTGACACTTATAATTTTCTTTATGGTATACTGGAATAGGACATTTATACATCATGAAATAACAACTATTGCCATGGCAGCCTACACTTTTACTTCCCTCACACTTGCAATTATAAATGTGATAAAATATAGAAAATTCGGCAGTCCCGTATATTCTGCATCAAAAGCAATCAGCCTTGCTTCAGCTTGTGTTTCTGTGTTAACACTTGAATCAACCATGTTGACAACATTTGGCGATGCAACAATGGGTTTGACAGAACGAAGGATATTCCTCGGGGGATCCGGAGCAGCTGTATCTGCTTATATTATCATAATGGCAATATTCATGATTGTCAAGAGCAGCAAAGAAATAAAGCGATTAAAGATTTCAAATACTTTTTCAAGGAGACTACCATGAAATGCAACAATAACGAATCATTCAATTATACCTATTCAGCAAAAGAGCAAGAGGAAGTGAAAAGGATTCGAAATAAATATGCACCAAAAAAAGAGGAAGCTGTAGATAAAATGCAACTACTTCGAAAGCTTGATGCAAGCGTTTACAAAAAAGCAACCATTTACTCAATTGTAATTGGAACTCTCGGCGCACTGATTATGGGTTACGGTATGAGCTGTTGCATGGTGTGGGCAGATGCTATGTTCATACCGGGAATTATAATCGGAATTCTCGGAATTGTTCTGATTTGCCTTGCTTACCCAATTTACAACAGAACCTTGAAGAAAGAACGAAAAAGAATAGCTCCGGAAATAATTCGTCTTTCAGATGAGCTCATAAAATAGACTTTATTAAAAGATTATAAGCAAAAGCCTTGATATGAAGAATAACGCTCTTCATATCAAGGCTTCAGTTCTATTAAACGCTGTTTACGACAAAAATTGGAGATGAAAAGGCAAGTGCAATTTCGTCGCTATATTTACAAATTATTTCTGACGTGTATAGGTCCATTTGTCAGCAAGGGTAAGAGTATCGCCATCAATTGCAGCTCTGCAAACATCTGAATCTCCGTCATCATAGTCGATATGGAGATACACTCCTCCAAACTCGTAAGTAAAGGTATAGTTTTCATCTTTATAAATCTGATTACCTGTACCATCAGCATTGAATGTATATGTTTCGCCGTCGTCTTCACAGACCCATGTTCCAATCAGATCTTCCTCAGAATAAATGATGGATTCAGGAGCTTTGTGTTCTTCAGCTTCGGCTGCAAGTTCAGTTTCGGATTTCGACTCTGTTTTTGTGTACACAGAAATATTTCCAAAGACATCTTCAAGTGACAATTCATCACCTTCCACCGACAAGGTGTAAGAATCCTCCTCGTTATCTTCGAAACAAAGAGTAATTTCATTTCCCGTAATGCCAAATTCAAACGGATACATTCTTCCACCGGGCGTATAGAGACAACCGGAGTTGTCATCATTAAATACATATCTTCTCTCCCAGTCATCCTCGCTCTTTGCCCAATGACCGATAACAAGATTTTCATCAAAATCAGTAACAACTTCGGATTCTATAGAATCAACGCCAAAAGGATTTGGAAAATCGGTTTTTACTCCAAAAAGTTCTGCTGCAATCCATGCATACTGTTCAGTTGAAAACTTATCCCAACCTCCATTTTCAATTTCAAAGCCCACAAGGCCGGGAGCTGTCAGATTCTCATCGACTTCGCCATTTTCCTTAATTCTCCAATAGCGAATTTCATATTCAGTGCCAACAAACGCCTCTTCATATTCAAAACCACTTGCAGATGTGTACTCTGTTTCAATCAAAAGCACATCGTTACCTTCCCAATCAAAGCCTAGTTCAGTAACTGTGTGTGTGCAGTTGGAGTATTCCTCAGCGCTTTCCTTGTCAAGTCCGCCATCAAAGTAAAGCTGCTGCATAACAGAATAGAATGCAGGGTCACTTGAATAAACGGGTCTGCTCCAATAATCTTTTGCTGTAGCAGTGTAATCCTTTTCATCGTCATATATTGTGAAAGAGTACATATAACCATCTTCGAGATATTCCTCATAATCTTCCTCATCAAAATATGCGCCTGGGGGAAGATGGAAAGTTGCTTCATGCTCCTCGTAATGGTTAGTACCATAGAGCATCACGATTGTATCCGCTTTTTCTTCCGGCTCTTTAACCCCGTCATTCTCATTATTTGTAACATTTACTGTCGTATCTGTGTTTCCACTTTTATCTCCGCCACAAGACACCAAAGATAACATCATTATTATTGCTAACAAAAGTACAAGTATTCTCTTCATCTTTTAACATTCCTTTCTAAAATCAGAAAAAGTCAGCCTTTAGCATAAACTTCAGTTGTGTCAGACATTGCATAATCCTGCAAAAGACCATAATCTGTTATGTCCCATACTTCAGGATTATCAACGAGTTTTCCTTCGCCATCAATTTGAGGGGAAAAGATATGTCCGCTTAATTTATCCTCAGTGCTGATTTCAAGGCTCGGATGCAATTCAGACAAATTACATTTCACGGTAAAAGCTTCTCCATTGTAAATTGTATATACTTCGCCTGTTTCAACATTTTTTATGTCAACAGCTTCTTTGTATCTCGGCACAACAAGATACCATTCATCCCCCTCATAATCTATATGACCAATCTGCTCAATAGCTTGGTCACCAAGGGAAGCGAACAAGCCTTCAACATACGATTGCCTGAAGCCCATTCTGTCGCCATATCCCAAAAAAGCAACAGCGAAATATGGCTGACCGTCATATGAATCAAAATCAAATATATTTGCATATTTGCTTCTGTAGTCAGAATCAACATAGACAGAACCCGGACCGTCAAGCACCTGCGGTTTCTGCACCAAAGCACAAGCAGACAAGCAAAGTATTAACAAAACAATTGCTATCAGTTTCATAGTTGCGCTCCTTTACAAAAAAGAGTTCTGATACTCATCTGTTCATTCAGTTTCTTCAGTCTCCACAGGATATGCAACAACTCCATTGTAAACAAAGGAATCAATGATTTTTTTAACGTCCTCGTCCTCATAATGAGCAATTCCCTCTGTGTAATCTTTGCTGTAATCAATTACAGAGGTGTCAACAACCATGTATCTGTCTGTTGTTTCAGACAGCTCTTCAAAGTGAACATAAATCCAATATCCACCGAAATCCTCATATGCATAGCAATCATATCCGTTGAGCTCAAATTCAGTGTAAGTTTCTTCATTCTCCTTAGCATATTCCTTGTTTGAATCAAAGGTTGTATCCTCAAAAACAGCAGGGCTAATTATTAAATTCTTTGTTTCATAGTTAATCTTTGCCCAGTTGGGATAGTCTTCATCAATGTCAATTGTTATGCCTGTGTCTTCAGGGTAGAAGAAATCAACAGAAAGCATCACATCGTCGCCTTCCCAGGTTTCAGCATAAAGAGAGAGTTTTTCGCCCTTGTTTTCAGCGGTTTCCTTATTGCATGACGTAATAGTTAAAACAGCAATTACTGCAAGAATAATACAAAATAATTTTTTCATAATTAAACGCCTCCAAAACTTTATTTTCGTTATGTTCAGTTAATTCTTTCTTCCGCCTCATCAGCACCCCTTGAGTATTTTGCAAATCCGCCTGTCTCGGCATCCTCAAATGTTTTTAAAGAAATCACCTAATCCAATAATTCTTCCTCCTTAAAGATTTTTATGTTAATAAAATTAACACCGAATCAGTTTACAATGTCACTTGTGTCAAGCTTGTGGGAAGCATTGTACTTTATAACAATGTCACCGGATGCAGGTCTTACGCCCTCCGAAATCTCAAATACTATTTCCGAACGGTCACCCTTTGTTGTCTCGTCGAGAGATTTTGAGAACATCTTGAGTTCTTTTGCAACTCCGATTGCAATAATTTTACCGTTTCTTTCAACAGAGATCTTTTCACCTTTGGCAAGAACGCCGTCAACTACTGTTCCTACAATTGAATATTCCTTATTTACCTTGATTGTTTCTGAAAGCTCAAGTGTCATAGAAAAAGGACCGTACACCTTTGCTGTGTTAGAATTTACTGATACTCCGTCGGCATCAGTAACCTTGCAGAAAATTCCCACGCCAAGAAGTGAGTTTTCCTTTTCAACGGACATAACCAAAGCCGCAGAGTTTACATCCTTAATATAATCACCATTTTCAATCTTATTTTTCTGATTTCTGTACCCGTTATAAAACCACTCATATGTGTAAGGCTCTTTGCCGCCCTTTACTTCAACCTCAAGCTCGGTCTTAATGCCATAATTGTCAGCTATATAGTCTTTTGGCTGATTCACAATAGTAACAGAGTTATAAACTACTGTTGCAGGATTTTTTACTTCGGAGTCATCAAGAATGAGGTCGTTTTTCAAGTCATAGTCATAATCATAATCATAATCGGAATCATCGCCTCCAACTATAATACTTTCGTGATCTTTGTTATAATCAAATTCACCAGCTGAACCCTTGTCAGTAATCTGACTTCCATCGGGAAACTCAACTTCAATAGACTCATTTCCCTTGTTAAATTCAACGTCATCCGCTGAACTTTTGTCAGTCATCTGACTTCCATCGGGAGCCTTAAGATCAAAACTCTTGCGCTTTGTGGGGTCCATCATTCTCGCAACTATTACTGCAACCTCGCTTCTCTTGATGTTAGCTGTTGGATTGCAGTTATGCGCCGCATCTACACCTGTTACGATACCTGCTCTGTAAAGCTTATAAACGCAAGCGGCATAAGGAGCATCAGAGGAAACATCGGGAATCATGTTGTCATCAATCGTGTTAATCTCCTCATAAGCTTCGTCGGGGAGGGCAGAGGCGAAAATATACATATAACCAATTCTCGTTGTGTAGTCTGACCAAGTGTAGTCATTGCGGATTATGTTGTTCTTCTTACAAAAATCAACATATGTCTGATACCAGGGCTGTCCGTTTTCAAGAGTAACCTTTCCGTTGGTGTAAAGCTGATTCATACAGGCAGCAAGCTTAACTGCCTCAGCATATGTGAGATAATCATCAGGTTTGAAAGCACCATCTCCTTTACCGTTGATAAGACCTGTGCTAACTGCCGAAAGAACATCCTCTGCATACCAGGCGTTGTTTGCCACGTCAAGAAAAGGATTTATAAGCTCATCATGACCGCAGACAGAACATTTTCCGTCAACAAATGTGTGATTGCCAACATCAAAAAGCTCAAAGCATATTGTACATTCGGAATAATGGCTGTTCATGTTCGCCATCTTCATAAGCTGATGCTCATGCTCGCCAACATCTTTCTTTCCGCTTCCATCCTGAGCCAAAACCACAAAGCTCAATGCTGATAATGCCATAAGAACTGCAAGAGCAATCGAAATAATTCTTTTCATTTTTCTTTACCTCTTTCTGTTATAATTAAAATTTGTTAAAATTTTGCCTCATTCAGCCTTTCAGTTCAACGCTTGGTGAACCCGAAGCAACAATCCTATACACCTTAGTAATCAGTTCATTTCCATTTGCATCGGTTATAACACATCTGAATCGCAGGCTTTCATCATACTTATCGTTACCCTCAACAAAAACCCTTAATTCACTGCTATTAATGCCCTTTGCCCAAGCATGATCCTTGGATATATCCATGAAAATGCCATCGAACATATCACAGGTAAACTGCCAACGATATGTAAAGGGAGTGTAATTACCTTTTATTTCAAGCTTAAGCCTTGCGGTTTGGTCAACCTCTGTATAGATTGTTTCGCTCGGCTGAGAATAAACATACGGCTTCTCCCAGAACACATAAACCTCATCCGTGTAATAAACATCTCCACGATAGTCAATAATTTTACACCTGAACATTGAAGTGTCGGAAAACAAAAATCTTTCGAGATAATCAAATGTAAGTGTATCAGTATTTGCTCCCTTTGCCCAAGTATCTGTTTTTTCGTCTATATCAACGTAGTCTCCGTTGTAGTTGCTCCTTGTATATGCCTGCCAGATATAGGAACAGTCGGCACCGAAATAGTTTCCGTTTATGTCCGCGCGCCCTCTTTTAGCGACCTTTACACTGAAAGAAACTGACTCTCCATAGTTGGCATACTGCCTTTCAGGTTGTTTTATAATTGTCAGATTTTTCGGAAAGATTTTTGCTTGGTTTGTATACAGTTCTTTTCCTTGCGCATCTTTAACACGACACACAAAGTTTTTTTCATAATCTCTGTCCTTGCGTATTTTCACAGCAAGCTCATTTGTGCGCGTATTTGTGTAGTAGTCATCGTCATTCAGGGGTGTAAATCCTTTTTCAGGATCCATTTCTCCCCAGCAGTATTCATAGGGGGCAGTTCCTCCTATAACCTTAACAGGTCCAACAGTAACATTTTCTTTATTATCACCGCAGGCATTAAGGATTTGCTCCAACGCAAACGAAACAGTTAATGCATAGCCATCTGTGACAGTATTAAGGATTATGCTTCTCGTTGTTGAATTGTTAGGAAGCATATTTACAACATTTGCAGGAATAACCGTTTCTATGCTGTTCTTCTCAAGAAAAAGTCCGCAGTTATCACCTTTTTCAGCTTTGTCAAGTGACTTGCCGAACATTTCTATTCTTGACACTGTTCCGGTTATGGAAAGTCCGAGTTTTTCATTGTACACAAATATGCTTTGTCCGGGAACGATGCTACCGTCAAGAACTGTTCCGACGACTATCGTTCCTTCAACACCGGATGCAGTGGAAATGTTGATCTTGTCTTCAACATCCATGACAAATATTCCGAGGGGAGTTGTGAAAGGCTCGCAGGAAGCTGTCTTTCCGTCTGCGTCAGTAACGGTAAGCCTTATGGTGCGACCGTTGATTACTCGTGTCGGATAAAAGACATATGAAAGTGTTGCTGTCTTTTCACCCTTGACACCTTCTCCGGCATTATCTATTGCGATATAATCACGTCCGGATCTTATTTCCCATTGATATTTCAATGGTGCTTTTCCTCCGATAACCTTGCAATCGTAGACAATATCATTACCGGAAGCGGGATATTGATCTCCGCGTTTGAGTATAAATCTGAATTCACCATCGGTTGATTCATCAAACTGTGAAGAATCTTTTTCCGATTGAGCGGGATCACTATTTACAACTATAAATGCATCGTTTGAGAGTACCTTTGTCCCCTTTGAATCAGTTATCTCGCAACGCACACGCTTTATAGTTGCTTCAGAAATCTTGTAGGTCAGAGTTGAGTCTGTAAGACAGTCAAATCCCCGACGAAATGACTCTGCAAGGCTGTTTATGTGTCCCCATGTCTGATTCTCTTCCAGGAACATCATCCATCTGTATGAATATGGAGCTGTGCCGCCTGTAACTTCAACTGAAACCGTTGCTGTCTGCCCTGCGATAACCTCAGTATTTGTTGGCTGTTTCAACACTCTAAGAGAACTTATGCAATCAATCACCGCTGGCTTTGAGGTTATAATGTTTCCCGGTGCATCGGTGATTTCACAACGGACAAGAAACCTCTTGCCGCTTTCAAGATCATCGGGAATGGATGCTGTAAATATCTTGTCATTTACTGTAGTGGATGGAAGTGTCTCCAACTTGTCAAGGTATTTCCATTCACTGTATTCGCCGTCGGTGGATAACAAAGAAGCCTGCCATCTGTACTTATAGGGCTCTTTACCACCCGTAACACTAACACCTACCACAAGCTGATCTCCCGGCTTTACCGTTATGTCCTGCGGCTGATAGGTGATAACAAGAGGTTTTATGTCTTGCTCAGTTCCCATAGAGAACGTTATTCTCTTTTCGGGATTCATCATACGGGAAAGTATTGCTGCAACCTCGCTTCGCTTTATATTGCCATATGGATTGCAGCTGTGCTTTGCATCTGAACCCTGCAGTATACCTGCTCTGTAAAGAGTGTAAACCTCATCTGCATACTTTGCATTTACATCAATATCAGGAATCGAGCCAAGAGGCACATTGTTTATTGGTTTAAGTGCATCCTCCGGCAGAGCTTTTGCGAACATCTCCATATATCCTGATCTTGTTACGTTTGTGAGAAGCCCATATGGACCATCCATTATGCCATTTGCGATGCAATAGCTTACATATGTGTCATACCAGTTTATTTCGCCATTTTTAAGAGTGACTTCTCTCTTGGTGTATCTCTCGTTCATACACGCCGCAAGTTTTGCCGCTTCTGCATATGTTAGGTAATCATCAGGGCAGTATTTTGTCGCCGACTTTCCGTTTATAAGTCCCATCTCCACGGCGCTCATAACATCAGCGTAATACCATGCATTTTCAGGAACATCAGTAAAGCTGACACCGTCCGCAAGAGTTGGGAAGCTCATGACACTTGCCAACAATAAAACGGCAAACAAAATTAACAACAGTTTTTTCATCACTTTATCCTTTCGTATGTTTATATACTATTTTCCGACAATAAGTGTAGATACTGATACAGTTGCTCCATTTGCATCGGTTATCTGACAGCCAATGCTTCTTCTGATTTCGTTGTAACGTTCCAGATTTACGGAAATATAAGAACTATCCACTTTGAACGTCACTGTATCTGTATCGTAACCGGTACACGACTTATCGTTTTCAAGATAGCCGATCCTGCTATATGAATCCTTAACATTAACTGTGTAGATAAACCATTTATACTTGTAAGGTGCTTTGCCGCCCTTGGGTTTTACTGTGAGTGTAAGTGTTTCGCCGTCGGATACTTTGGTTTCAGCAGGAAGCTCATTTTCAAATCCGATATCAGAGGTTGTAAGGGTTACAATGTCGCTTTCAGCTTTATTTCCTGCTGAGTCTGTAACGATACACTTTGCCCTATAGCTCGCATATTCTTTTTCACCATAATAAATGCCTTGTATATAAAAACACTTTTTGCTCTCGCTGTAGCCTGTTCTGCGTTGTTTATCAAAGCTCACCCATTTGCCGTCAACTTCCTTGAACCATTCGCAGGATACATAGTCTTCTGTTCCTCCGGTAATATATACGGTGAGATGTGTGTATTTACCGGGAGTGGTGTAATAAGCGTTCTTATTATGCTTCGCTGTGAGCACCGTTGGCAACACTCTGAAAGCAAGGTTCTTTGTCGATCTATATTCGGGATCGCCGATGATTTCCTTCATAGAATCCTTGTTTTCATAGGACTTTATGTTTTTGAGGAGTATACCAACTCTGTCGCCTGTCACGGCTTTATCCATTGTTTTTCCAAACATCTCAATTTTTTCAACAGTGCCGGAAACATATTCTTCCTTGCCGTCAAAGCTTCCGATAAATCCAATTCTGTCACCGGGAACAAGAGTGCCACACTTTACTGTTCCAACGTATTGCGTACCGATATCCTTTATCTCTATCTTTTGTTCAAGCTCAATGATGATAAAATCGGGACATACAGCCACAGCTTCTGACTTTACAGTATTACCTTTGGCATCTGTCACTACGCAATATATATCCTTTCCTATAACAGGATTTGCTTCATGAAGCTTAACAGAAAGCGTTGAACCGAACATCTTTATCTGTGTATCAACTGTTTGCTTGATTGACTCGAGAGATACGGAAACAACATCCCTTCTCGATCTCTCGTCGTAGAACCACTCATAGCTATATGGCTCAGTTCCTCCGTGGACACTTATATCGAACTGTAAGAGAGAACCGTATCCCGGGGAAGCTGTGAGTCTCTTTGGCTGACCTACAACGGTAAGAGGCAGAGATTTCGGAGTTTTGTCAACTATCATAGATGTGGTATCAACTTCGCTTCCCTCGGCATCGGTAATGGTGCAGCCGAAACTTTTTATCACATTATCCGATTTGGGGAGATATTCGGGAAGCATGGTGAACTTGACTGCTTCACCTTTGAGATTTCCCATTGGATGCTTGGTGTAGGTTTTCGTGGGAACAACAAACTCGGCAATATACCATTCATAATTATATGGCTCTTTACCGCCCTTAACACCGACGGATAATTCCACCTGCTCACCGACTACTACGTCAATGCTTTCGGACAGCCCCTGTTCAAGTGTAAAATCCGACGTTGTAATAGTGACAACTTCGCTTTCACCGGTATAGCCTTCCTGATCTTTTACAACGCACTTGAATTTAAAAATCTCGCCGGGAACTTCAATCAGGCTCTCGTAGAAATTCAAAGAAGGATTATAGCCGTTTGTGGGATGATAAGTGCCACCTGTGTAGAAGTTCCATTTTCCGTCGGTTTCATCGTATCTGTACCAACGGTAAGTGTGATACTTGTTTTCGGGTGCGATAGTGCCGCCGGTTGCTTCAACCTTGACTGTGATATGTTCTCCCTTGAGAAATCTGAACTCTGTACCAGATACCGATACTTTAATGGGACTTACAGGATTTTCACCTCTTGATTCATCAGCATTGTCAAAATAATACTGAGCACCCTTATCTCCTGTTGTGTTGTTGTCAGGCTTTGCAGGAATCTCCGTTTCAGTATTATCCTTACCTTTGATTGTGATTGCTGCTTCATTTGTAAGGACACTGTTTCCAATTGTATCTTTAACGTTGCATCTGACCAATATGTCTATATCTTCTGTGGTATTGATTGCACTTGAGGATTTAACCGTATCTGTGTCATATCCCTTAAGAATAGTCACAATCTCAGGCTCAAACTTTGCAAGTAAACCTATATCAAGCCATATACCTTCTTGGAAAAACTGCCAGGAATAGATATACGGAGGTACTCCGCCCATAACGCTGACCGAAGCAGTTGGTATTTCGTCGCTTTTAAAAACTGATGAGACAGGTTGCTTTTCAATTTCAAGCGGCTTGTACTCAACGGGAGTGCCCATATCAAACCTTATTCTTTTTGTGATATCCATCATACGGGTGAGGATTGCCGCAACCTCACTTCTTCTGATAAAGTCAAACGGTTTACAGCTATGCTTTGCATCCGAGCCCTGAAGAACCCCTGCTCTGTACAGCTTATAAACGCCCTCGGTGTAAATTGCATCCACAGGAACATCGGGAATCGCACCATAAGGCACAAAATTGATAATAGGAAGCATTTCCGTGGGAAGTGCCTTTGAAAACAGATTCATGTACATTGAGCGGGTTATGTTTGCAGTGGGATCTATTTCTTCATCTGTAATTTCAAGCATAAAAACATCGTATATTCCGTTCTCAAAGCAATATTCAACATATGTTGAATACCATTGATCTTTTCCATTTTTAAGGGAAACAGCACCTTGCGTTGCAAGCTGATGCATACAAGCTGCAAGCTTAAAAGCTTCTGCATATGTGAGGTTATTATCCGGGCAATAAGTGGTTTCAGTCTTTCCGTTTATAAGTCCGAGATTCACAGCGTTCATAACATCGCCATAATACCAACTATCAGGTGAAACATCCGTAAATTTCTGAGCACTGACATCAACAACCAATGACAAGCTAAAAAGCATTGTTAAACATAAAATCAATGAAATAATTCTTTTCATGATATTCCTCCAAATTTAATAAATTCACCGCTTGTGCCATAATGTTTAAACTATTCTTTATTCTCATCTTCAGAAATAATCTCTGAGAAGTTTTATAGTATTTACTGTGCGCATAACTCAGATATTGCTTTAACACCTACACCGCAATGAGTGCAATACTCCATTGCTGACGAAAGAACGTTTCCACATTCCCGACAACAAACATGGTATGACTTATACAAATCATATAAATTAGTTTTTGGGAGCCGTGCATTGCACTTACGACAAAACATTTTTGTGCTCGTTTCAAGCGAATTGCAATCAGGACAAACAACAGAGTTTCTCATAGAGTCGACCCCAAAACCAAAATAAAAAAGCGAATCTCTTCTAACTACATTCTGTTTTTTCATTCACAATCGCACCTCCATAAAATAATTTAGCTCCGCATATATGACAGAAATTAGCAGGGTCCTGGGTCTTCTCGCCACACTTTGGGCAAAAATCCGGATAGTCCTCAATTGGTGTGCACATAACGCAGTTTAAAACGTCCGGGTTATACATCACATCAGTAACCCACTTGCCGCATTTACGGCAATGATTAAAGCTGTTTTTACCAAATTTTTCCCATGCAACAATCAATTCTTCTTCAGGAGTTTCTGTCTTTATCGGTTCACTTTCACACACCAACGCATGAGATAAGTCACAAAAGAACAAATACCGATTTCCTTCTTTATCTCTCTCAACTCTGTAACTTGCTGTCTTTTTTTCACTCATAAGACTCCAACTCCTTTCAAAATTAAAATATAAACAAATTGATAAAAATTATCAAAAAGATTGACTGAAACAATAATTTGTGGTATAATAAGATTTGAAGTGAAAGCGATATTATAAATAAACACTTTCACTTACAATAAAGAAGATTTAGGGCGGACTCTGTTTCTCGTTGGCGCGGTGACAGAGTGTTTTATGCAGTAAAGTTAATCACAGCATAAAGGGGGGTACCCTTTAAAAATCTCAAAACCGAGGCAAGTTATTTATACCCTCCTTGTTATCTTGCAATTATAATTATACTGATTTTAAGCCATTTGTCCCCGTCAAAAACTATCAAATTGATAGGAAAATTTGAATAATCCTGTCAAAAACGGTGTTTTCTTTCAATGAGACGGAATAATGGCAGCTATTGTGCTGCAAAAGCACACAAAGGAGGAAATTTTATGAAAAAGACATTGTCCCTTATTCTGTCAGGAATGTTTCTTATTTTAAGCCTTGCAGGATGTTCCGACAAAACGACACCTGATCCCGATGATCCCGTTACTCTCACCATGTGGCACGTTTACGGAAGCCAGACCGAATCTCCCTTGAATGACGTTATCAACGAGTTTAACACAACATTCGGAAGAGAGAAAGGAATCATGGTAAATGTTGTTTCAGTAAGCAGTTCTTCCGCAATCGACGAAGCACTCACAGCTGCTGCAAATAACACCCCCGGTGTTCCCGAGCTTCCCGATTTATTTACGGCATATCCGAGAGTTGCAGAGATTATAGGTTATGAAAATCTGTTGAATTGGAACAACTATTTTTCTGATGAAGAAAAGAAATGCTTTGTTAATGAGTTTATTGAAGAAGGTTATTTTGATGATAAATTACTGATGTTACCAGTCGCAAAATCAACCGAGCTTTTGTTTCTGAATCAGACTTTATTTGACAAGTTTTCAGCTGCCACCGGTGTCGGCCGGGAAACTCTTTCAGAGTTTGAGGGAACATTTTCTGCGTGTAAAAAGTATTATGATTGGTCAAATGGTCAGGATATGTTCCAGATTAACGACTTTTATCATTATTTTCTGGCAGGCATGAATACCTTTGGTGACGAGTTTGTAAAAAACGGAAAGTTAAATACTGAAAGTGACACTTTTAAAAAGGTTTGGTGTCCTATGGCAGAAGCTGGAATTTACGGCGGATTGTGCCTTGGTGACGGCTATGCTTCCGACCGTTGGAAAACAGGTGAAGTTATCTGCAATATAGGTTCGACAGCCGGAATATTATATCTCCGTGATTATATTACCTATGCTGACAACACAACCGAGGATATTAAAACCTCAATTCTTGCTTATCCGCATTTTGAGAATTCTGACGCAACTGTCGTACACCGAGGTGGCGGTCTTTTTGCCAAAAACAACGAAGATGAACGCAAGAATCATGCAGCTGCAATCTTTGCAAAATGGCTGATAAAAAAGGAGAATAATCTTAAATTTGTAACAAAGTCAGGTTATCTTCCTGTCACAACGGAAGCTTTTGAACATCTCTTTAACAATGTAGACAGCGTTGAAAATGAAAAATACCGTTTACTTTATAACGCTGTAAACGATATGTTTGACAATTGCTCATATTGTGAGATTCCTGTTTATGCGGGAGCTTCCGACATACAGGCTTCGTTTGAGAAAAATGTTAAATCAGTTTTGAAATCTGCGCATAATGAATTTCTTGATCGTGTGGAAAACGGCGAAGATTCCGAAATGCTACTTGAAGAACTTGTTGATTCTTCTCTTGCTCAAATCCGTAGTATTTACAATTAAATCGGATTTTGTGAGAGAAAAGAGGAGATAAGTTTTGAGAATGAAAATTTTTCATTTGTATGAGAGTATAAAAACAGGAAACTTAACTTTAAGGCGACGATTCTTTCTATATGTCGCATCTGCGATTATCACGTCGCTCATGCTATTGCTGCTGTTATTGAGTTTGTTCGGGATTCTTAATCCAACAGACAGCCGCATAGAGTTATATCTTGATAACCAACTTGATTATCACGTTGTACAGACAGAACATGATATTGAGAAGCTGGCTGCATATTCTTTGTCATTCTCTAAAAAAATGGAAGGCATCATCGATAACTACCTGACAAAGAATAACTTAAACTTTGACGATTTGTCAAACAACATCAACGCTTTAACTGCTTTGCAATCAGAAAGCTATAATGAAGTTTACACCAATCTTCGTGTTGCGCCTTGCAGCGGTGCTTTTTATATTCTAAACACCACTGTTAACAGCACTTCCGAATTTTCACACTATAACGGCATTTACATAAAGTTTGCTAACCTCTATGCCGACAGCACAATCAACACAAAAGTTGCTTTGGTACGCGGTTCATCCAAAGTTGCCAGAGAAAACAATATAAACCTTTTCAGCACATGGCAGAACGAGATTCAAACAGATGTGTTTCACGATTTAAGCGTATTTGACAAAAAAGATTATATTTTGAGCAGTGTAACTAAAATCCCCGAAACCTGGGAACGTGCACGGTACATTTATTCACCAATATATGGCAAATCAGGCCAGATAATAGGCATATGCGGCTTTGAAATCAGCGATCTGTACACTCAGCTTGCATATAGTGCCGCTGACACTGAAAGCAATCAGACGGTTTGTGCGTTGCTTGACAAAACCAACAATGGGTATACCGGCCAATTTATTTCAAACCGGTCCGGCTATATTCCTCCAAATATTGATAGCATTATTTCGAGAGAATATGGCTCTTTTACTGAATATCAATGTGGAAATTATGAGTACATCGGCAAAGAAAAGCAAGTTTTTATCGGAGGCAATATATTAACAATTGCCATAATGTTCCCTAAAAAGCAATATGAGAAAGTTGTCCGAGATGGTCAGATGAAAAATATTTCAGTTTTCTTTATTATTGCTTTGGTAAGTCTTGGTGTGTGTTTATGGTTCAGCAAAAAGTATATAACACCGATAAAAAAGAGCATAAATCAGTTCAAAGAGAATAAATCCGATCTCAGACCATCCGGCATTATTGAAATTGATGACCTTTTTGCTTTTCTTGCCGAGCAAGACACAAAAAACGAACAGGCACTTGCAGAAATTGAGTGTCAACGCACACAGATTCAGAACAAACTCGAACAGGTAAGCAACGAGAACAACGAAGCAAAACTTAAAATTTCCAGATTAGCATATTCTCGGAAGAATGAAGTTGATCCTGACGATTATGCCAACTTTATAATGGGAATGAAGACACTCACTCCCATGGAGCGAGCTGTATTTGAACATTACCTTGCAGGAAAAAAAGTTAAAGAAATTGTCGAAATATTTGATATAAAAGAATCGACAGTCAGATTTCACAACCGAAATATCTATTCAAAACTTGGAGTGAATTCATTAAGGCAGCTTTTGTTATATGCCTCGATTATGAATAGCGAAGAAAAACAATGAAATTCTCTTGAAAAAAGCGGGTTATGCATAAAAAAGCCTCCTGACCAAGCATAAAACACATATAATAAAACGCACCTTTACTGATTTGTATAAGGTGCGTTTTTATGCAAAGTATCAGATATAACAGGGGAGTTACAGTATCATTTCCACCAAAGCAGGGAAAGGAATTAAACTAAAAAACGGCAGTAAAAATGCATTTACTGTCGTTTTCTATATATTACTGTTTTAAAGAAAAAGTGTCCGTAACACGAATTACGAACACTAAAAATGGTGCAGCGAGTGATCTTAAATCCGAACCCAAGGCAGAATTTTCTATTTCCTCGAAAGTAATAGTTTCTGTGCCGTCCTTGTAGTTACAATCGATTATAATTTTGTCGTCGAATAAGTAAACAGAGTTAAGAAAACTGTTTATAAGCCTTCTGCGATGTTCTAATTTTTTCGGATTGAG